>DATGPC010000354.1:0-4206 GCA_035305265.1 Thermomicrobiales bacterium | reverse complement strand
CCCGTTGTCGTGATTCCCATGATCACGTCCTTGGCGCGGTAGGTCTCGATGTAGGAGGTCTGCAGGGTCCGGAGTTCGGCGCTCGTGAAGCGTGCCAGCGGCATGCCGGCAGTGACTCTCGAGCCGGGCGGACCACTCTGGACCTCCGTGATCCGCGCATTCACGCGCATCGTCACGTTCACCACCCGGCGTGGATCCACCAGGACCCGGGCGGGGTAGCGATCGACGGTGTCATGCATGTCCACAGGATGATCGTGCATTCCGGCTCCGCCGCCGAAGGATGACGCGTCAGAATGCGCCAGCACCGGGATCGGCGCCGAAAGCATGGCGAAGGCCATCAGGGGCCCTGCCAACCGCATCGACGGAGTCGCACTCATCCATGTCATTGGTCACCGCTCCCTGCTTCGGATGGGGCAGGCCAGCACGGCCCGGGTTCGCGGTCGGGGCAGATGGTCTCGGCGGTGGTGACCACGCCATCGAGTGCCGCTTCCGCGAAATTCGCTGCGTTGAGATCGGCGCCGCTGAGGTCCGCCGCGGTCAGGTCCGCAAAGAACAGGCTTGAGGAATAGAGATCCGCATTGGCGAGCCGGGCGTTCCGGAAGGACGCGCCTTCGAAGTCGGCATTGGGCGCGAGCGCGTCGGTCAGGTCGGCATCGTCGTAGATCGCTCCAGCAGACTGCACCATGACCATGATCGCGCCGGTGAGGTCGGCACCGGTCAGGTCCGCTTCGGTCAGGATCACGCCGCCAAGGGTTGTCCCGACGAGGCTTGCATCCGTGAGATCCGCTCCGCTGAGATCCGAGCCGATCAGGCTGAGCCCGTCGAGCCTTGCGCCGGAAAGATCGGCTGCCGTCAGGTTGACATGCGTGAGGCTCAGCCCGGTAAGATCATCTCCGGAAAGATCGCATCCGCTGCAGGCCTGCGCGGCAGCAAGCTTTTCCATCTCCGCCGGACCCGCCTGACACATCCCCGAGAGGCAGCCGCAGATCAGCACGGCAGCAGCCAGGATGTGGCCGCCGCCGTTCCCGAAATGCCATCCCTGCACGTCAGTGCTCGTGCGGCACGTGTGCGTCCAGGATCTCGCCTTCGTCCGGAACGGTGACACGCACCTCGAGAGGCATGCCGTCGGCCAGGACGGTGCTGAAGGAAATGCGGGAGCCGGCCTCGGGCGAGATGCGCGGGTCCTCGGCCTGCAGCAAATGATCGCCGGCCGGCGCGAGATCGACATCCACGCGCTCCATGTCTCCGTTCAGGATCGACGCATGGCCGATCAGGTCCCGGGTGGAGATCGGGGCGTCAGCATGATCGGTCAGCCAGACGGTCAGCGCTCCGTCCTCGATCCTGAGCTCGGCGTGACCGGCGGCGTCTGCAGCCATGAGGCCGCCATTGGGGCCGACAGGGGGCCTGTCCGGCTCGAAATCATGCGCGACCACCCCGACGGTCGATGTTGCGATCAATCCCGAGGCGAGAGCCACACTGCAAAGGATGCTGGAAAGTGCCTTTCTCGGGGACATTGCGACATTCCTCCGTGGTAGCGGACATCAGTTCGCCGCGGCACATTGCCGCGGCGGGAGGAGCGGGCGTGCGTCAGACCGACGTGCTGCGCGAGGACTTCAGCCCTTCCCAGCTCTCGGGCACGACGACGTGGTCGTGGTGGCCGCCGGGACTTGGCAGGCGAGCGACGATCTCGTCGGTATCCGCGTCAATGACGACGAGACCCGACTGTCCGGACTGGTGACCGGAGTAGACGGTCGTGATGTACTTGCCGTCCACCGTGCAGTCGCAGGTATGGGGATCGGGCCCGGTGTCCCACCTCGTGACGACCTCCCAGGTCTTCGGGTCGACCTTGCAGATGAAGCCGTTGTTCGGTTTCCGTGCCCAGATCGTGAAGAACACCCAGCGCGAGTCCGGCACGTTGCCCATATGGAGAGGGAGATACTTGGTTCCGAAGCCCTCGACGAAGGCCTCCTTCTTCCAGTTCATGGGGTTCGGGTCTTCGGAGCGGTAGACGGCGACGTTGTTCTGCAGGACGTTGTTGCAGGCGAGGAAGAACTCTCCCGAGGTGATGAAACCCGCCTCATGCATCGGCGTCAGCACCGACGGGATCGAGTAGGTCCAGGTAGCACCCTGCTGGCGCACCAGGTCGAAATGGTCTGGCGCCCCTTTTGCCGTCGAGAGCAGCGCCAGCGGTTCCCAGGTTTCGGTGTTCACGATGACGCAGCAGCCCTGACGCCGGATCAGGATCGCGCCGAGCGGCAGTTCCGGATGCCAGGTGAAGGCATCGACGAAAACCGCGGTCGGGTCGGCCGGCATCAGCTCTTCACCGAGCATTGCCTCGTGGCTGGTCTTCATGCCCTTGCGGCCTTCGTAGTCGAACCGGCCGGTGGAAGCATCGGGGAAGATGTGCTGGACATTGAGCTCGCGCGCGTTCGGGTCGTAGTCGACCTTGAACGCCTTCACGATCTTCGGGTCGTCGTCGATGGTGGTGATCAGCACCATGTCCTTCTGGCCGTCGGCGAAGGCCACGTATTTCTCCGCGTTCGGCCCGACTCCGATCGACACATGCACGCCGAGACCCATGCCCGTCGCGGCGGAGATGTCGCTGACGACGCTGATCGAGTTCTGCGACCCCGATCCGTCATAGCGCATCTTGTACATCTTGAAGTCGCCGCGATCGCGCCATTCCGGCGAGTTCTCGTTGACATAGGGCGCGCCTGGCGGCTGCATCGTCTGGTAGAAGTCAAATCCCTTGAACGGATCCGCCGATGGCATGGCAGCGATATGATGCGGGATCGGCATGTCGATGCCGGCCCTGCCGAAGTTGTACCAGGCCAGGGTTTCGGGAACGGAAAGATCAAGCGCCGAGACCGTGCCCGAATACTTTCCAGGCAGGAGGATGACGTTTCCGTGGAACTTCTTGAAGAGCTCGTAAGTCCCTTCGCCGGTCGCATCATGGACCGCCGCGAGGGCCGGGTTCAGTTTCGAAAGACCGAGTGCGAGGCCCGCACCGGCTGCGGCCGTTCCCCGCAGGTAGTCCCGTCTAGTCAGCATCGGCTCACTTCCCTTCGTTCTCGATCGTGGCGGCGGCGGTCGTGGCAGCGTTCCCCACCGACGCTGTCTCCAGATCGCCCGGCGACCAGTCGTGCGGACCCACGAAGATCCTGATGACCTTGCCGTCCTCTCCGATCAGGTACGAGGTCGGCAGTCCGCGGAAACCCAGGCGATTTGACAGACCCTCGGGAACGAAGACGTTGTTCGGTGCGACGTAGACCGGCGTGGCGAGATTTTCCTCGTTCTTCACGATGTTCACGGTGCGGACGGTTTCCGGGATCTGCGTTTCGCTTCCGCCGAAAAGCGCCGTTCCCACCACGTCCGAGTTCGCAAAGATGACGTTGAGGTCCTCGACGTCCTCCGCGAAGCGTTCGATCTTCTTCAGTTCCTCGATGGAAGCAGGCGCCGCCGTGATGAAGAAGGTCAGCAGCGTGCGCTGCCCTCTGGCAACCTCGCCAAACGAGGTCTCGTTCCCGTCCGAGTCGTACAGGACGACGTCTTCCGGAAATTCATCGCCGGGCTGAAGTCCGGGCGGAAAGACTTCGCCCCCGACCTGATCCGCGGTCGGAAACGAGCCATCGTCTTCGGCGGCCCAGGCAGGGCCCATCATGATCGGCGCAGCGAGCGCCCCCAGAAGTGCGACGCGCAGTGGTAGCGTTCTCCTCAAGGCGGTTCGTCTCATCCGACTTCCCTTCTCGTCCTCGTTCGCGATTTGCAGCAACGCCTCTTCATCAACCCACACGCGTCATGCGAAAGTCAAGACAAAACTGAATATGTAGATATAGAGATATACTGGTGCATGATGCTTTTGTGCGGCGCGAGACCGTCCATGCGCATCCGTATGCCCGATGCTTCATTGTTTTCTGCAACTTGATGCCCGGACAAGCGGTGTCTCGGGTCGTCTTCGCCGATCATCCGGCACGGGTGGTCAGCGAGACGGCAGTACGCCGCACCCTCTGTTACCGCGTCCTCAGGCATCACGAGGGCCGGTGCCGTTCCTGTCGGCTCCATTCAGGTATTGCTAAATTAGTGGATCCGCATATGTGGATCGAGCTGGACTTGACGAGGTGCTCCATGAAGAACGGGAGTGGTCGCGGCGTGAGGCGTGTGCTGCCGATCCTCGACTGGGGACGGGGCTACGGGATCGGGACCCTG
>DATGPC010000353.1:0-8055 GCA_035305265.1 Thermomicrobiales bacterium | reverse complement strand
TGCTGCAGATGATTCGTTGCCGACTCGAGATCGCCTCGCGCTTCGGCGATCATGGCGAGGAGCTGGTAGGCAGCCGGCAGGTCGTGCAATGAGCCGATTTCCGCAAGGATGTCGCGCAGCTCGGTTGCGAGGCGCTCCGCTGTTTCACAATCGCCCGCCTCGAGCGCCGTTCTGGCTCGGGGTGCAAGTCCGAAGGACATTGCCCATCGGTCCCCCGTCTCCCGCGCGATCCCGGAGACTTCTTCCCGGAGCGCGTCAGCCCGCTCCTGGTCACCCGTTGCTTCTGCGTGCCAGGCCTGCCAACTGAGCGCCGCCGCGACGAACCGGCTCATCCCGAGCGGCCGCGCCAGCTCGAGCGCTTCGGACGCAAGGACGCCCACCTCTTCCGTTAGCCCCATCAGCGCATAGTCGGCGGCCACGAGGGTCTTCGCCATCGCGGCGTGACGGTGGTCGCCATTCGCCATGAACGTCGCCGCCGCCTCGGTCAGCATCCTGATCGAGAGCTCGAATTGCCCGGTATTCTGGTAGAGGCGTCCAAGCGTCAATTGGGCGAGACCGTGCTCAGGCGACCAGGGGACGAGCATCGTTGCGTCGAGCCACCGCACCATCCGCTCGAGGATTTCGAGCGTGTGTCCCCGAATGCTGATGAAATACTGGATCTGGGACAGCAACTCCACTGCATGATGCAGGCGGTCGTTCGCCTCGAGCCATGCCAGTGCATGCCGGATGTTCGGATACTCGTCCTCAAGGAGATCCAGCCAGCGCACCTGCTGCGGGCCGGCCAGCCCCTCTTCTGCCCGCGCGCCGAGCGAACGGTAGTACTCCGCGAAAGCGAGCGGCGCCAGGTCATCTCCGTTCACAGGGTCGTGACACTGTTCAAATGACCGGATCGCCTCGTGCATCTGAAACGCCAGGGGTGCCGAGCCAGGAGTTCGGCTGACCAACCCGTAGTCGACCAGCGATGTCAGTGACTCGAGCGCGGCGTCACCTGCCGGGGCGTCGGGCCAGCACGCAACGAAGTTCGCTGCATCCTCCGTGAATCCGCCGGAGAACATCGCGAGGCGGCACAGCAACATCTGCTCGGGGCGCTGCAGAAGGTCGTAGCTCCAGACTGGCCCGGCTTCCGGCGGAAGAGACTCCGGCCTGTCATCGAGGTGAGCGAGCAGATCTCCAGGGGATATGTCCTTCGTCCACGAGGCCGCGATCTCGACCGCGAGCGGTATCCCGCCTACCCTATTGCAGATTTCTTCGACTGCCTCCATCTCCGCCTGATCTGGTGAGAATCCAGGCACGATCTCGGAAGCTCGGCGCAGGAACACCTCCGCGGCTTCTGCGGGAGAAAGAGGTCGAACCTGATACTCGTGCTCGTGCGGAAAACCCAGTGGTTCGCGGCTGGTTACTACCACCTTGAGCAGTGGCGCAACCGTGAGCAGATCGTGCAGCCACACCCGGGAGTCGGCCGTATGGTCGAAGCCGTCGAGCACCAGGAGCACATGCGCGTCTGCCAACGCATCCGCGAGGAGCCTGGGAGCATGGCACTGGGAATGCTCCCGAAGCCCGAGCGCCCGAGCCACCTCGCGGGGCACCGCTCCATCATCGGACACGGACTCCAGGCGCACACAGGCTACACCCTGTTCGAACCTGCCCCCCAGTCGACCCGCAATTTCGTGAGCAAGCCGCGTCTTGCCTACGCCGGCCGGTCCGGTCAGCGCGATCAGCCGAGCGTGGTCCTGATCGAGGAGTTCGACGATCTGCCGGAGATCGTCCTCCCTGCCAACCAATGTCGATCCCATAAGGGGATACGGATCACCGGGTCCAATCCGGCGCCCTGAAAAGGTAATACTGACCATTTCCATTGTGACTCCGAATTGGACTGTGTCTATCTTGATCGAGCCGCCCCGCATTCGGGTAATTTATTATGTACACTGCAGAGGCACCAGGCAAGATGGCTCATTCCCTGATGTGATCACGCCATGAATGCGCGGGCTCGAACCCGATCAGCTCACGGGCCTTATCGATGGCCAGGAGCGTTCCGTACGCGCCCGGGTCGCGTCGCAACTCGACCTCCGGGAATACCTCTCGCAGGACCTCTGCCGAGGGTCGGTTCATGATCGTGTCTGCGGCCGCGATGATGACGTTGTGCGATCCGGTCGTCGAAGCCTCGAGCGCATTCTGGCAGGCTGCGGCGACATCCCGAACATCGATGTAGCCAAAGAGATTCCAGCTCCGTGACGCCGGGTCATCCCAGAACGACAGGACGCGCTCGTATTCATCTGGCCGAAAGATGTTCGAGAAACGGAGCCCGATGAACGGGATGCCCGACCATCCACTGATGTGCTCCGCCATCTCCTCGGTCAGCACCTTGGACAGCGCATACGTCGACTTTGGATGGGGGAAATGATCCTCGTCGACCGGCGCGTAACGCGGCGGGTCAAACGGCAGGCCGAGCGTGGTCTCGCTCGACGCCCACACTACACGCTTCAGTCCGAGCCTCGCGGCAGCGAGGAAGACGTTGCTGTTCATCACGATATTCGTGTTGAAGGTATGTGGCTCGGAGTAGATGCCGTTCGCCGGGATATTGGCCAGGTGGACGACGGCGTCTGCCCCGGAAAGCATCTCGACCGCCTCGCCGTACTCCGTCAGGTTGGCCCGCAGGAACGGGACGCCGAACCCGGATGAGGGCGGCACGATATCCGTCGCAAGCACCTCGTATCCCTCGCGCGCGAGTCGGGCGACTGTCTCCTGCCCGGCCTTGCCACTCGCTCCGGTCACGACAACGTTCTTCATGGGTGATCCTTTCAACCTGTGCCGGAAAACCGGGGCCAATGTAGCGCCGTTTGGCACGTATCCTGCTCTATGTGTCGCGAACTCGCATGCGCTGCGGTCACCTTGACCACGGCAAGCAAGTAGCCCGATTGCGACCCGGCCGAAGCCTGTGTCGTGCCGAAAGGAGTCAGGATGATTACCTTGCGCTCGCTCAGATCAGTATCCCTTACGACCGTGCTCGCAGGCAGCCTCTTGCTGGGTGGTACCGGAATGGTGCTCGCTCAGGATGATGAGGAAACCACCGGAACCGCTTTCCCGAACCATATTCATGCCGGCACGTGTGATGACCTGGATCCAAATCCGGCCGCGCCGCTGAATGACATCACCGAGTGGCTCAACGACACAGACGACGAGACCGAAAACAGCCCGCAGGGCGTGTTGACGGCATCCCGCGTCTTCCGTGGCGAGACCGAGATCGACATGTCGCTCGAGGACCTGCTCGCCAGCTCCCACTCGATCAACGTGCACGAGAGCGCCGAGAATATCGAGAACTACATCGCTTGTGGCGAGATCGGCGGCGTGGTCGTCGATGATGACGGCGACAACCTCGTGATCGCGATCCATCCGATGAACGACTCCGGCTACCATGGCATCGCCTTCCTCGAAGCCGATGACGATCAGACCACCGTTCGAGTCTGGCTCGCCGAGCCGATGCCCACAGGTGACGGCGTCGCAACGCCCGTCAGCTAGGACAGTCCTCTACCTCTCACAATGGTGTGAGCATCAGACATGTGCAACGGGCGGGGCGGCAACGTCCCGCCCGTTGTCGTGCATGGGACCAACGACGCCGGAGCGTTCGATAGATTGAGTTGCGCGCAGCATTTCCCCTAGAATGCGCTCACCCGGGACGTCACCGTATCCTTCCTGACCGACTGCGGCTCGCCTCGCGACAATCAGGACACCGAACCTTCAGATCACATCCCGCCCGGAAATGCCCATGACCTTCCTTGAACGGGCCCGCCCACTCCAGGACCTCCGCGCCTCCCTCGACCGCGCCTCCGCCGGGCACGGCGAGATCGTCTTCCTCGGAGGCGAGGCAGGGATCGGAAAATCTACCCTCATCGAACACCATCTGCGGGAAGCGAAAGAGGCGCACCACTCAGTGGTCGTCTCGTGTGACGGGTCCGTCATCCCCGGCCCGTTCGGGCCATTGGTCGATCTCTCGGAAGGGCTCGGGCTCGATACCAATCGTTGGCTGGAATCCGGCGCGGCCCGGGACGAAATCTACCGTGAGGTGCTGCAAGCATTTCGCGCGGTCCCCGGTCCGACCATCCTCGTTGGCGAAGACGCCCACTGGATCGATGAAGCGACGCTGGAGCTGATCCGCTTCCTCGGGCGCCGAATCGACGGCTCGAAGGTGCAATTCATTGTCGCCTACCGCAACGACGAGCTGGAGCCCTATCATCCGCTACGCCGCGTCCTCGGCGACCTCGTCAACTCCCCCTCCGTACGGCGCATCGATCTCGAACCGTTGTCGCGGGATGCCGTGCGCGAGCTCGCGTTGTCATCCGGGATCGACGCGGATGCGCTCTACCAACGGACCGGCGGCAATCCGTTCTTCGTGACAGAGACGATCGCCTCCGGGTCGACCGATGTGCCGGAGACGGTTCGAGACGCCGTGCTTGCCCGGGCGGCACGACTCTCGCCCGAAGCGCGCGCGGTGATCGATACGGCGGCCGTGCTGTCTTCGCCGATCGACCTTCGATTACTGGAGAAGATTATCGGTGCCCGTGTCGCGGAGCTTGTCGACGCGTGCCTCGCCGCAGGTATGCTCCGCGACACGGACGGCCTGATCACGTTCCGGCACGCGATCAGCCGGGACGCGATCCTGTCGAGCATCTCCGCGCCGCGGCTCCGGGCGCTCCACCAGCGAGTGCTGGACGCGATGCGAGAGGATCCCGCGCAGGCAACGCGTCTGGACCAGCTTGCGTATCATGCCGAGGCGGCCGGCAACGAGGAAGCCACGCTTGAATTCGCGCCGGCTGCCGCGCGCCACGCCGCCACGTTCGGGGCACATCGCGAGGCGGCCGACCATTATCGCCGGGCCTTGCGCTTTGCCGCGCATCTCCCGGATACCGAGCGGCGGGCGCTCCTCGAAGCCGAGGCGGTCGAGCGGTACCTCACCGGCGACATCGACGAGGCGATCCGGCTCCAGCGTGACGCCGTCAGCCTCTCCACAGAGCTCGGCGATACCTTGCGGCAAGGCGACAGCACCCGATGGCTGTCCCGTTTCCTCTGGTTTTCCGGACAAACCGCGGAAGCGCGGGAGCACGCCGAATCCGCCCGGGCCTTACTCGAGACGCTGCCGCCAGGCCCCGAGCTGGGGATGGCCTGGAGCAACCTCTCCCAGCTTCATATGTTGGCTGGCGAGTTCGACAAGGCGATCGAATGGGGAACCCGAGCGATCGCCCTTGCGACCGAGCTCGATAACCCGGCCATCCTCGCCCATGCCATGACGAACGTCGGGAGCTCCCGCACGAACCGTGGAGAAGAAGACGGTGTCGCCATGCTGGCAAAGGCGGCACGTCTGGCCAGGGAGCACGGGCTCGAGGACGACGCGGTCCGGGCCATGACCAACCTGGGGTATGGATTACTGACCCAGCACGACCTTCCCCGAGCCGAACGGGCGCTAGACGAGGGGATTGCCTACGCGGAGGAGCGGGACCTCCTTGCCATGGAGCTCTACCAGCGCGCCAACCGCGCATCTGTATGGCTCGCGCGGGGCCGCTGGGAAGACGCAAGATCGGAAGCCACGACCATCACCCAATTACCGGCCGCGATCGCCGGCACGCGCATCGTCGCCCTGATTTGTCTGGGCAGGGTATGCACGATCCTGGGCGAAGAGGCAGGTTCCGAGCTGGAAGAGGCACATGCCCTCGCCTCGCAGACAGGCGAACTACAACGGCTTGGGCCGACAACGTCTGCCCGCGCCGAAGCCGCATGGCTCCACGGCACACTCGAACGCCTGCGTGACGAGATCGAACCGGTCTGGCGCCTTGCCGTCGGCCGCGCGGACCGCTGGCTTGAGGGAGAGCTCGGTCTCTGGCTCCACAGAGCAGGCGTCAAAGTATCCATCGAAGGCCTGCCCGAGCCGTACGCCCTCGAGATCTCTGGTGACGCCGCCGCTGCATCCCGGGCGTGGTCAGAGCTCGGTCATCCACTGGAGGCGGCCCGGGCCCGGGCGTCGTCAGGTACCGAGGAAGACCTCCGTGCCGCGCTGGAGCAGTGCGACCGCATCGGCGCACGAGCGGACGCGCTGCGTATCACGCGACACTTACGAGCGATCGGGGTACGGAAAATCCCACGCGGGCCGCGCGCGTCGACCCGCGCCAATGCCGGCCAGCTGACCGCGCGTGAGCTCGAGGTCCTCCGGCTCGTCGCCGAACGGGCCAGCAACCGCGAGATCGCGGAGCGACTCTTCCTCTCCCCGAAGACCGTCGGCCACCACGTGTCATCCATCCTCGCGAAACTCGATGTCGGCACCCGCGAGGAAGCCGCCCGATACGCCACATCCACCGGCATGCTCCAGATTAGGGATCAGGAACCGGAAAGATAGGGCGACGTTCCCGATGTTCCCTCTCCAGCGCGGCAATAGCCTGTCAGTGATGGATCGCTGATCCGTCCGGGGCTGTCTCACATCGCGTTCGGTACATCAGGAAAGGACGCTTCGCCGTGCCAGCAATCAACGCAGGTCCACCACACGCTCGCCAAGGGCCCGGGGGCCCGCCAGTCGACATCACTGGCCCAACCCATCTGCAGCACATCGCTGAATTCACCCGGAGAGACGCAACGCATGTATCCACCAATCTATGAGCTCGAGCTCGTGAACTTCTACATTCGCCAAAACCATCGCGACGCCCTGAACCAGCACCTGGCCAGGAAGGCACGGGACCAAGGGCGCCAACGAGGCGTGATGCATGCGTTGCGCACGCGCATCATGGCCATGGTCGGCAGCTTGGTCCCGAATGGCAGCCCGGAGCACGATCCGCGTAAAGGGCGGCCAGAGATCGCCCGCGCGGACGGAAGAACTTTCTAGACACCGGGCGGGGCCGTGGGGCCCCGCCCTTTTTATGTGCCCCTCTACCCGGTAGGATGATGCGATCAGGGTCCCCTGAACGACACGAGAGGCATGATCGCCCCATGGAGCACCGCATGACCTACCCGCTCGCCCCGGGCTATACCATCAAGCCCGCCAGCCTCGAGCTGGCACCGGACATTCACCGCCTCATCGTCGATGTCGAAATGCACGAATTCGGGGATCCGACGGGCTTCACCCTCGAGGAAGTCGAAGGCGACATCCGGTCGCTGGACCCGGAGCGCGATACATGGCTCGCCGTGGCGCCGGACGGATGGCTTGCCGGGTACGGCTACCTGCGTGACCGGCAGCATGTCCGCCTCGACCTCGAGGTCTATGTCCATCCGGGGCACGAGCGAAAGGGCGTCGGGACGACGCTGGTGCGCCTCGCGGAGGAGCGGGCCCGGGAGCATATCGACCTCGCCCCTAACGGCTCCCGCGTGGTGCTGCACAACTGGATCGACGCCGGGAACAGTTCCGCATGCGAGCTCCTGGAAGGCGAAGGGTTCACACCATACCGCTATTTCTTCCGGATGGAGATGACGCTGGACGGGAACCTTCCCGCCCCGGAATGGCCGGAAAACCTCGTCGTCCGGGCTTGCAGGCCCGGGGAAGATGAGCCGGTGTTCTACCGGACCATCGAGGAGGCGATGGCCGACCACTGGGGCTTCGTCCCGGTGACGTTCGAGGAGTGGATGGAGCGGCGGACGCGATCGGGGTTCGACCCGTCCCTCTGGTTCCTCGTCGAGGATGCCGGGGAGCCGGCCGCCGCGGCGACCTGCTTGATCGCTGACGGGATCGGCTGGGTGGACCACCTCGGCGTGCTGAAGCCGTGGCGGAAGCGAGGGATCGGCATGGCGTTGTTGCGGCACGCGGTGCGGGCGTTCGCGGAGCGCGGGCTGGAACGCATGGCGCTCGGCGTGGATGCCGAGAGTCCGACTGGCGCGACGCGGCTGTACGAGCGCGCGGGGATGCACGTCGCGCAGCGGCACGCGGTCTACGGGAAGGAGCTGCGGCCCGGGGAAGACCTGGCCGGGGCGTAAGGTGATCATGATCATGCTCAATACGTCTCCCGGATAGCCGGTGCACGTATTAATACATGAAATCCAAGATGTCCAAGTTTCCGGGTATAGGGGAAACCTGGGCATCTTGGA
>DATGPC010000352.1:0-3332 GCA_035305265.1 Thermomicrobiales bacterium | reverse complement strand
CCCGCGCGGACTGGGCTATCGAGATGGGGCCGGAAGGCGGCGACCGGGGCGGCGAGATCGTCTCTTCGATGACGCCGCGTGACCTGGCGCACAACGACGCCAGCGTCACCGCGCCCTACCTTGCCTCCGCGATGGGGCTGGTGGCGGTGGAGGCCGACTAATCAGGCATGATGAGCGCTCCTCGCCGCATCTCAGCCGCCACGATTGTCGTTGCCATCGCCATCGCGGCCGCGATCGGCGTCATCCTCTGGGTTTTCAGCGTCGTCCGGGACGAGGAGCCGCCGATCGACCCGACGCCGGTGCCGACGGAGGTGGCCGCCGGACCTGGCACGCCGGTGAGCACGCCGGCCGCGACGCCTGACAGTGGGGATGGTCCGATTGTGGCGACTCAGGATCTCGTCACCGTCCTGCCTATCCAGCGCGGCTCGATCGAGAACATGCTGGGGTACTCGCCCGATCGGTTGGCGGACGACAGCCTGCCGTTGAGCGACGTGGCCGAATACGCGGATATCGATGCGTGGATGCGCGCGAGGGGCGTCGAGACGCCACGAGGCCTGGATGACCCCGCGTTCGGCGCATGGGAGGACGAGCTGGAAAACCTCGCGATCCCGAGTGTCCTCTCCGCGCGCGCGACGGATGCCGCGTGGGTCGATACCTATGGCTTCGGCCTTCACGACGTTCACCAGGTGCTCGCGGTTGGCCAGGCGCCCGACTATGTGCTCATCATGCGCGGACATTTCGACCCGGACGAGCTGCAGGCCGCATGGGCGGACTCCGGTTACCAGGCCATCCGCAGCCAGGACGTGACTCTCTGGTCGCTCTTCCCCGGCGACGCGGTCGATCTCTCTGCTCCGGCGAGCCGCCCCGCGCTCGGGAACATGAACAATGTCGTGCTGCTCGATGACGGTACCCTGATCGCCACGTCGCGGCTGGCGCGGCTGGAGCAGGCGATCCGTGCTGCCCGGGGCGACGAGCCGTCGCTCGACGAGAACCCGGAGATCGCGGCCCTGCTGGCGCGGCCGACCTACCCGCAGCGGATCGATACGGCCGTGATCCTGAAGGGATCGCTCCTCGCGGCCGATCCCGGTTCCCCGATGATCGCGACGCCGTCGCCGATTATCCGCGAGACGACCGGGAGCACGACTCCGGTCACCACAGACAGCCCGCCGCCTCTCCCGGAGGCGACGTTGATGCTCGCGTCGATGGATGCCGGGTCGGGCGATTCCGAGCCACGATTCTCGCTGGTGTTCTCCTATCAGTCCGCGGAGGATGCGGTTGCGGCGATGATCCGCGCCGACCGGGCGATCCGGACGGCGGAGTCACCCGTCACGGGGCTACCGTACGCGGATCGGATCGATCTCTCCAGCCTCCGGACATGGGCCGTCGGGGAAGAGGGCAGGATCGTCGAGCTACGCGCCACGCTTCCGGCCGGGCCGGACGACTGGCTGGTGATCATCGAGGAACGGGACCTCGGGTTCGCCATGTGGCCCTGGGAGCCGTAAACTTCCGTCCTTCGGCAGTGTGATACAGCGGTCGCGGAACCAATAGCGCGGTCGAACGTTCCTCTTAGGGACAGGCGCGCATCTTGCTCAACAACCTGCATCCGCACCACAGCACGACATCGACGGGAGCACATCATGACGGGAATCATCCATTTCAGTGACCTGGATCGGGTCGAACCGCGTCTGTCTCGCCGCGCCATGATCGCCGGGGCGACCGGGGCCGCCATCACCGCCCTGAGGCATCGCGCATCCGCGCAGACGCCGGCGGCGATGGACGCGACGCCGGTCGGCTCCACGCAGGGAGAAACCTACCGGGCCGATGCGCGTGACCGCTTGCTGGACATGCTCTCCCGGCTGCCGTCCTCCATGGTCTCCACGCAGCCGGGCGCGATCGACCTTTTCTCCTGGGTGGATCTGCAGACCCAGCTCTCCACGCTTGGCGTGAACGACCCCCTGTCGGAGGATGCGCCGATCGTTGCCGCGACCAGGCCGCTCATGTCAACCGATCCACTGATCACGTACTCGCTCGCCCCGGAAGTTCGGGACGCGTTGGGGTTTAGCGCCCTCGAGGTGCACCAGATCCTGACCGCGGGCGTCGCACCGGACTGGGTGACGATCTACTCGGGCGGTGTTGCCTTTGCCGAACTCGGCGCGACCTGGGAGGCCGCCGGATACGAGCACAAGACCGCCGAATGGGGCGACTACTGGACACTGGGCGAGGATGGCGAGGTGGATCCCCAGCTTGGGGTACCGCTCGGGATTGGGCCGCTCAACAACATCGCCTTGCTGGAGGACGACACGATCGTCGTTGCCGGTACGCTGGATCTCGTCGCCTCGGTGATGACGTTGCGCGATGCCGACGATGCCACGGCCGCTGGCGACGAGGATCTCAATACCCTGATCGACGCCATGCCGATCGACACCGTGAATGCGCTGGCGTTCACCGGGGAGGCGTTCCGGGCGGATACGATCGTTCCCGAAAATCCAGGCATGGATTCCTTTACCACCGTGAGCGAGCTTCTGGCTGAATCGGATGCCGCTGTCGGCCCGATGCCTCAGCTTCATCTCGCCCTCTGCGGGGTGACCGCGGGCGCCATGACCCCGGACATGGCGCAGGGAGGCGGGACCCCGGCGGTGGAGGGGAACCTTGACGCCATCGCCTTCATGTCGTTCCTGGCAGGGTCGGAAGGCGACGCGGCGGCCGCCGCGGAGGTCGCGTACTGGCGGCTGGAGAACATGACGTCCCCGACGACCGGATTCGTGTACTCAGACGTCTTCGTTCCATCCCGGCCAGTCGAGGATGCAGTTGATGGAACGATCATGACCGTCGTCTTCGGCGCGGAGGTCGCAACGTTCTCGGGCCCGGCGAGCATGATCATGTCGCGCGATGTCTGGCCCTTCGCCTGGTTGCCCGAGCAGGAATAATCACAACCACCTAAACGTGGCCCCGGAGGAATTTCTCCGGGGCCATTTCGCGTGATGCCATGGTCGGTTTCGTGTTCCGGGCACGGACGCGTAACGGTCGACAGGCGTGTCCCGTGGTTGTTGGTTATCCGGTCGAACAGAATCCGAATGGGGAATCGCGGTGTGCTTCGAGGTTTGCTTCTTGCGGGCGCAGCATCGAGGACGTCATGCCGCGCCATCCGAAGGAGTACGTATGGCCAGAACCATTCGCAACCCAACGACCGGGCGTATCTCTCGTCGCGCCGCTATCGTCGGGGCCGCGGCCATTGCATCCGCCGGCTCTATCCCTCTTCAGGCCCAGACTCCCGCAGCCACGCCCGCGGCGTCGCCCATAACGCGTGGCGGGACGTACCTGGCGGACGCACG
>DATGPC010000351.1:0-10354 GCA_035305265.1 Thermomicrobiales bacterium | reverse complement strand
CGGTCCTCATGCAGGACGCGGAAGACCGCGGACGCGGCTCCGGCAAGGTCTTCGAGCTCGGGCACGTCGATCGTCAACAGTGTCAGGCCCTTGAGTGCCGTCGTTGCCTTGATCCGCTGCGATGGTGACGTCTCGCGGACGACCGTGCCGGCGTTCGTTGGCTGGAACGTGGAGAGGATGCGGACCGGGATGCCCTGTGAGACGGCCGGCCGGATCGTGCGCGGATGGAGGACCTTCGCGCCGAAGTGGGCGAGCTCCTGCGCCTCGTCGTAGCTGACTTCGGAGACGACGCGGGCAGTCGGGACCTTGCGCGGGTCGGCGGAGAGCATCCCCGGCACGTCCGTCCAGATCTGCACCTCGGTGGCATCGAGCGCCGCGCCCAGGAGTGTCGCGCTATAGTCGGAACCGCCACGGCCGAGGGTCGTCGTCGCGCCGTCCGGTCCGTGCCCGATAAAGCCCGTCGCCACGACGGTGTAGCCGTCGTCGATCAGGGGACGGACCAGCTCGGCGGCCCTTGCGCGCGTCGCCTCACGGTTCGGGCGGGCGGAGCCATGCCGGCCGTCGGTCACCAGCACCGTATCGGTGAAGATGTATTTCGCCGGCACGCCCATATCCCGGATCGTCGTCGCCATCATGACGGACATGCACTTTTCGCCATGCGAGACAAGGCGATCCGACAGCTTCGCGGACAGTGTACCCTCGGTGACGATGTCATCGAGGGTGCGGTCCAGGGACAGATGCAGTTCGTCAACGACGGCGCGGGCTTCAGCCTGCAGCTGGGGGTTCCCCAGGCCGGACAGGACGTTCTCGTGGCGCGCGTGTACCTCCGCGACGTTGGCGCGAACGCCCTCGCGGTCACCACGCGCGGCTGCCTGGCCGGCGTCGAGGAGCAGGTTGGTCACGCCGCCACAGGCGGAGACGACAAGCACGTTCGGGCCCGTGCGGGTCAAGGCGATGCGCGCCGACTCGCGGACGCGTCTCGCATCTCCGACCGATGTGCCACCGAACTTCATTACCAGCATGGTGTTCTCCTCACCAGGTTTCCTTGAGCGTTGGTCGGGAGAGCGTGCGGGCGAACGTTGCCCTTCCTCTCCTGTCCCCGGTGAGCGCCGTTGCTTGCCGTGACCAGGACTGCTTCATGACACGAAAAGGCGGGAGCGCTTTCCGCTGCTCCCGCCTGCCGTTCCGGTTCTCGTTTGGTGACTCCCTCGTCGTGCGTCAGCAAACATCCGGCTCGGCAGGCCAGCAAGTAATGGTCTCAATAATGATGGTCATCATCGAGGGGGCCATAATGCTATGCATGCCGGTGGTGTTGCGCACAGACGTCTTCATCACACAATGACTATACAGAGATACGCGGACGGTTGCAAGCATCGATCCTGAACGATGACGGAGCACCGGCCCACGAGCGGGCACCGGTGCTCCTTGCGACGTCCGGGAATCCAGGTTGAGCCGGCTCAGGGCTAGCTCTCCGGTGTCCCTTCCGGCGTTGCGTCATCATCGTCGGCGACGATCGGCGTTCCGGCGTCCGGAGTGCCGGAGTACGGACCCTGCGGAATCTGGCCCTCCGGCGTCGGGACCGTCATCTCGAACTGCGAGCGCACCTCCGCGACCTGCTCGGCGCTCACCGGCTCGGCATCGTTGTCCCACTCCTGGCGGACATAGCTCACGATCGCGGCGATCTCCTCGTCGTTGTAGGTGGTATCGAAGCGGGGCATGCCGCCACGTCCATTGAGCACCGTCGCGATGAAGTAGGTGGGATCCTCGCCGGTCAGCAACGGGTTGTTGTTCAGCGGCAGGTAGATGCCCTGGATGCCCATGCCGTCAGGCTGGTGGCAGGCGATGCAGACATTCTCGTAGATGTTGCGTCCTTCATCGATCAGCTCGGATTCCGTCATGCCATCGGTCTGCGCCGTGCCGGCAAGCGGAAGGGTCGCGCCGATAACGAGCATGGCGGTACCGGCAATGATGCCCATGCGCTTTCGAAGGGTGTTTGCGGTCTTCATTCTCTCTTCCCTCTGTTGCGGAGGCTTGTGTCGCCTGCCGTTCCTAGCCCTGCATCACCCGGCTGTGGAGCTTCTCGACCTGCATCCACGCGGCCTGTGACGCGCCCTCAATCCAGGAGTTGACGTTACTCAGGTGCTCGCCCACGAGGTAGACGCGGCCGTCAGGCTCCTGCAGGACCGGCATGGCGCTCTCGCGGGTGCGTTGGGTGTAGCTCGGCCAGGCGCCGAGGCTGTATGGCTGCAGGTGCCACGCGACCGAGAAGCCGGAGATCACCTCATCCCGCATCTGCGGGTGGATCTTGCTGCCGTGCGTCAGCGCGACCTCGACGCGCTCCTCGTAGGAAAGCGCGCTGATCTTCGCCGCGTTGTTCCCGGTGACATACATGCCGAGCATGACGCCGCCGTCCGCGCCGTAATCGTTGTCCGGGTAGTCCAGGGTGCCCAGCTCGGGGATGTTGGTGAACGACTGTCCACCATAGATCCAGTCGTCCTCTTCCCAGAACCGGCGCTTGTACCCGATGCCCATGCGGACGGCCATCGCGTACGGAACCGAGCGGATCGCCTCGGTGAACTCCTGCGAGAAGCGGGTGCGGACCTTCAGGAGGACGGAGAGCGGGATGTTGCACATCGCGTAGTCGCCCTCGATCGTCTCGGTCTCGCCCGTTTCCTTGTTCAGGTAGGTGATGGTAACGCCGTCTTCGCTTTGGTCGATCTCGGTCACCTCGGCGTTGAAGCGCACGCGGTCGCCGAGGGCCTTGCGGAACCCTTCCTCGTAGAGCTGGCCGACGCCTTCCTTCGGCTTGACCATCGTGTCCTGCCAGGTGGAGGACGCGGTCGCGCCGAGGTAGCCCCCAGCGGCCTGCAGCGCGGAGGCGGCGAAGGGGAGCAGGGCATCCATCATGTATGGATCGGCGAACGACCCACCGCTGTTGACGTCCGGCACGGTGTCGTAGCCGCGGCGGCTGGAGCCGGTGTATGTCAGGTCGGAGGAGTCGATCATCCCCCAGTTGATGAGGTAGGTCTTGAGCAGCTCGGCGTCCTCGTCGGAGAGTGCCTCGTCGAGCGCGTTCTGGTCGACCGCCTGGGCGAGCAACTGCGCGGTGTAGCCGCCCATGTCCGACTGGAACTCCTGCACGCGCATGCGCTTCTCGTTGAGGGGGCCGTCGATCCCCTCCATGTAGATGTACGCGGCCGTGTTCAGGTTGTTGTGGTCGATCAGCGGGATGTTGAACTCCTTCGCATAGTGGAAGAAGCTGCGGTGGAAGAACGGGATCCGCGACGGCCCGGCATCCCACCAGAATCCCTCCGGCCAGTCGCAGACCTGCTCGCCATGGCCATATTCCTCGGTCTTCGATCCGCCGCGAACGGTGAAGACGTGGCCGCCGACGCGGTCACGCGCTTCCAGCACCGTGACGTCGTAGCCGAGCTTGACCAGCTCCCATGCGGCGACCGAGCCGCCGGGCCCCGCGCCGATCACGATGACCTTCGTGCCCTCGCCGTTCCCGTCCAGCTTTGGCGGTTCGGTCTGGCCGCCCATCGGCACCTGGCCCCAGGCGGACAGGACGTTGAAGACTGCCGCCGATCCGGCTGTCGCGCCGACCATCTGCAAGAACTTCCGGCGGGTCAGGATCCCTGGCCTCCGGATATTGGACGTCTCCTGCGCCTGCATACCTTCCATAACGACTTCCTCCCCGATCAAACGAAACCCCACGGGTGTGGTGCCCATGGGTGACCATCCGCTATGTGCTCCAGAGTGACCGCCGGGACTGGTCCCGTTCGGGCTCTGGATACTGGCCGGTCTGTTTTATCCATACAGACACTACACAGAGTGAAGGACATTTTGGAGGAACGGTCAACAGTTTTCCCCACAAATGTAGGGAATACGCTCACAATCCGTGGGGACGCCTTTCGGGGATTCTGGTCGTCTCGCGACACACCGCTCAGAAAGCATGAACGCGAAGGGTCCTCGCACCAGAAGACCGGGAGGACCACCTGGCCCTCCCGGTCTTCGTGACAGGTTCGTTCGGTTCCGCGAGGCGGCTAGCTTTCCGGCGTCGCCTGCGGAGACGCCATCGGCGTTCCGTGCGGGCCCGTCGCGCCGGTGGTTTGCCCACCCGGGCGCTGCCCCTCAGGAGTCGGCGACGCGACCGGGGTGCCCACAACCGCCGCGCGGATATCGGCCACTTCCTGTGCGGTCACCGGAGGCGCATCGTTGTCCCACGCCTGGCGGACGTAGCTGACGACCGCGGCGATCTCCTGGTCATCGTAGATGTAGTTGAAGTTCGGCATGCCGCCGCGTCCCTCAAGGACCGTTGTGACGAAATAGGTCGGGTCCTCGTTCGTCAGCAACGGATTGTTGTTCAGCGGCAGGTAGATGCCCGGGATTCCCGCGCCATCTGGCTGGTGACAGGCGATACAGACGTTCGTGTAGATCGCCTCGCCGTAGGCCAGCTGCTCGTCGGGCGACTGCTCCGGCACGGGCGAGCTGTCCTGGGCGTTGCCGAGGAGGGGGATGCTGATCAGTGCCGCGGCCGCCAGCGCTGCGACAAGGAAGAGCAATCGGCTTGTAACGGAATTTGCGATTCGCATCATCCTGCTCCTTATGCGCTCGGTGTCGCGCTGGTATCCTGCATCACCCGGGAATGCAGCTTCTCGACCTGCATCCAGGCGGCCTGCACGGCGCCCTCGATCCACGCGTTGACGTGACTCAGGTGCTCGCCAACGAGATAGACGCGGCCGTCCGGCTCCTGGAGAACCGGCATGACTTCGGTGCGGCTCTTGAGGTCGTAATTCGGCCAGGCGCCCAGGCTATACGGCTCGAGGTGCCAGGCGACCGAGAAGCCGGAGTGGAACTCTTCGGGAATCTGCGGGTGGATTTTGCTGCCCAGCCGAACAGCGAGCTCGACTCGCTCGTTGAACGGAAGGGAGCTGACCCGCGCGGCGTCCTGGTCGAAGTTGTACATCCCCAGCATCACGCCGCCCTCGGTGCTGGTGTAGTCGTCGTCCGGGTAGTCGATGATACCCAGCTCGGGGATGTTGCTGAACGACTGTCCACCATAGATCCAGTCGTCTTCCTCCCAGAATCGGCGGTTGTAGCCGATACCCATGCGAAGGGCCATCGCGTAGGGCACGCCGCGAAGGGCGTCCATGAACTCGGACGAGAAGTTGTTCTGGATCTTGATGAGCACCGACGGCGGGATGTTGCACATCACGTAGTCGCCGGTGATCTCGGTCTCTTCGCCGCTGCTGCGATCGGTGTAGCGGACGGTGACGCCGGATTCGTCCTGCTGGATGCCGGTGACCTCACAGTTGAGCTTCAACCGGTCTTCAAACGCGTTCTTGAAGCCCACTTCGTAGAGGCGATCGACGCCGCCCTTTGGCTTGACCAGGGTCGTCTGCCAGTCGAAGACTGGGGTCGCCGCCAGGTAGCCGCCAGCAGACTTCAGGATGGCGTCAGCGAACGGAATGATGTCTTCCGGCGGGTAGGGCGGGGCAACTTCGCCTGCCGAGAAGGTGTCCGGAAGTCGCGTGTAGCCGCGATGGTCCGACGCGTGATACTGCATGTCGGAGCGGCTCAGCAGGCCCCAGTTGATCAGGTAGTCCCGAAGCATCTCGAGGTCCTCATCGGTGAGGTCCTCGTCGAGCGCGTCCTTGTCGATTGCCGACGCGAGATACTGCGAGGTGTACCCGGCCATATCCGCCTGCAACTCGTGGAGCCGGATGCGCTTGCCGTTCAGGTTTCCGGGGATGTCTTCCGCGTAGCACCACGCATTGAGGTTGATATTGTTGTGGTCGATCAGCGGGATGTTGAATTCCTGGCAGTAGTGGAAGAAGCTGCGGTGGTAGAAGGGAATGCGGGACGGTCCGGCATCCCACCACCAGCCTTCCGGCCATTCGCAGACCTGCTCGCCCTTTCCGTACTCCTCGCCACGCGTCCCGCCTCGGATCGTCCAGACGTGGCCGCCGACGCGGTCACGCGCTTCGAGGATGGTGACGTCGTAGCCGAGCTTGATCAGCTCCCAGGCCGCGGGGCAGCCGCCCGGACCGGCGCCGAGCACGATCACCTTGGTGCCCTCACCGTTGCCGTCCATCTTTGGCGGCTCGGTCTGGCCGGTAATCGCCTGCTGGCCCATCGCCGCCATTGCGTTCAGCATCGCGGTTGATCCGCTCGTCGCCGCGACGAGCTCGAGGAACCTGCGTCGCGTCAGCCCTGCCGGCTTCCGGACCTCCGGAGCTTGCTTCGCTTGCATCTGGTCCATATCCCGAAAACCCCCTCTTGACCGCAACCCGGACCTCCCGGGACATCGCGTTCGTCGACAGGGCGACGCCCGGCTCCGGAGAGGCCGGTTGCGCCCTGTGTCTTTCAGTCTCCTCCGGAAACTTCCTGGCTTCCGAATGGCATGACTGGTATGTCGGGAGAATCCGCACGTATCGTGCCCTGCATTTTTGCGGATCGGGGTAGAGGGAGAAGGGAAGGCGCCGCCCGGGTCGCGGTCCGCGCGCACGGATACGCGCGCGAACCGCGTGCCTGGGCAGATCTAGCGGGGATCGACCCACGCGTAGTTGAACCACCAGTAACCGGAATACCCGACCGGCAGGAAGTTGTGGAGTCTCGGCGAGGCACCATAAATGTTCTGGCGGAAGACCACCACGCCGGCCGCCGCATCGTCGTTTACGATGTTCGTCGCCTCGATCAGCAGGTCGATGCGCTTCTCGTCGTCGAGCTCCGTCTGGGCGGCTGCGTCGAGCGCGTCGTACTCCTCGTTCGAGTACCGGAACTTGTTGAACCCGTTGGGCGGGGTGGATGTGCTCCGGAACATCGACCCCTGGAAGCCGTCGAAGCCCCACCCGAATCCCGCGACCGCCGCCTCGTAGTTCCCGGCGTCCGTCAGGTCCAGCAGGGTTGGGAACGGGACCGCGGCGGGGATCATCTCGACGCCGATCTCACGCCAGGCCTGCTGCATGTACGGGATCTGGGTCTCGTAGGTTGCGGAGCCTTCCGAGTACAGCATCTCGAAGCTCAATCGCTCGCCGTCCTTCTCGCGGATGCCATCGGCGCCCTCGGTCCAGCCGGCCTCGTCCAGCAGTGTTCTTGCCTTGTCCGGGTCATAGAGGTAGATGGTGTTGATCCGGTCCGGAGCGTAGGCGACGGAGAGGACCGGCTGCGTGCCGTCCGCGCGCACTGCGAAGCCGTCGTACACCGTATCCGCGATGATGTCGCGGTCCAGCGCGTAATGCAGCGCCTGGCGGACCCGGGTGTCCGTGAACTTGTCGGTCGCCGCTTCGTCCTGGTTCAGGTAGTAGTAGTTCATCGCCGCGGAGTCCAGCGGGAGGATCTGCAGCTCCGGATTGGTCTCCTGCAGCGTCTTCGCCTGGCCGAACGGAACGCCGACCATGTCGGAGCTTCCGGTCTGCAGCGTGGCGAGGGCGGACGCCGGATCCGCAACGACGTTGTAGATGTACTCGTCGATGATCGGCATGTTCTCGGGATCCCAGAAGTCATCGTTCCGGGCGATCGTGACGTGGCTGCCCAGCACCCATTCGACGAACCGGAACGGGCCGTTGCCGACCACCTGGGACGGATCGGTGCCGGTCGAGCCGGGCGCCGAGCCCCATTCCTCGACCGGGATGTCTTCCCAGATGTGTTTCGGCAGGATATTGAACTGGTTGATCGCGTCGTTCAGGAACACCGCCGATTGTTGCTTCGCCACGAACTCGACGGTCAGGTCGTCGATCTTGCGATAGCTCTCCAGCGCTGTCTCGACCGTTCCCTTCCGGACGCTGAGGCTTTCCTCGGCGAGCACGCCATCGTAGGTGAAGATCACGTCGTCGGCCGTGACCGGCGTGCCGTCGTGCCAGGTCGCGTTCGGCACGAGGTGGAAGGTATACGTCACACCGTCGGGGGCGATCTCCCAATAGTCGGCGATGCCCGAGGGCACAACGGTACCGTCGATCGGGCTGGTGCCGACGAGGCCGTCGAACAGCAGGTTGATGATCTGGCTCGAATAGGTGTCGGTTGCCAGCACCGGGTTCAGCGTCGAGATATCCGTCGTGTTGGTCTCGATCACCTGGCCGCCGGTGGATTGCGGCTCCTCCAGGTCGAAATGGGATATGAGCTGCGCGAAGAATTCGGCGCGGGTGATGGAGGTGATGACCTCGCCAGTCGCCTCCGGGCTGGCCCCATCGGTGACGGCCGGCGATGCGGCCGGAGAGGCGTCCTGCGCGCCCGCACGCTGAAGCAGGGCGCCTGCAACCATCGGAGTTGCCCCGAGTGCCCCTGTCCGGCGGACAAAGCCTCGCCGGTCGACCCGTGTCCGCCCTGGTGAATGTTCAATCGCCGTGTTCGTGATCTCGCTCATCGATCTTCCCCTTCCCCGATTTCCTGTTGACGGCGCGGTGGCGCCCGAAGACCACCAGCTGTGGTGCGACGTAGACGTCGCCTGGAAGGGGGCGCGCGGGATGCGGCGTTCCCGGCCCGCGCGAAATGAGACTCCCGGTGCGGCAGATGTTCGAATCGGGTGTGGAACAAACGAAAACCCCCATCTGGTGAACAGATGAGGGTGGGTGAGGACGCACTGGCGAGAGCGACATTCACGCACTCATCTGCCAGGTAAACCTGCCGGAATTAGCACCTTTTCAGCGCGCGCACTGAGTGGTTGCCGGGGTGTCATCGGGCCGTTCCCTCTCCCCCTCTTGATGAGATCGTGTGTGTATTCTCCTGTTGGCATGAACGGTAGACCAGGTTCAGCGCAGAGTCAAGGAAGGGGCCACGCTTCGGGATGCGAGGCCCGGCACATCAGATCTCTTCTGCGCTGAACGGAACCGTCATGAGCTCCTGCCAGCAGGCATCCGGGATCTCGACGGTGGCGAACTCGATCGTCTGGGAGATACGTTCCGGCCGCGTCATGCCGACGATGGTCCCGGTGATGCGCGGATCCCGGATCGAGAACTGCAGCGCTGCGGCGGCCAGGGGGACGCCATGCCGGCCACAGATCTCCTCGAGCGCTTCGGCGCGCCCGAGCATCGTCTCGTCGGCGGTGCTGTAAGCGTATCGTGGGTACTGCGATGGCCCCTTGGCAAGGATGCCGCTCCCGTAAGGCGCGGCGTTGAGGAGCGGGATGCCGCGCTCATGGCAGGCGTCCAGCAACGGTTCGGCCACCCGGTTGAGCAGCGTGTAGCGGTTGTGAGTAATGACCGCTTCGAAAAGGCCCGTCTCGATGTAGCGGGTCATTTCCTCGATCGGGCCGCCAGCCACGCCGAGATGCCGGATCTTTCCCTCGTCGCGAAGTTGTTGCAACGCGTCGAGCGGCCCGCCGGGCGCGGTCATCTCCTCGAACGGGCGCTGCTCCGGGTCGTGCAGGAAGACAAGATCGATCGTCTCCAGCCCGAGCAGCTCCTGGCTGCGGGCAAACCGTTCGCGGACGGTCTCCGCATCGAAGCGGCCGTCCGGTGCCGCGCCGATCTTCGTGTCGAGGAATGCGCCGTCCGGCAGGCCACCCAACTCGCGCAGGACGATGCCGACGCGCCGTTCGCTCTCGCCGTCGCCGTATTTGGCGGCGGTGTCCAACCAGTTCAGTTCGCTCTCCAGCGCCGTTCGGATCGTGGAGGCCGCCAGGTCGTCGGTAACCTCATAGCCGAACGTCTCCGGCATGTTGGCCAGGGGTGCGC
Source organism: Thermomicrobiales bacterium (assembly GCA_035305265.1). Lineage (GTDB taxonomy): Bacteria > Chloroflexota > Chloroflexia > Thermomicrobiales > UBA6265 > UBA6265. The sequence continues at coordinate 680 of DATGPC010000351.1, read as the reverse complement.
AGCCGATCGCGATGGGCGGCACGTCGTACCCGAGCAGGGGGCGACGCTCCAGCGTTGCGGTGCCCTGTGGCTCTACGTTCGCGTCACTCATCCGCAAGTTCCTCCACTTCGACGTTGTCTACGCGCGCGGCCGGTGGCCCGACTCGCGCCCAGGCCAGGAACTCCTCGACGGCGTCGTCCGGTCCCTCAGCTTCGATCACCACGGATCCGTCGTCCAGGTTCCGGGCGTCGACCGTGACGCCCAGCGCGCGACCTTCCGCCCGGGCGCTCGCCCGGAAACCAACGCCCTGGACGCGTCCACGCACCCGGATCCGCGTTCGGCGCATCACCTCGAAATCTTCTTCCACCGGCGTCTTTCCTCCCGTCGGTCTTCGGCGTCTTTCTGGCGCACATCTTCGCATGGATGACGCCAGCGCTTGCCGCCCGAGTCGGTGGAGTATCGTGGTGGGATCGGGATCGACGTTGTTCGAGGTGGGTTCCATGACGGGCGAGAAATTCATTCCGGGGCGCGAGCTGTCGGCCCGCTTCTACACGGAGGCGGTTCGGCCGATCCTGGACGCCCACGCAGCAGGGATTCCGTACGCGGCCGCGCTCGTCGGTCCCGGGTCGGACGTGCTCGGTTTCGACACGCCCCGATCGATGGACCATGACTGGGGACCGCGTCTCACCCTGTTCCTGCC
>DATGPC010000350.1:0-9636 GCA_035305265.1 Thermomicrobiales bacterium | reverse complement strand
TATTTCCCGAGCACTGGCGCGGCGATGACGCGGCTGGTGTCGCAGAAGCTGCACTTGCGCGCCCGGTACGACAAGCCGGGGACGGCGGCCCGGATGTCGATCGAGCTGGCATCGGAGGTGGATCTCGACGAGGCGTGGCATCTGGGCGCGGCGGCGGTCGAGCGGATCGTAGACGGGGAGTCCGGGTTCATGACGGCGATCAACCGGACGTCGGATGAGCCTTACGCATACGAGATCGTGGCGGTGCCGCTGGAGAAGATCGCGAACCGGGTGCGGCATTTGGACGACGCGTTCATCGGGGCGGACGGGATGTCCGTGACGGACGCGTTCCGGGCGTATATGAAGCCGATTCTCGGGAAGGATGCGTTCCCGGTGTACGGGCGGTTCGCGTAAGGGAAGGCGCTTCGCGCGATTGAAGGTGCTTCGCACGGGGACTCCCGGGCGACTCCGGAGGAGTTGAAGCGCAAGCGACCCTTTTGCTCCGCTCAGGATGACGATGTTTGGGTCAAGGGCCTCGGTCGCAAAATCGGCCGAGGCCCGTTATCTGGACGACTTGTTAGCGTTTTGGCAGGGTGACCGTCAGCATTGCGCCGCCCGAATCGGCATTCGACGCCGTCAGGGTGCCGTCGTGGGCGGTAATGATGCGGTGGGCAATGGTCAGGCCGAGGCCGGCGCCGCCGGTTGCGCGGTTGCGGGACGCGTCGCCTCGGAAGAGGGGCGTGAAGAGGTGCGGGATGTCGTCCGGCGCAAAGCCGGGGCCTGTGTCCTCGACCGTGATCGTGACTGACGACTCGGTCTCACTCCATGTGAGCCTGATCTCCCCCTTTTCCGGCGTGTGGCGGATGGCGTTGTCGAGAATGTTTCCGAGCGCGCGGCCCAGCAGATGACTGTCACCCTGGATGACCGGGGCATTGTCGGGGCCATCCAGTGAGAGCGTGATCTCCTTCGCTCCAGCGTCGGGCCGGACACCGCCGGCGACGTCTTCCAGGAAGGGAGCGAGGTCCAGCGGTGCCTTCTCCGGCTTGTCTCCGAGATATTCCATCCTGGTGAAGGTGAAGAGATCCGCGATGAGGCGCTCCAGCTGGTCGGCCTTGCCGAGCGCGATGTCGAGGTAGCGTCGCTGCTGCTCCGGGGTCTGTGCGACGCCTTGCTGGAGCCCCTGGAGCGATCCGCGCAGGGAGAAGAGGGGCGTGCGGAGGTCGTGGGCGATCGCGCTGATAAAGAGTTTGCGCTCCTGTTCCATGGCTGCCCGGTGTTCGAGCGAGGCGCGCAGGCTGGCGCTCATCGTCCTGAATGCGCGGGCCAGCTGGTCCACCTCCCGCACGCGGGATGCGGGCAGGGCGATGTCGAGCTCTCCCCGGGCGACCTGTCGTGCGGCGTCGCTGGCGGCTTCGAGCGGCTGCACGACCGACCGGCGCAGGAACCACGCGATGGCGGCGAAGGTCAGGCCCAACGCGCCGATGAGCAGGACCGGCACGAACCACTGCCGGAGCTCGCGGGGAGGTCCCTCCATGGGGTCGGTGTAGACCCATGCGACCTGGGCCGGATCTGTATCCGGCACGGTGACCTCCCGGACGAGACGGGTGTTTCGGTCCTGCATCGGGTCGCCGGTGGCGAAGATTTCCTCCTCACCAACCATGAGCACGACATCGGCGTCATCACCGTAGGCGGCGCGAAGCGATTCCTGCCAGGCGGGATCGGTCCAGCGTTCGGCGTCGCGCGTCAGCCGGGTCGCGATCTCCCGGTCGATATCGCGCGGGCCTTCGCCTGGAGAGAAGACGATGAGCCCGATGACGATCGAGGTCAGGATGGGGACGAGGAGGAGGGCGAGCAGCGCCAGCGCCAGCCAGCGGCGGATGGTCATCATGCGTGGTGGCTGATGACTTTTCATCGCCGGCGCTCCCCTTCGAATCGGTAGCCGACGCCCCAGACCGTCACGATGTATTGCGGGTTGGAGGGGTCTTCCTCGATTTTCTCGCGGAGCCGGCCGATGTGGACCGTGAGCGAGTGGCGGTCGCCGTAGGGTCCCCACAGGCGCTCGAAGAGCGTGTCCCGCGTGAGGACCTGGCGGGGATGCTCCGCGAGCATGAGCAGCAGGTCGAATTCGCGGGCCGTGAGGGGCACGGTTTCGCCCTCCACGCGGACCTCATGCGCTTTCGGGTCGATGACGAGGCGGCCGAAGTCCATCACGTCGCTCTCCGCGGGTCCGGTTCGCTGGTAGCGACGGAGGACGGCCTTGACGCGGGCGACGATCTCGGCCGGGGTGGAGGATTTGACGATGTAGTCGTCGCCACCGAGGCCGAGGCCCCGGAGCTTGTCGCTTTCCTCCTGCCGCGCGCTCAGGAAGAGGACCGGCACGTCGCTGGTCTCGCGCAATTGCCGCAGCACGTCGAACCCCGAGATGCCCGGCATCATCACGTCAAGCAGCACGCAGTCCACGTTCTCCTCACGCATCGCGCGCAGGGCCGACTCTCCGTCGCTGGCGGTACGCACGCGGAAGCCGTCTGCTTCGAGGAAATCCCGCATCAGTGTCACGATGTCTTCGTCGTCGTCTACGACCAGCACGGTTCTGGCGTCGTCCATCTGCTTCTCCTTCGCGACGTTGACGCGGCCATGCACCCAGTATTGTGCCCTCCGGATGGGAATACGAGCGTTCTCCGCGCCCGGTGACGTGGCTGTAACGGGCTGTTGATCTCCCGTTGAGAAATGCGGTGAGGATCGTTGATCTCTGCCTCCCAGACTGAGGTTGTTGGCATCGGGAGGCAGGAACGATCACCGGCAGGGCGCCGGATCGACGGTCCCGGCCCCGATGCAGGAGGACACAGCCATGGACGTCTTTACGTTGGCACCGGTGGCACATGCCGGACCCGGTGGACCGGGTATTTTCGGGCCCCTGATTTTCCTGTTCTGGATCGGAGTGGTCTTCTTCGTCGTTCGCTTCCTGATTCGGGGGAAGCGCCCATGGCGGGATGACGCCACCTCGATGGACCGGGCGGAGGATCTCCTCGCCGAACGGTTTGCTCGCGGCGAGATCGAGGCGGAGGAGTACCAGGCGCGTAGCCGGGCGCTCCGGGAGCTTCGGCAGCGCGAGCCGTCGCCGATGGATCGCGTTGGCGGGATGTATGCCACGCGCTCGGCCCACAGCATCCTCGCCGAGCGGTACGCGCGGGGCGAGATCGAGGCTGATGAGTACCGGCGCCGGCTGGAGGACCTCAAGGGATAAGCCGACGTTCCCGTACCGCCACACCTCGCAGTTGCGGCCGGTGTCCGGCGGTACGGGGACAGGCCTGAAAGAGAAGAACCATGCACGACTACGTGATCGAGACGACAGGGCTCACGAAGAGGTACGGCGACATCGCCGCAGTGGAATCCCTCGACCTGCGGGTGAGGCGCGGCGAGGTGTTCGGCTTCCTTGGCGCGAACGGCGCCGGGAAGACGACGACGCTTCGGATGCTGCTCGGGCTGATCCGGCCGACTGGCGGGCATGCGGTCGTGATGGGGGAAAAGCCCGGCGCAGCGGCGAGCCTGGCGCGCATCGGATCGATGATCGAGACGCCGGCGTTCTACCCGCATCTCTCAGGGCGAGACAACCTCCATGTACTCGCGGCGTACGCCGGCATTGGCCGGGACCGGATCGACGCGGCGCTGGAGCAGGTGGACCTGGACAAGCGAGCGGGGGATGCCTTTCGCGCCTATTCGCTCGGCATGAAACAACGGCTGGGCGTTGCCGCCGCGTTGATGAAGGATCCCGCGTTGCTGATCCTGGACGAGCCGACGAACGGGCTCGATCCGGCCGGGATGGCGGAGATGCGGACGCTGATCCGGAAGCTGGGGAACGAGGGCCGGACGGTGATCGTTTCCAGCCACCTGATGGTGGAGATCGAGCAGGTATGTGACCGGGCGGCGGTGATCTCGAACGGAACGCTGGTCGCCGAAGGCACGATCGATGAGCTTCGCGGCGAGGATGTGCTGGTGATCGAGGCGGATCCGCTCGATGAGGCATGCCAATTGGTCGCGGGCCTCCCTGGCGTGCGTGAGGTGCGTCCGGGTGCGGGCGAGCTCCGGGTGTCGGGCACCGACGGGCTGGACCCGGCGCGGATCAATGCGCGGCTCGTGCGCGAGGGGATCGAGGTGAGGGAGCTGCGCCGCGAGCGATCGTCGCTCGAATCGGTGTTCCTCTCGTTGACCAACGGGAGCGGGACTGGAGATGCGGACGACGGAGGTCCGGTCTCGATGAATCCGTCCCATGAGAAGGAGGTGCTGTATGCGTCGTGAGACATGGGCGATGCTCCGGGCGGAGCTGTTCCAGCTGCGCAAGCGAACGAGCACATGGGTCCTGTTGGGGATCTGGGCCGCGATGGGGTTGTTCTTCGGGTACGTGCTGCCGTACCTGATCGAGACGCCGGATGGGGCTGGCGCCGGGCCCGTGGCGGGCCTGCTGCCCGAGCGGATGATCGGCGAGGTCGTCAGCGGCTTCCCGTTCTACGGCGGCGCGATCGCGATCATGCTCGGTGTGCTGTCGGTCGGCAGTGAGTTTGGCTGGGGGACGTTCAAGACGCTGTTTACCCAGCGGCCAGGTCGCGGCGCCGTCATTGGCGCGAAGCTGGGCGCGCTGGCGGTGATGCTCCTCCCGTTCGTGCTGGTGTCGTTCGCGATCGGTGGGGTGGCGAGCTCGCTGATCGCCCTGCGGGAGGGCTACGCCATCGACTTTGGGTCTATGGGTGATCTCGTCCTGGCGATCCTGGCCGGATGGATGATCCTGGCTGTCTGGGCATCGGTTGGCGTGTTGCTGGCTGTGGCGACGCGAGGAACGTCGCTGGCGATCGGGATCGGGATCATCTGGGCGCTGGTGATCGAAGGGTTACTGGGCGTCTTCGTCGAGTCCGTTTCGTGGCTCGAATGGGTCAACAGCGTGATGCTGCGGTCGAACGCCTACTCGCTGGTTGAACCGTTGGGTGGAGGGACGGAAGGCGACGGGCCGGGCGCCTACACCGGGCCCTACGTGGATCCCGGCCAGGCCTTGCTCATGTTGAGCCTGTTGATGGTGGTCTCCCTGGGCATCTCGCTTGCGTTGATGACGCGTCGGGATGTCGCCTGAAGCGAAACATTCCGGGTGCAACCGGCGTTTCCATAACAAGGAGTGCCGGTTGCACAGGTGCGTCATGTATACTTGGCCATTCGCACAATTCAAGGCTGGCATTTTCCATGCAAGGTGTGTATTCTGGGGTGCGCTGCAGATGCCGGGGGTGATCCCCGGGGCAGTTGTCCCGTTGGTACACCGTTGTTCCGATTGGACGCTGATCCAGTTGTCCTGCAGCACAAGGAAACATATGGCTCCAGAGCGTCGTAGCTGGGAGGAATCCCCGGAGATTTTTCGGGCGCGCGAGGGCGATGAAGTCCGGCGCCATGATATCGGGGGATTCATTAGCGATATTGTCAACGAGGAGACCGCACAGGATCATCCTCATGAGCTCACCGTCCTCGATGGCGATGAGATGGAAGGTAACGTGGCTACCGCAAGCAATTCCGTAGCTGTCGAGGTTGGTCTCGACGTTGTGGGCGCCTGTGGGCACAAGATCGGTGAAGTGGTCGATATCCGGCCGAATCACCTCGTCGTCGAGAAGGGATTCTTCGCCCCGGAAGATGTGTACGTGCCGAAGAGCGCGATCGCCAAGGCGGACGAGCATCATGTGACGCTGAAGGTGACGCGTGAGGCATCGGAGCACTCCGGTTGGGATGAAGACCCGGAAGGCATCGAGATCGAGGATCTGACCGAAGACGAAGACGAGCGGCTCTAGACCGAGCGTTTTCCCGCCACACCTTTCCCCGGGCCATACGGCCTGATCGGCGATGCCGCCCGGCATCGCTTGGGAAACGTGTCGCTCCTCACCTAACCAACTTCCCTGTCTGATACTCTTCTCCGTATCAAGCTGGCAGCGGCGTGCTGGCGGCCCGGTGCGGGCGATGCCGCGCGCCTGGTATCGTCGGGGAGTAACGCCATACATGCGGAACCTGCTCGGCCGTCTCCATGCACGGAAGACCGGCTCGCTGGTCCATATCGCGCGCCTGTGGGCCATCCCGCTCCAGGGACGGGACAGTGGGCGGCAGGTCGGTACGATCTACCGCGTCATGACCGACGTCCGGGCCGTGCGTACGACATGGTCCCGGCTGGACGAGACGAGCCAACGCGTGATCCGCACGTTGATCTCTCCACAGGGTACGGCGCGGACGATCACCGAGCTGGCGAGTGATCTCGAATTGCCCGAGGCGACCGTCCGCGAGACCTGTGTCGAGCTCTTCCGCTGGGGCATCCTGGCCCGGGAGGGCGACGATCAGGAGCTGCCGGTCGGCGCAACCCCCAAACTGTTCATCCCTCGGGAGCTCGGCGTCGATTTTCGCCGGGTCCTGGACGAGATCGACGCCGGCGACCAGAGCGCGTTGCCGCTGCGCACGCTGCTCGAGCTGCGGGATGACCCCGACATCGAGGAATCGGCACAGGCCTGGGGTATCCGCGTCATTCCGGGACTTCGGCGGCGGCATGACCTGATCAGCGAGATGCTGCGGCAGGTGAGCTCCACGCGACGGATCGATGCGGTGATCCAGGGGTTGAGCCCGGCCGCGCGGTCGCTGTGGGACGTCGTGCGGAAGGCCGCCGACAGCGGGCCGATGCGTTTGGACGATGCGATCGAGCGGGCTGGGCTGACGGTGCCCGAGGCGCCGGCGGGGTTGGCGATCACGAAGGGCGCGCAGCTTCGGGAGGCGCTGATCGAGCTGGAATCCTCCCTGCTCGTCCATCACACCTATCTCAAGGATGGATCCCGCGCGCTGTTCGTCCCCCAGGAGATCCTCAATCCTGGCACGGTGCCCGCAACCATGCCCCTACGGCCGCTCCAGCCGCTGCGCGATGACATCCCGGAGGTGGAGCAACGGCATCCGGCGGCGATTGCATGGGATCTCCTGACGATCGTCCGCGAGATTGCCGGGAAGGGCGCGCCGGTCTGGGTCCCGGGCGAGCCGATTTCCCGGACGTGGCAACGCCAGCTCAACAGCCGGCTCTGGTTCGGCGGGACGGAAGTGCCGCCGGAGGGATATCTTGGGTTCCTGCTCTATCTGGCGCTGGGCGTCGGGGTGCTGGAGCCGGCGGAGCACGGCCCCGGCAGCGGCGACCGGCATGCGATTCGTCCGGTGACGACCTCACGGGTGCGGCAGTGGCGCGGACAATCGTTCGCGCAGCAGATCGCCGCATTGCGCGATGCGTGGCTTTACGCCGACCAGTGGGTCGAGGGGCGGGAGCGCGAGCAGATCGACGTCTGGGGCGCCGACTGGCAGGGATTTCGCCGGCGGCTGCTTGGCGACCTGCGAGAGATCGATCCCCAACAATGGTTCCTGCTGACCGATGTGTCCCGCCGGCTTGCCGAACAGGATACGAGCATCATTGGCTCGACGTTCACGGCGGCATCCGCGCGCGGCGGCAACGATCGCGGGGATGCCCGGGTCGCGGCCATCTCGCAGATCATCGAGATCGAGCTGCAAACGGCGATGTGGTGGTTCGGCTTCGTCGACCTCGTCCACCTCGGGCGCAAGGGGTTGGCGATGCGCGTGACCGAGGCGGCCCGCCTGGCCGCCGGGGATGTCCGCGCCGTCAGCGAGACCGTCGAAGCCGATCCCAGAGTGCCCGTCATCTCCCTCAGCGAGACGGGCCTGGTGACGCTGCATCGACCGGAGCCCGTGCATGTGTGGGCATTGACCGCGTTCGCGGATGCCGAAACGTTGCGGCCAGAGGCGACATACCAGCTTCGCCCCGGCTCTGTCGGGCGGGCGCTGGGCGCCGGTTTCGACCTGGAGCAGATCACCGCGTACCTGACGCGGCAGTCCGGCGACGCGTTGCCGGAGACCCTGCAGGGGCTGCTGCGGGAGTGGACCGCCGGCTACAAGCGCGTGCGCCTGCGCCGGGCGGTTGTGTTGAGCCCCGATGTCGAGAAGGGCCTCGCGCAGCTTCGGCAGGATGTCGAGAAGGCTGGCATGGAGGTCATCGGCGAGCACGGCGGCGGATTGATGGTGCTGCTGCCGGATACGGGCGACGATAGCGCCTCCGCGGAGGACGCGTTGCTGAAGGCACTGCGCCGCGCCGGCTACGCGGGCCAATGGCATGTGGAGCGTGGCAGCGAGTAGCGCCAGCGTTGACCTCGTCGTAGACTATTCCCGATAATCCATACGCATTACTGTCAACAGCCTCCCATGCGCCGATGTGCCTGGTCAGGAAGCCACGTCGGGGACTTGTCGCATGGCTGACGAGGAAGGAGATCGTCTTCATGCACGTCGGTCCACGATACGCGCGCCAGATATCCACCAGCCGGCGGAGCGTTCTCAGGGTGGCAGCGGGAGGTGGCGTTGCGATGTCATTCCGCAATGCCTTCGCACAAGGGAGCGCAACGCCTGCCGCGGGAGAGGACGTTCCGATCACCGGTGAGCCTATCCCGGAGCTGGCCGCGTTCGACGACCTGATGGGGCAGGCCATGGCGACGTGGGGCATCCCTGGCGGGCAGCTGGCCATTGCCCGGGAGGACCGGCTCGTGCTGAACCGGGGATACGGATTCGCCAGCGTCGAAGACGGTGAGCCGGTCACACCCGATGCCCTGTTCCGGATTGCCAGCAGCTCGAAACCGATCACGGCGGTGGCGATCCTGAAGCTGATCGACGAGAACCAGCTTTCGCTGGATACGCCGGTGTTCCCCTTGCTCGCCTATGACCTTCCGGCGGATGCCCCGTATGACGAGCGTCTGGACCGCATCACGATCGAGCACCTTCTGGTGCATGCGGGCGGGTGGAACAGCGAGGAGAGCTTCGATCCGCAGTACCTTCCGTGGCCGCTGTATGCCTCTCACACGCTCGGCGAGGACAACCCCGCGGAGGCCGAGACCATCGTTCGCTTCATGCTGACCCAACCGCTGGATTTCGACCCCGGAACGCAGAGCGCCTACTCGAACTTCGGGTTCAATGTGCTCGGACGCGTGATCGAGAAGGTGTCCGGCCAGACATACGAGGACTTCGTGATCGAGCGCGTGCTGGCACCGGCCGGCATCACCTCCATGGCGATCGGCGGGACGACGCTGGAGGAACGGATGCCGGGTGAGGTGCGGTATTACTCGCCGGAGGGGCTCGAGCGACGACCCGGCGTGTATCCGGAGAGCGGGTTCGTGCCGGTCGGGTACGGATCGTTCTACCTGCGATCGCTGGACGCGCATGGTGGCTGGATTGCTTCGGCGGCGGATCTCGTCCGCTTCACGCTTGCCATTGACGGCACGAAGGGGGAGGCGTTGCTCGCCCCGGAGACCGTTACGGCGATGGAGACAACCCCGCGCCCGCCGGCCGCGGCCGCTGGCGTCGGCAATGTCGAGGAATCGCTTGGTCTGGGGTGGAACAGCGTGCAAGGCGACAACGGATACGAGTGGTCACACGCCGGCGCGCTCGAGGGGTCGAACTGCTCGTGGATCATCCGTAAGCCGGACGGGACCACGCTCGCGTTCGTCTTCAACACGTTGCCGATGGATTTCGGCGGCTTCTTCGGTGAGCTGCTCCCGAGCCTGCACGAACTCCTGGATACCACGACCGAGTGGCCCGGGACGGATCTCTTTG
>DATGPC010000349.1:0-12437 GCA_035305265.1 Thermomicrobiales bacterium | reverse complement strand
GGCCGAGGACGAGATCGAGACGTTCGTCACGATGAACGGTCGCTCGCTGGTCGAGTGTTCCACCCGCGATTACGGTCGAAACATCGAGGGACTGGTCAACATCGCGGGCTGGGTTCCGGTCCATTTGCTCGCTGTTACCGGCCGCCACAAGCACCTTCATGCATCCCGGCTGCCGGGCGCCACAGATGTCGACGCCTTGGCGCAAGAGTTCATCGGTGAGCTTCGGGACGGGATCGAGAACACGGAGGCACGCGCGGGTGTGATCAAGGTTGGTACCAGCCTCGACGACATCACGGAGGTCGAGCGAGCCGCCATCGAGGCAGCCGCGATCGCTCATGTCTCGACCGGCGCCCCGGTCACGACCCATACTGAAGACGGCACCATGGCGCTCGAGCTGCTGGAGTCTCTTGGTAAGGGGGGAGTATCGCCTGACCGTGTCATCATCGGGCACCTCGATCGTCGCCCGATGGACATCGAATACCTGAAGGCGATCGGCGATACCGGCGCGTTTCTCTCCTTCGACCAGGTCGGGAAGTCGGAGCGGTTCACCGACGATGATCGCGCCAAGGTTCTCCTGCAGCTGGTCGAAACTGGATATGGTGACCAGATCGTCCTGTCCGAGGACTATGGGAGGAAATCGCTCCTTCTCGCGTACGGCGGCGCGCCCGGCCTCGCATACCTGCAGGAATGGTTCATGGTCTTGTTGATGGAGGCCGGTCTCGACGCCATGGCCATCCGTAAGATGGTCGTAGAGAATACCGCGCGTGCCCTGACGATCCATCCGCCCGCCCCGTCAGCGGACACGTCGCTGACCGGAGGCAGGGCAGGGGAGGAGACGCGATGACGACCCGCCTGTATCTCCGCGCGGTCACGGTGAGCGACTCCGCGCCGTCTCCCGACGATATCGCCGTGGAGCGGTTCTTCGTCAACGCCTCTGACCCGACGGAGGTTTGGGTGGAGACGGAAGCGCATACATCGCCCGATCCCGGCAAGGCTGGTAGCTTTACGCTCACCCAGAACATGGGGCTCGGCTTCCGCACCATCCAGGGAACGGTGGAGCGCAAGATCCAGAAGTAGGCAACGCGAGAGCATACAAAAACGGCGGTCCCAATGCGGGACCGCCGTTCGTCCGTCTACGCAGCTACCGTTGCCGCTGGAAAGCTGGGACCGCGACGCGCTTGTGGTTCGAGCCCGCGATCATGCGCTGGACCTTGGCCAGGACCTCCGACTCGACGTCGCTCGTGTCGCCCTGCTCGATCGCCTGGAGCGTCGCGTCGAGGACTTCGTACGTGAGGCCGATCTCGTTTTCGTCGGTCTGGCCTTCCCAGAGGCCCGCCGACGGCGGCCGGGTGATGACCTCGTCGGGAACGCCGATGGCCTTCGCGACAGCGCGAATCTCGAACTTGTAGAGGTCGGTCAGCGGGAAGAGATCGACCCCACCGTCGCCGTACTTGGTGAAGTAGCCGATCATGAGCTCCGACTTGTTCCCGGTACCGACGACCACGCCTCGCGAGAGATTCGCGATGTAGTAGTTCGTGATCATCCGCAGCCGGGGCCGCACGTTGGCTCGGGCGAGCTGCAGGCTGTTCTCCACATCGCCCGGTTCGTTCTCCCCGAGGATCTCCGAGAAGAGTGTGCTCGGGTCCGGCATCGCATCGAAAACGGCTTCGGTGACTTCCGTGAGGTCTACCGTCGTCGTCTTCAGGCCGAAGGCATCGGCGACGAGCTGGGCTGCTCTCATATCGTCCGGGTTGGACGAGGACGGCATGATGATGCCCAGCGCCCGATCCGCCCCGACGGCTCGCGTGCAGAGTCCCGCGACGACGGCGGAGTCGATCCCGCCGCTAAGGCCGAAGACAAAACGCTCGGCACCGGTGATCTCGAGTTGCTCCTTGAGCCAGCCGGCGATCTGGTCGGCGAGCGCGGTCGCTTCCACGGTGTCCATGTATGTGGTTGGCAACGCCATCGGTTCGGCTTCCTCCATGTCCATACGACAACTGACCGCCATTCAACTGAATGGCGGTCAGTATACGATGCAGCAAGCGATTTTAGATATCGATCGCCTGTCCGTAGATGTCCATCGCGGCCTGGCCCATAACCTCGGACACCGTCGGATGCGGGTGGACCGTCATCGCCAGCTCTTCGCCGGAGACGTTCAGGGTCATGCCCAACCCGGCCTCGGCGATGCGCTCGGTCGCGGCAACGCCGACCATGTGAACACCCAGCACATCATCCGTGTCGGCATCCACGATGATCTTGGTGAAGCCTTCGGTCTTGCCCTCGATGGTTGCCTTCGCGTTCGGCATCAACGGGAATCGACCGACCTTGATGTTGTAGCCGGCATCCTTCGCCTGCTTCTCGGTCATGCCCACCGAGCCAATTTCCGGTGTCGTGTAGGTGAAGCTCGGGATATGGAGGTGGTTGATTGGGAACGGGTTCTTGCCCGCGATGTGCTCGACGGCGGTGATGCCGTGGTGCCCCGCGGTGTGCGCAAGCATCTGCTGGCCGTTCACATCGCCGATCGCATAGACGCCCTCGACGTTGGTCCGCAAGAGGTTGTCGACGGCGATGTAACCGGCCGGACCACGGTATCCACCGCTATCCGTATCGGATTTCTCGTTCAGCTTTACGCCGATCGTCTCCAGGCCGATGTTCTCGACGTTTGGCTCGCGACCGGTCGCGACGAAGAGGGCGTCCGCCTCGACGACGTGCTCCTTGCCCTTCTTGTCCTTGACCGTCATCTTGACGCCCTTGTCGGAGATCTCGAAGTTCTCTGCCGTCGGGCGGGCACCTTCGATGATGTTGATGCCCTGGCGCTTGAACTGCTTCGTCATCTCGCGCTGGACGTCCTCATCCTCCTGCGGCACGACGTTCCCGACGAACGTCACTTCGGAGCCGGCCGAGTGGTAGATCTGTCCCCACTCAACGCCGGTGGCACCGAGACCACGAACGATCAGGCGCTTCGGCACGTCGGCTCGCTCTACGGCGTGGTCGCTGTTGAATACAACCTTGCCGTCGAACTCGATGCCCTTGATCGGTCGCGGGCGGGAGCCGGTGTTGATGATGAGGTTGTTGCACTTGAGCAGCACCTTCTCGCCGCTCTCGTTGAGCGTGACTTCAACCTCGTTCTTGCTCTTGATGACGCCGTTGCCCTTGAAGACGGGAACCTTGTTTTTCTTCTCGAAGAGGTACTGCAAGCCGTTGTAGTTCTTGGACACGATCGAGAGGGACCGGTTAAGGACCGCCTCGAAATTCATGGTCGCGTCGCCTTTGAATTCGACGCCCATGTCGGCTGCCTTCTTGACGTCTTCGAAGAAGTGCGCCGACTTCAGGAACGCCTTGGTAGGAACGCACCCGCGGTGCAGGCAGACGCCGCCGACCTTGTCTCGTTCGACCACGGCCACGTTCAACCCGAGCTGCTTCGCCCGGAACGCGGCATAATACCCGCCGGTGCCCGCTCCAAGAATTACGAGATCGAACTGCTGTGCATCAGCCATGAACTGCTCTTCTCCCTTCTGGGTCGTGAACCGGCGGCTCGTCGTCGAACGCTCGCCGGGATTCTGTCCCGCACATTATCCAACATTCCGGCGCCGAACGCGGAGGATGCCGGCTTCTCCTTTTCGATGCGCAGGATCGCGGCCCACATCAAGGAAATCGGCGGCGTGTTCACCGGGTGGCATGCGCTTTGCGTCCATGTCCTCAGACACATCGATGTCTCGTCGTCGAGGTTCAACGACGCACCTGGATGACGTGACGCGCAAATGCATATGGAGACCATTCATGGAAGAGAAGAAGGACAAGCTGAGTGGCCAGTTCGAAGAATCCAAGGGCAACCTGAAAGAAGGCGTCGGTGCGGCAACCGACAATGAGCGACTCGAAGGCGAAGGCAAGGCTGACCAGGCTGGCGGCAAGCTCAAACAGGGTGTCGCTGCCGCGAAGGAAAAGGCCGGCGAGCTGATCGACAAGGCCACCGGAGACGACAAGTAATCGTCTTTCCAGCGAAATCCAACAAAGGGCCCCGGTGTTAGCGCCGGGGCCCTTTGTTTCTCCTTCAGGATCGCGCCAGGTCTTCAATCAAACCGATCTGGATGCCCGAAGGGACACCTCGTACTTGCGCGGGACGCAGCTTGCTGAGGACGGCGAGAGCGATGGCGACGCCTGCCGGGAACACCTGCGCGCGAGCAAGCATGATGCCGAGACGGTTCATCGTGTCCGACGCCGGCGTCAACGAGAGGTGCTGAAGCAATCGCTCGGCGGTGTGAATTGACAGTGGATCTCCTGGAAACAGCTGTTCGACAAGTGCCTGCAGGAAGACGCCGTTTCCACCCGAGAACAGGACGGTCTCTACCGCGACCGGAATATCGCCCAACGGGCCAAGAGCGTCGAGCGCCGACGAGAAGGCGAGGGCTGTCGCTTCCATCCCCGGCGGATCCTTCCGGAAGAACCGGTCTGATAGGCGGCCGGAGCCGAGCGCGAGGGATCGTGACCACACCACGGCGTTGTTCTCGACCACGACAATTTCAGTACTGCCGCCGCCGATATCGACGATTGCGGTTTTTTGCCCAGCCGGGACGTGTTCACGCAGCCCGAGGAGGGTCAACCTCGCTTCTTCCTCGCCGGTGATGATCCGTATCGACCATGACGTATCGTCAGCGATCCTGCGCAACAACTCCCCGCCGTTACTGGCCACCCTGAGCGCTTCGGTCGCGACACCGATGAAGGACGTTGAGCCGAGCTCCCGACCCCGTGCCTCTTGTTCCTCAAGGTAGTCCAGGCAAGCGATGATGCGGGAGTCCTCAAGGCCCCCGGTTTCCTCGATCCCGGCACCAATGCGGATCGTGTTCGAGTTGTGCTCGATCCGCTCGATCGTGCCGTCGTCGTGTCTCGCCGCGTGCAGGATCTTCACCGTGTTGGTACCGAGGTCGGCGACGGACACGCGCAGCGGAGCAGTCATCAATAGGAAGCCTTTTTCAGGGTTTCGATCTTCTTCTCAGGGTTCGGGATACCGCTCTCACGGATCTGTACAACAGTTTCCTCCAGCGGATAGTCCACGTAGTGCAGCGTGGAGATCCAGCGGCGTCTCTGGGGCGACCATTCGATCAGGCCCCATTTGCTTCTCAGATCGCCGTCCTTCGGATTCCCGACCGCAGAGACGTCCACGAGCGTCGTCCGTTCAAGGTCCCGGATATAGGCAATATGCAGATGGCCAAAGGCAATGACCGCTGCCTCGGTGTCGCCGATTAATTCGTGCAACTCGTGTTCACCAGCGTCTGGCCGGATGTGGCGATCCTGGTCGAACGGGTTCGCGTGGACAACCAACAACTCATCCCACGGGTCATCCGAATCGGGCGGGGTGACGCGATGGGAGAAGGGCAAGGAACGGAGGTAGGCCAGTCCTTCATTGCCGATCTGCTCGATGGTGAAGCGGTCAGTGTTCGTGATATCGACGTTCTCGGCAAGGTCACGGTCCGTATTCCCCTGCACGACGACCGCGTCCAGTGCTCCGATGCGATCCAGGACACCCTTCGGGTCCGGTCCGCCTTGACAGATATCGCCGGCGATCACGATCTGGTCGATATCGGGCACGGAACGGATGTCATCCAACACTCGATCGAAGGCGAGGCTGAAGCCATGGATATCGGAGAGTACGGCGATCTTCATCAGCGAAAAGCTCCCTCACGAGATAGTGAATCGCATGTCCATGGGGTGGTTTCGTATCGGCCGTGCTCGACGCTGATCCCGGGGATCAGCGCTTCCCGGTTCCGCTGGTGATGTTGCGGAGCGTCTCGATATCGGCCTTCGGTTTTCGATCTTCGGTGAGCAGGCCGTTCGTCTCCTGAAGCGTATCAGTGAGCTGCGTGTAGCAGAACCCGGCAAGCAGCGTGGAAGAGGAAACGGCCTCGACGAGCTTTCGGTAGGTATCGACGAATTCGTCGTTGTCGCGGACTTTCCCGTAGCCGAACCAGTCTTCCCCGGCATCGGGCGCATAGCTCACGCCGCCGAATTCGCTCAGGATGATCGGCTTGCGCACGGTTCCGTAATCACCGACGGTCAGTGTCCGGTGGCCCGCGCGATAGCGGTCCGCCACCTCCTCTGGCGTCACATTCGAGCCGTATCGATAGTCCAGATGGGAGGTGTCCCAACTGTAGTCATGCGCGGTGAGGATGTCCCCAATGACGTTCTCCCAGCCATCGTTGCCGATCACCGGGCGGGTGCCGTCGAGCTGATGGGCGACATGGTAGGCGGCCATCACCGCATGACGCTGGCGTGGATCGCCCGCAACGTCATCGACGCCCCAGCTTTCATTGAACGGGACCCACCCGATGATCGAGGGATGGTTTCGATCACGGGTGACCGCCTCGCGCCATTCGCGGAGATGGCGGTCGATTGCCGCATCGGAATAGGCATACGCGGCGCCGATCTCGCCCCAGAGCAGGAGGCCGAGCCGGTCAGCCCAATACAGGAACCGTGGATCCTCCACCTTTTGGTGAAGCCGCGCGCCATTGAACCCAAGTTCGAGGATCAGCTCGACCTCTCGCCTGATCGCATCCGGCGACGGCGCGGCCAGGTGGCTTTCCGGCCAGTAGCCCTGGCTGAGGACCATCCGCAGGTAGGTCGGCGAGCCGTTGATCAACACGCGCGATTCGTCTGTCTCGACGGTTCGGAGACCGATGTACCCGAGCACCTCGTCCGGACGTGCTTCCGGCGACTCCAGTGTTACGCGCGTCCCGAGAAGGGTGGGGCGTTGCGGAGACCAGAGTAGGTCCAGCAAATAGCCGAACGTTCCAGCCGACCGCAGGTCGATGCTTCCCCGAACCTGGTACCCCGCAACGCTTGCCGTGGCGCGCGCGAGGACACCCTCTTCATGCTCGATCTCGACGGAAATCGTCGTTCCCTCAGCAGCAGGACGATTGAGGGTGACCTCGTATTCGACCAGCCATCTGGCGCGGTCGAACGTCCAGTGGATGTCTGTGATCCGGGTTTCGGGCACGGTTTCCAGCCAGACCGGCTGCCAGATGCCGGTGGTTCGGTGGTAGAAGATGATGCGTGGCGTGTCGAACCACATCTGCTTGCCGCGCGGCTGCTCGATGTTTGTCGGGTCGTCGAAAACGCGTACCGTGATCTCGTGTTCGTCCCGATCGCTGTCGAGCGCGTCCGATACGTCGAAGCCGAACGGTGTCGAGCCGCCTTCATGCTCCCCAACGAAGTGGCCGTCCACCCAGACCGTCGCCCGGTAGTCCACCGCACCGAACCGCAACAGGACTTGTTCGTCGCTTGACGAGCGCGGATCGACGAACGACCGCTTGTACCAGCAAACAGGATGGTATCCGGTGTCATGGATGCCGCTGAGCTCGGATTCAAACGGGTAGGGGACCTGGATGGATCGATCCAGGGACTTCCCGGGCTCGTACCAACGTTCGCGCAGACCGGAATCCTCGTCATCGAAGGCGAATGACCATGTGCCGGTCAGATCATGAAGGGGCTGACGGGTGAACTGCGGATTGGGCGCGCTGGAGACCTGATCGAGAATCATCTTCGGGACCTTCCCCTCGTCGGTGGCTGGCGACATGCCGGAATCTATCGTCGCCATGCTACCAACGATCCGGGTGGGTGACATCATGTTTCCCGATATGACATGGCAAAGGCGGCCAATCGGGCCGCCTTGCGAGAATGTGAGTCAAGTTTCTTCTGGAGGAGATTAATCTCCGGCCGGAGCGACCAGGTCATCGAGCGTTGAGTCGCTCTCGGCCAGGGTATAGGTGACCCTGTCGCCGTCAATCTGGACCTCCCCGACGTATCCATCACCGTTGATTCGGACCCGGGTGTTGCCGTCGACCTTCTCGACCGAGCCGTCCAGTCGATCAGTTTCCGTCGCTACAAGGATCCGAAAGAACTCGGTGGCGTCCTTTTCGGTATCCCAGGCGGTGTTCCAGACCATGGCGGTTTCGCTGTCGTTGCCAATGATCACGTACTCATCGCCGCCCCAGCCTTCGGATGCGGTCCGCGAGTCCCGTTCACGGGCGCCGCCATTCTGGAGGAAGATGTCGATCATGAACTCGCCGAAGACGTTTTCGTCGAGTACCACCCAGTCTTCACCCAGCGATTCCTGCGGATTTGGCGACTCGACCTCGATCGCGCCTTCACCGTCGAGGTATTTCTCGGGATGGAGGATTTGCTCGGTCGTCACCGGCGGGTTGTCGTACATCGCGTTCACGGCGTCCCAACCGCCTTCGTCGTAGATCTCCATGACGAACGTCGCGCCCTGGTCGTACGGGAAGAGGAGAGTTGCGGAGTAATAGAGGGGCGCCGAGTCGAGCACCGGGGATTCATACGCCTCCAGCTCCTCCTCCAGCGCCCGGAACAGTTGCGGATACTCGACGATGTAAAGCACCTGCGCGAGCGTCGCATCACCCTCGATCATGGCGGTCGTCGCAAGGTACTCGTCGTCGCTGATCTCATCGATATCGCCTCGCACGTCCATGAGGCCGAAGTGCTGATCTTGTAGGGCGTGCACGGCTTCATGGGCGAACGTGATCTCATCGTTCGCCGAGAGCTTCTCCGTATCCCCGGCGGCAACGACGACCATCGAGCGAGTCTCGGGATCGTAGTAGCCGGCGACCTGCTCGCCGAGGAGCTCGGTCTCCATCTCGATGATGTCGGTTCCAGGTTCGATCAGTCCGAGGAACGTGAGTACTCGCTCCGCATCCGCCTGTTCGTTCGCCGGATGATCCTCGACCGATTCGAGCAGCCATTCCTGGAGCTCTTCACGGGTCTGCATCTCGATATCCAGCGGCTCGATGAGCTCGAGCTGGCGAATCTGCGCCATGTCGGCCGTGATGCGATCGTATTCTGCGGTGAGCGAGGCGAATGCACTGCCTCCGCCGGCGAGTAGCACAAGGGAAAGCGCCACGCCGGTAATGGATTTTCGGATTGATGTCACAATGACGGCTCCGTGGGGTTTGGTGGAAGTGGATCCGGCCTTGCCAGCGGCGAGGCGGTGTGGTTTCGTGCCACAGGATATCAGGATAGATCATCAACGGTTTCACGAGAGGGGACCTTATGACCAACGGACAAACTGCTGGCGACCTGATGAAACGGGCTGAAGCGTATTTCGGACGGCCGTCGTTCTCGGCGCCTGTCTTCATTGGAAATGACGAGATCGCGTTTCTCGACGATCGCTCCGGCACCACGCAGGTGAGCGTTCTCACCATCTCTGATGGTTCGGTGGCGGCAAAGACGTCGTTCGTTGATCGGGTCCAGACGCTCAAGGCTTCGTCCCGGACCGGCCGTATCCTGTTCGGGATGGACGACGCGGGGAACGAGCGGCAGCAGCTCTGGACCTTTGGCGCTGACGGTGAGCCGGTGCGGCTGACGACGGCGTTGAGCTCGATCCACGAGCCAGGCGCGCTTTCGAAAAAGGGTGACTACGTACTCTTCCGTTCGAATGCCCGGGACGAGGCGACGTTCGATGCCGTGGGTATGTCGCTAGACACCGGTGAGCAGGAGATCTGGCTGCAGGAAGGCGGGCAAGTCATGCCGGCCGACCTTTCGAGCGATGGCCAGACAGCACTGGTCGTGCGCCTGAACGGCAACCTGGATTCGGATCTCCTGCTCGTCACGCGAGACGGAGACGTAACGAATCTCACGCCGCACGATGACGAGCAGTGGATTCACGGCGCGTCCTTCGATAACGAGGGAACAGGTGTTTGGCTCGCCTCGAACCATGGCCGCGACATGGTGGCACTGGTCCATCTCGACATTGCGTCCGGAGAGCGCCGCATCGTCTTCGAGGCGGACTGGGACGTGGAGACGTTCAAGGTCTCGCCGGACGAGAGCGTGATCGCGGTCGATGTGAACGAGAACGGAGCGTCCCGGGCGTTCCTGATCCCGGCGGATGGGACCGGAGCCCCGATGCCGCTCTCGATACCGGTCGGGGTTATCGACCAGTTCACGTGGTCGCCGGACTCGTCCAGCGTTGCCTTCGGGTTCTCCTCTGTCGAGCACCCCTCGGTCATCATGCTCGCCGATCGTGACGGAGCCGTGCGCAAGGTTGCCGAGGCGGGGTCCGATGCGCCCAAAACGTATGCACCAGAATTCATCCATTACGAGACATGGGATGGCCGTAAGGTGCCGGCCTACTTCTTCCGGCCCGAGGGTGAGGGACCGTTCCCGGTGCTCGTCGACATCCACGGCGGTCCCGAGAGTCAACGCCGCCTGAATTACTCACCGAGCGGTCCGGTCCTGCAATACCTGACCTCGCTCGGCATGTCGGTGCTCTCCCTCAATGTCCGGGGTAGCACCGGGTACGGCAAGGAGTACTCACACCTGGACGACAAGGGCAAGCGGCTGGACTCGGTCAAGGACGTCGAGTATGCCGTGAAATGGCTGCGGGAGCGGGACGATGTCCAGTCGGACAAGATCGCCGTTTACGGACGCAGCTACGGCGGGTTCATGACGCTGGCATCGCTCGTCTTCTATCCGGACCTCTGGGCAGCCGGCGTCAACATGGTCGGCATCGCGAATTTCGTCTCGTTCCTGGAGCGGACGGGTCCATGGCGACGGAAGCACCGCGAAGCGGAGTACGGCGAGCTGGAGAACGACCGTGAGATGCTGGAGCGGATCTCGCCGCTGAACCACATCGACAATATCAAGGTTCCGCTCATGGTCGTGCACGGTCGTCGTGATCCGCGCGTCCCGCTGTTCGAGGCGGAGCAGGTTGTCGAGGCAGTGCGGAAGAATGGCCAGGACGTCGAATTGCTGATTTTCGAGGACGAAGGCCACGCGATCTCGAAGCGAAAGAACCAGCTTGCCGCATTCGTTATGATGGGCGAATTCCTCGGCAAGCATCTGGGGCTCGACCTCGCGACCGCCTAGCCTTAACAAGCGTTGCCCGGTGCCCAGGTGGGGGCGCCGGGCCTTCGCGTTAAGGCGTACCATTCCTGAGGTATGCGGCGTTCTTCGACGACGCGATGACACATGATTCCGGCACGATGGAGTGCAGCCCCAGATGAACGATCGACCAGCGATTTCGACCCTCAAGGAACTGCGCGATAGTGGCTACCAGCCGCGATCTGTGCGCGAGGAGATGCGCGCTAACCTTATCGCCTCGCTTCGGAGCGGGGAGCGGCTGTTCAGCGGCATTCACGGATATGAGGAGACAGTGATCCCGCTGGTCGAGAACGCGATCCTGGCCGGTCACGACATTATCCTGCTCGGCGAACGAGGGCAGGCAAAGACGCGCCTGGCCCGTAGCCTCATCCAGCTCCTCGATCCGTGGGTCCCGATCATTGAAGGATCAGAGACTAACGACGACCCGATGCGGCCGATCTCCGCTTACGGACGGCGGATGCGGGAAGAGCTTCACGAGGAACTGGGCGTCGAGTGGATTTCCCCGGACCGTCGCTTCGCCGAGAAGCTGGCGACCCCGGATACGACCATCGCCGACCTCATCGGAGAGGTGGATCCCATCAAGGTCGCGGAGGGCCGGTACCTCTCGAACGAGGAGATCATCGCCTACGGCCTTATTCCCCGAACCAACCGCGGCATCTTCAACCTCAATGAATTGCCCGATCTTGCCGAACGCATCCAGGTCGGGCTGCTCAATATCCTCGAAGAAAAAGATATCCAGGTTCGCGGGTTCCAGGTCCGGCTTCCGGTCGACGTCATGGTCATCGCGTCGGCGAACCCGGAGGACTACACGAACCGCGGTCGCATCATCACACCGCTGAAGGACCGTTTCGGGTCCCAGATCCGGACGCACTATCCGAGGACCGTCGAGCACGAGCTACGGATCGTTGACCAGGAGCACGCGATCCGGGATGTGGATGGCATCACCGTCGACGTACCGGACGCGATGCGTGAGCTTGTCGCGGAGATCTCGCGTGCGGCACGCGCATCGGCGGATGTGTCCCAGCGCAGCGGTGTCTCCGTCCGCATGACGATAGCGAATTTCGAGGCGCTCGCCGCAAACGCCCAGCGGCGGGCGCTCCTGCTGGGCGAGCAGGTTGCCGTGCCGAGGATCTCGGACCTGCACGCGATCGCCCCTTCCATGACCGGCAAGCTCGAGTTGGACACGTTCGGCGAGCGCGACGAGCTGGACGTCATCGACCGCATCATCGGCGAGGCGGTTCGTCGTGTCTTTGCTCGAATAGCTGATGAGCCGTGGGTCCAGTCGATTGCGAGATCCATTGCTGATGGCCGGGTGATCGACACGTCCGACATGAAACCAGCCGGGAATTTTCTGGAAACGATCCCCGATGACGAATCCGTCCGGCAAGGGCTCAGGGCGTTTGGCGGGGATGGGCCGGAGGCCATGACGTCGTCGTTCGAGTTCGTGCTTGAAGGTCTCTTCCGCACGCGAAAGATCGGCAAGGCCGCAACACCGACCGGCCGGAGGTATGCCCGCTGATGACCACGCTGGCGCCCGCCTGGCGGTA
>DATGPC010000348.1:0-4293 GCA_035305265.1 Thermomicrobiales bacterium | reverse complement strand
CGAGGAGCCCATCGAGTAGATGACGACGTAGAGGTTGCCCTCGTCGTCGAAGGTGAGGCCGTGCGGCATCATCACGTTCTCGATGACCGGCTCGACCGTGCCGTCGGCGAGGTTGATCCGCGTCACGCGTCCCGGTCCGGGACCCTCCGCGCCCATCGGGCCGAACAGTTCGCTGGCGTAGAGGTTGCCATCCGGGCCAATATCGAGGGCCACGATCCAGTTCAGGGAGCCGGAAAGCTCGAGCGGCGTGAAGGTCCCGTCGTCGTTCCAGGTGAAGATGACCGGGGAGCCTTCAGGCCAGAACTCGGCCAGGGCGGAGACGTAGACCGTGCCGTCGGGGCCGATGTCGATGCCGGTCGGCACCGGTTGGCCGGAGCCAAGCTCGGGGTCCAGCTCCTGCCCGGTCAGGGATGTGAAGTCGGGCACGATCCCCGCGAGGGTGAACTCGCCTGTGGCGATATCGACGCTGTAGACGGTGTTTCCGCCGGCGTCGTTGACGAGAAGCGTCCCGTCACCGGTGCTGGCGATCTCGTAGAGGTTCGGGTTGACGTCCGTGCCGTCCGGGTTGTTCTCGACCTCGTATTCGCCGAGGGATGCGATCTGCGACAGCTCGCCCGTCTCGACGGAATACCGCCAGACGGTGTTCTCCTCCGGCAACGGCACTTCGCCGGATCCGACCCCCGCGCCGCCGATCGCGAAGTAGACCTCGCCCGGGCCAAGGGCAACACCGTGCACGCCGATGCCCTGGCCGTAGGACGCGAGCCCCTCGACGAGGACCGTGCGGTTGCCATCGAGATCGATGGCGGACACGGCGCCGGTATAGCCGCGCGTCTGCTCGAACGAGATGGCTTCCGGAGTAGAAACGACCGGGGTGGCGCCCGGCGTGGCCTCTTCCTCAGCCGGCTCGCCGGGCGTCGCCAGGAACGGCTCGTCGCCGCCGACGCCAACTTCCGTGACGTAGAGCGTGCCGGTGCTGCCCCGGGCGATGAAGCGCGGATTCGAGAATCCCTGCGCGACCAGGGTCGTTCCTTCCGGGATGGGCGGACCCGCTGGCTCCTCCATGACCGGCGTGGATTCTTCCACCACCTCGGGCGTGGAGACGGCATCGACGTTGTCGACCGGGGTGGCGTCGTCCTGCGCCAGGCCCGGCCTGAGCGATCCGATCCCGACCGCCGCACCCGCTGTCACGGCCGCGCCGGTCTTCGTGAGAGCCCTGCGATTCAGCTTCAGTTCCTTTTCGGGATGTATCATCTGCATCTCCCTGTGGTAATCGCGAATTCTTCGCGGTCCCTGTCGGGCAGGACGATGCTCGTCCCGCCCGGTGATTCATCGCACAATGCTTGCCCGATCTGGCCGGCCGGGGTGCGTGCGTTGACTCGCAGGAACCGTTATCCTATGTACGTACACTTCGCTGGCGACTGGAAGGATGTGCCATGCCTGCCTCACCCACACCGACAAGGCTCCTGAAAACACTCGCGGCCGGAATGATGGCGTTGATGCTTGCCGTTCCGGGCGTCGCGCTCGCCCAGACGCCGGATGTCCCGATGCGCGAGATGCCCGTCATGGCGCTGTATTGCGAGCAGGATCCGGGTCCGTTCAACCCTGGTGGCGGGCGTGGCGTCTCGCTCGAAGAATTGGAAGAGCGATTCGGATGCCGCACCGCCGAGGGCGTGGCCGTGACGTTCCGCAGCGAGTCGCTCGACTGGTTCGGGCGCTGTGACACGGAGGACGACGGCATCTGCCTCCTCGATGCACCCTCCGGCCCGCCGCCGGAATTCGAGCTCGAGGCGGCCGTCCACCTCTCGACCGTCGAGCCGGGCTACACGCCGAAGGACGCCACGGGCACCACCGCCAATTACACGGAATTCGCCGGCTATGGCGTCATCCTGCTGCCGGATGATGCCCGTGGGACAGCGGCCCCGGACGAGCGGCGAACGCTGGCCGTGAAGGCCGAGCGGGACGGCGATCCGGTGGAGGTGCTGACGCAGCTTTCCGAAGGCGACGTGACCATCGACGACTTCCCGTGGCTGGCCACCAACGAGGACGGATGGGTCAGCTACGACCTCGGGAGCTTCGAGACGGAGACCGTGGACCTGATGATCGACGCCAACGGCGAGCCGGCGATCTCCTGCTCCGACATCGACCACAAGACCCCGCTCGACGTTGAATGGATCGAGGGCCGTGAGGGCGATTTCGCGCGGATCACGCTGCCGTCCACCGATGGTGACATCAACTGCGACGTGACGTTGCCCTGATCCAACGCCCCAAACGAAGACCGCGCTGAACGGCGCCATCCAGGTTCGGGTGGCGCCGTTTTGCTGCGCCTCTCTTTCGGAAAGAAACGATGCACCCATGTTCCCGAATCAGATGTTCGGATATTTCCGGTTTGCGACTGGGGAAAGATTAGCAAATCGGCTATCGACGATAATATTTGACTTTTATGTCCATAACCATAATATTATCGGTACTGGGGGACTACACATATCTCTGGGAACCAATGTGCGTCAAATCGCGACAGCGCGCGAGTATCGCGACACCTCCAAAGATGGAGGGAGCGATGTTCAACGCTTCGGCTGATGCGTATGTGGGAGGAGAGGTGGGATGACCATGCGACGCCGGCACGACGCCGTCCGTGGCACGCCCGCCGGGGGCTATGAGGATTCACTCGCCGGGTCCGGGTATTCGGATCCACGAATGGCTGCTCGCACCGAAGGATCGGTGTGACGGCACGAGCAACCGATCAGTGAGGTATGGCATGAGCTCACCCCCGCGCTTCCGGACCGCCGTCCGCACGCAACGTTTGCCGGCATGGCTAAGGTTGTTCCTGATCGGCTGCATGCTCCTGGTCAGCCAGCCGGCCGGCGCAGCGCCCGGCCAGGTCGTGGATCTTGATGACCTGCTGGCCCAGAACCAGCCGTGTGTCACGACGAATGTCAGCTCGTCGACGATCCAGACCTGCATCACTGCCCCATCCAGCGGGGCGACGCTGAACGGTGACGTGACGATCAGCGCGAGCGTAACCGCGACCTCGGGTGGGCTACCCTCCATCGACACGGTCCGCTGGTACCTCACCCCGGCGTCGCAGTCCGGCTCGACCCTGATCGCGACCGAATACCAGACCCCCTGGACGCTGCAGCTGCCGACCAACCGCTGGGTCGACGGCCAATATCGTCTCGGGGTCAATGTCGTGTTCAAGAGCGGCTCCTCGACCTCAACCGCGCAGATCCCGGTCACGCTGAACAACGGCGTCTCGACCGCGCCAGGGAGCAACGGCTCGTGGAGCCCGGTCAACGTCGGCGGGTCCTCTGCACATGTTGTCGCAGTCGGCGACGGCGCAAGCGATCGGAACGCCGCAGCCGCCGTCGGCGCCCTGGCGACGAACCTCAACCCCGACATGTTCCTCTACCTCGGGGACGTCTACGATTACGGCACCTACACGGAGATGTACAACTACTACGGCCCGACCCTCGGCGCGCTCGACAGTCGCACGAACCCGGTGCCCGGCAACCACGAAGGCAAGGACAACTTCCGCGGGTACTTCGACTACTGGAATTCGGACACCCACTACTACTCCGCGACCGCCGGCGGATGGAAGATCATCGCGCTGAACAACAATCCCCAGTTCCCCGGCCAGACCTCGGTCGGCAGCGCCCAGTACAACTGGCTCCGTGACCAGCTGCAGAACAACTCGGCCACCTGCACGATGGTGATCATGCACTACCCGCGTTTCGGGTTGATCAACACCGGCGGCAACGCGTTCATGCAGCCGATGTGGGAGCTTATGGTCAACAACGGCGTGGACGTCGTGCTGGCCGGCCACGAGCACAACTACCAGCGCTGGTCGACGCTCGATGCCAACGGCCAGGTTTCCAGCGTGGGAACCACCCAGTACATCGTCGGCTCGGGCGGCCATAGCCAGGACGGGGCCAACGTTAGCGACAGCCGCACGCAGTTCTTCCGATCCGGCCTCGGCGTGCTCTCCATGCAGCTCAACCCCAACGGAGGCACCGCCCAGTACATCACGACGGCGGGAGCCGTTGTCGACTCGTCGACCCTCAATTGCAACAACGGCGGCGGCGGAACCTCGACCCCGACCCCGACCTCAACGACACCTCCGGGTGGCTCCACGACAACCTTGAACCCCGTGGCGGACGCGCGCGTGGCCGCCGCGGCCCCGACGACGAACTACGGCACCCAGCCAACCCTCCTGGCCGACACTTCGCCCCAGGAGATGAGCTATCTCCGCTTCAACGTCCAGGGTGTCAACGGGACCGTCACGAACGCGAAGCTCCG
>DATGPC010000347.1:0-19696 GCA_035305265.1 Thermomicrobiales bacterium | reverse complement strand
ACGGGGCGACGAGAAGCGAACCGGCTTGCCTTCGATGTACATCTCGCCGGTGTCCGGTTGGTGGGCGCCGCTGAGGACCTTGATGAGGGTCGACTTACCGGCGCCGTTGTCGCCGAGCAGGCAATGAACCTCCCCGGCGTGCACCGCCATCGAGACGCCACGCAGGGCGCGGACATTGCCGTAGGACTTCGTGATCTCCCGCACCTCGACGAGCGGGGTGGCGTTCCTGTCGAACCGTGCCATCACCGCACCCCCATCGCGCGCTTGCGGACGAACTGGTTGATCATCACCGCGATCAGGACCATGCCGCCGAGGAAGACCTGGAACCAGTCGGCGTCGATGCGTGCATACACGATGCCCTGGCGAACCATGCCGAAAATGAGGGCACCGATCGCCGCGCCGATGGCTGATCCGTAGCCGCCGGTGAGGAGCGTGCCGCCGATGACGGCGGCCATGATGGCGAAGAACTCCTGCTGAGTGCCGCGAAGGACGTCCGCGCCGGTCGAATTGATGACCTGGATCGTCGCGACGAGGCAGGCGGAGAGCGACGTCAACATGAAGAGCGAGATCTTGACGCGGGTGACGGGGACGCCGGTGTTGTGGGCGGCCTGCTCGTTGCCGCCGACGCCGAAGATCCAGTTGCCGAAGGGCGTCCGCACAAGCACCCAGGTGGCGAGGATAGTCAGGCCGATCCACCAGGCGATCGAGATCGGGAAGTTGGCGCCAAAGAGGGAGACCTCGCTGCCGAAGACCCGTCGCGCGGATTCGTACCCGTCGACCTCCTGCATCCCGCCCACGTTCGTCCGGTTGGTGATGATGCGGGTGAACGCGATGGTGAGGCCACGGATCGCGAAGAGCGTTGCCAGCGTGATGATGAATGACGGGAGTCTCGTCCATCGGACGAGCGCGCCGTTGATGAAGCCGATGATGAGGGAAACGACCATGGCGACGGCGATCGCGAGCCAGATGTTCCAGCCGTATTCCTTCGACAGGATGGCGATGATCATCCCGGACGCACCGATGACCGAGCCGATCGAGAGGTCGAATTCGTTGCCGATCATCAGCAGGGAAACGGCGATCGCGAGGATGCCCAGCTCGGCGGCGACTTCCAGGTAGCTGGCGGTGCCGCGCGCCGAGAGGAAGCCGGTATCCCCGGCGATGATAGCGAAGACGATCCAGAGCGCGACGCCGCCGATGGCGGCGCCCAGCTCGGGCCGGAGCAGTGCTCGTCGAAGCGGGCTACTCCGTTGCAACCGGTCGTCGGCCGGTGGCCTGGTCGAGGGTGCCGATGCTGCCTGGGACATAGTGACGTGGTCTTTCCTGAGAGCTGCGTTGAGGACACAAAAGGAGGCGGACACGAATGCCCGCCTCCGGTGATGCTCCCTAGCGGGTGCCGGCCTCGGTGAGGTCGATCACCTGGTCGACGTTGGAGGCGTCGACGAAGCCGGGGCCGGTCGGAACGATGTCGGACGCGATGGTGTTGCCGTTGCGCTCGTAGAGCGTCAGGAACACGACTGGCAGGTAACCCTGCAGGTACTGCTGCTGGTCGATGGCGAAGGAGACCGTGCCATCCTGGATTGCCGTCAGCACGTCGGTCGAGAGGTCGAAGGTCGCGATGCTGACCGAGTCGGACACGCCGGCGTCCTGGACGGCCATGATCGCCGGGGTCGCGCCGGCCGGGCCGAGCGCCATGATGCCGTTGATGTCCGGGTTGGAGGTCAGCTCGGCGCTGACACGCTGCTGCGCCTCGGTCGGGTTGTTGAGGTCGACGACGAGCTGGTTCACCGTGCCGCCCGCTTCCGTCATGGCGTCGGTGAAGCCCTGGCAGCGCTCTTCGAGACCGGCGTTGCCGGCTTCGTGGATGAGGCAGATCGCGTTGGTGACGCCTTCCTCGGCCATGCGCTGGCCACCGCCGTAGCCGGCATCGTATTCGGTCTGGCCGACGTGGACGAAGAGCCCCAGCTCCTGGGAGGTCTCGTAGCCGGAGTTGATGGAGATGACCGGGATGCCGGCGTCGAGGGCGCCCTGGATGGCCGGGGTCAGGGCCGGGCCGTCCGGGATGGAGACGATGATGCCGTCCGGCTCGGAGGCGACGGCGGCGTCGATCAGCTGGGCCATGGCGACCATGTCGTAGGTCGACGGGGCCTGGTATTCAACGGAGACGCCCATGTCTTCGCCGGCCTGGGCAGTGCCTTGCTGGACCACGGACCAGAACGGGTCGGCGGCCTGGCCATGGGTGACGACCACGAAGCGGAGCTCCTCGGCGTCCTGCGCGGAAGCGACGCTGATGGTCGCGACCGAGCTGAGCGCGAGCAGCGCGGCAAACATGATCCGGAACAGCCTGGACATGATCGATCCTCCTCGATTGCTGGCGAACACACCGCAGTGTCCCGAAGCCAATCACCGCCGTTGGTCGTGGCAGAACTGGGTGGACTGCCGCAACGGACGTGGACGCGTGCCACCGGCATCGCCGGTAGGGCACAGCTCAATGGCTTCAGCGATTATGGACCGATCATACAGGCGAAGAGGACGAAATTGCTACGAGAGTATGGATTCCCGAGGGCTCAGCGGGGGGGCGGGGGGCGTCAGTCGGCCGTGGCTGGTTCTGATACCGGCACGGTCTGCTCTTCCTGGATCTCCGCCATGCGCTTTTCCGTGGGAAGGAACCAGGCGGCGACACAGGCGAAAAGCAGGACGATGATCTGCGAGCGGACGGCGTTCTGCATGCCGAACGCGTCGCCGATCGCGCCGAAGATCGGCGTCCCGATCGCCCCGGCGACGAAGCCGAGGCCGAGGATGAAACCGGACGCGACGCCGGCCCGGCCGACCATGAGCTGCTGGGCCATGACGAGCATCAGCGGGGAGGTCGATCCCGAAAGCAGGCCGATGGCGGCGCCGGAGACGAACGCGCCATGACCGGGAAACTCTGCGAAGGCCCAGACGGCGGGGATGCTGAGGATGGTGGTCACGAGCATCACGACGCGCCGGCCATACTTGTCCGCCAGTGTGCCCGCGCCGAGCGCACCGAAGGCGCTGGAGAGGACGATGACGGTGGCGAGCGGGCCGTAATAGGAGGCGCCGTAGCCCATGTCGTCGTACCAGAGCGGGATGAAGTTCTGCAGGCCGATGGTGGGGAACATCCGGAGCATCATTACGGCGATGATGATGCCGACGGCGAGGTAGGGAATGCTGCGCTGGACGGTCGGGCGAACGTAGGACTTGCTCCGCGTGCCGGTGACCGAGACCGACCGCATCGCGAAGAGGAGCCAGATGGCGATGGTGACTCCGGGGATGAGCATCACGGCCGTGCCGCGCATTCCGAAAACGTGGAAGAGCACGGCGCCGATCATGGGGCCGATGGCGACGCCGAGGGTGCCGCCGGTCGAGTAGATCGACATGGCGGTGTTCCGGCTCTTCTCGCCGATGACGGAGCTGGCGGTGATCGCGCCGAACGGGTGGAAGGCGCCGGAGCCGAGCCCGGCAAGGGTGGCGAGGACCAGGAGTATCTCGAAGCTCGGGGCGAAGCCGATCGTCGCGAAGAGTACCGCGGACCAGGCGAGGGCGAGGGCGGTGAAGCGCGTGCCGTACCGGTCGGCGAGCCAGCCGAAGAAGGGCTGGGACACGGACGAGGCACCCGAATAGGCGAGGGCGACAAGGCCGACGGTCTTCAGGTCGAGCTCGAACCGGTCTGTCAGGATCGGGTAGAGGACCGGGAGGAGACCGGAGTACATGTCCACCGTGAAGTGGCCCGATGCCAAAGTCATGAGGGGGCGATTCCCGAGGATCGCCCGAATGGGGCTTGCCGCCATCGGAGTGTCGTTCGCTTTCCGTGCTGTTGATCGAGAGAATCACGCGCTCCCCGGGGATCGGGGCGCCTCGTGACATAGTGCCACCGGCGATGACGGCTGTCGACCTGGGGTATACTTGCGCGTTGTGATGCGGGACATCACGGTTCTTGCCGTGCCCGGAAAACGATCCACAATGACTTCACCGACCCAAGGAGCGACCGGAATGGCGAATCAGAACGAGAGCTTGCAACTGAACGACGCGGATATCGCCTTCCTGCAGAATCTGTTGCGCAATGCCAGCGCTCCGTTGACCACGCAGGAGCTGATCGACGCGCTGAGGCAGCGCTCCGGACGCTAACGTTCGACACCGATCGCCCCGCCCGATTGCGGGGCTTTCAACGCAGGCCCATTTCTACCCAGGAGCACGTTTCCATTATGAGCACCGACACCGGGATGCCAGAAATATCCTTCTCCGGCTCGAAGCAGGCGCAGGAGGTCGCCAGCCGGGCGTTCGCGATCATGCGCGCACGCGGCATGTTCATGTCCGACAACGCGCCGATCCGCGCGCTGAAGGACGAGCTTGCGAGCTTCCTCCAGCAGACGGATGGCGTGACGGCCGAGGATGTGGACGCGGCGATCAGCGGCAACCCCGAGGTGTTCACCGTCACGACGAACGCGGAGGGTGCCGAGGTCGTGATGACGACCCGGCTGGGCCGCGCGCCGATCGCCGATGTTGACGACACCACTCACACGTTGAGCCAGCGCCTGATGACGCCGGAGCCGATGCCGGAGAAGCCGCCGGCACCGGTGCGCGAGCGGGTGCGCGTGGACCCGTCGTGGGCGACGCTCTCGGTCAGCGACCTCGAAGGCATCGAGGACGACGAAGAGTACGAGGAAGAGGAAGAGCTGGCGCTCTCCGAGCCGCTGGAGGACGAGGTCGTCGCGACACCGTCCGCCACGGCGGTCGAGCCCGCTCCGGCGGCGGAGACGGTGGCTGAGCCCGCGGCTGCCGAGCCTGAGGTCGTCGAGACGGAGCCGGTGGTCGAGCCGGCCGCCGCCGAGGTGACCGCGCCCGAGGTGGCTGCGGAGCCCGAGCCGGAGGTTGTCGCCGAGACCGAGGTGGCGGAGCCCGTCGTTGAAACCGCGCCGGTGGAGACGCCTGCGCCGGCCGCGGCCGCGCCAACCGTCGAGCCGACCGACCTCTCCGGGTATAGCGACGAAGAGATCGCCGCGACGCTCGAGACGACGCTGGCCAGCCTGCCGCACGTCGCCCACTTCGGCGACCAGTGGATGTCGGACGAGCGCGTCCATCGCCTCAGCCGAGGCGAGATGCGCCGCATCAAGGACTACATCGAGGAGCAGGAGCAGCCGCTCACCGACGAGACGCTGGTGCAGGACATCCTGGGCGTGCGCCCGAACAGCCCGGATTACCAGTCGGCCGTGTTTGGCCTGAACTACCGGCTTTCCCGCGAGCGAGATTTCGAGTTCGTCGGCACGAATGACCAGCGCTTCTGGGCGACGACGAACCTGCCGCCGATCGGCACGCTGCTGCGCAAGCCGAACGACATCGGCACCGACTACCGCTTCCTCGCGGATTCGGGTTCGCACGAGACGGTCGAGCACCGCTCGGTGCAGTCCGTCGATCACGTGGTGACGTTCTACGAGTACATCCACGGGCTGCTGCCGTACGACGAAGAGATGCAGAAGCTCGTTCCGGCCCCGATGCTGGAAGACCAGCGCAACGCCGTTTTCACGTTCGAGATCCCGCAGACCTACACGACCTATCTCGTGGAGCTGCGCTACCCGACGCCGAACCGCGGTGGCTTCTTCCTTGGTCTTGACGATTTCTACTTCGAGAGCCTTGTGCCGGGCGCGATCATCTCGATCTCGGCGACCGAGAACGACGGCCACTACAAGATCGAGTTCCTCAACGCCGGCGAGCAGAGCGATCGGCTCCTGGAGCTGGACGACAAGCGGTCGCCGCGCTACCACTTCCGCCCGACGACGTACTCCTGCGCGGTTGACGAGGCCTGGCTGATCAACGAGGACCGCTTCCCCAAGCTGGGCTCCGAGAAGCCGCTGGCCGACAAGGTTCGCCGCCGGAACGACGCCCTCCTGGCTGCGACGTTCGAGCGCATCGGTATGGACGACGGCAACGGCGGGCTACTGGCCTCCTTCGAGGACCTGCTTGCCGCCGTGAACATCGAGCGCCCGTTCTCCGAGGCGCTGCTGCGCGAGGTCCTCGAGGAGGACGAGCGCGTGAGCGGCGACGACGCGAATGGATACACGTATGACACGTCTGCCTGATCGGGACGACGAGATCAATACCAGCATGTACCGGATCGACGGCGAGGGAGATGACCTCGCCGTCGATGACCCGGAAACACTCGAGGAATCGGCCTACGAGGAGCTCGAGGAGTTCCAGACCGCAACGTTCGAGGAGGCGATCGAGGCGATCCAGGAGGATTCCCTCGAGCCCCAGGTCCTGACCGGGTTTTCGGACATCACCCGCAAGCAGGTCCACGAGCTGCGGAAGGTGTGGCTGGCGATCGAGGAGGAAGACGCGCGGCGCACGATCGCCGATCATGTCTCCGCGCTCGCCCTCGACGACATTCGCCTCGACTTCATGCGGTTCTTCCGCGTGCTGCTGGAAGACCCTGCCGCGTCGGTGCGGCAGGTCGCCGCGGCCGGGTTGGAACCCTATGACGATCCCGCCCTCATCCAGCCGCTGATCGAGGCGGCAACCGGCGATCCGGACGAGGATGTGCGGCACGCGGCGGTCGAGACCCTTGGCTCGTTCGCGATGCTGGCCGAGTTCGAGATGCTGGAGCCGAAGATTCACCAGGCGCTGCGCAAGACGTTGGTTGGCATTGCGACCGACCCGACGAATGCGCCACGATTGCGCGCTGCCGCGTTGGTGAGTGTCTCGGTTGACACGGCCACGCCGAACCTCGTGGAGACCATCCAGGAGCACTACGACAGCGGCGAGCCGGACTTGCGGCTCGGTGCCCTGCGAGCGATGGGACGTGCCGGCGGCGACTGGGTCGGATTGCTGGAACGAGCCATCCGGAGCAACGACGCGGACGAACGCGAGGCGGCAGCGACATCATTGGGCCAGTTCGAGGGCGAGAATGTTGTCCCAATGCTGACCATGCTTGCGCGCGAAGACGTCGAGATGCCTGTGCGCGTCGCGGCGATTGAGGCGCTCGCGGCCCATGGCGGGCGTGCCGCCCAGCAATCGTTGCAGACGCTCCGCGAGTACGTGAGCGATGACGAGCTCGACGTGGTGGACGCCGCGATCGCCGAGGTCGAGGAGTTCATCGCGATCGAGGAGGGCGCGGATGACGAAGCGTTCATCTTCGATCCCGGGCTCGACGACGAAGACGACTACTAGCCGCCGGTGATCTCCCCGGCCGGCGCCATGACGTTGGTGACGAAGGGAGCCACGCCATTTCCCCGGATAGCATGACCGAACAGAAGATCGAGGCGACCGGCCTTGTCAGGCCGGCGACTCCCGCTGAGCAGTGGAACAGCGCCTTGCTTGCCAATGGCGGGCACCTGCTCCAGTCGTGGGAGTGGGGCGAGTTCAAGTCGCGCCATGGCTGGCAGGCAGAACGTGTTTCCGTGCGAGGTGCGGACGGCGAAGGGTATGCCCAGGTGTTGTTCCGGTCAAAGGGGCCGATCAGCATCGGGTACATCCCGCGCGGTCCGATCATGACGGGCACGCCGGACAAGGTCTGGCCGGAGCTTCGCAACGAGATCGACAAGGTGGCGAAGCGCCACCGGGCGATCTCCGTCATCATCGAGCCGAACCAGCATCTTGGATTGACCGGCCGGTACTCGGATGCCGGCGTGGTGCAGGGGCCGGCGCACCTGCAGCCCGAGCGGACGGTGAAGATGCCGCTCGAGGATGACGAGAAGATGCTGAAGCGAATGCACTCGAAGACGCGCTACAGCGTCCGGCTCGCGATGCGTCGAGGCGTCGAGATCGAGCGGAAGGATCCGCACGACAAGGCTGCGCTGGACCAGTACTACGCGCTCATGCAGGATACGGCCGACCGCAACGAGTTCTCGATCCACTCCTACGAGTACTATGCGGACTTCATGGATGTCTTCGGCGACAAGGCGATCTTCCTGTTCGCTTCGTGGGAGGACAAGCTGTCGTCCGTGATCATGGCGGCGGAATTCGGCGAGGAAGCCGTCTACATGTACGGCGCATCGTCGACCGAGAACCGAGGGCATGGCGCATCGTTCCTGCTCCAGTTCGAGGTCATGAAGTGGGCGCGGGAACGCGGCTGCAAGCGGTACGACCTTTGGGGCATTCCGAAGCACGATCCGGAATCGCTCCGGGGCGAGGACAATGCTTCTCTGGCCGGAACCAAGGGCGACGACTGGCGCGGTATCTACCGCTTCAAGACCGGCTTCGGTGGCGATATCGTGACGTTGCCCGACACGCTGGAGCGGCGGTATGTGCCGATCCTTCCGTGGCTTGCCCGGTCGACCGGCGTCATCCAGGGGTAATGCGTGTCTGAAGGATTCCCGTCTCCAGCGACCCGCCGCATGCCGATCCGGGACGCGATCGTCGATGTTCCCGGCGCCCGGCTCGTTGGCCCGGACGATGTGACGATCTCCGGCATCACTTACGACTCCCGCACCGTGCAGCCAGGCGATCTCTTCGCGGCGCTGCGAGGTAGTGACTTCGATGGTCATCGCTATATCGATGCTGCCGTCCAGCGTGGAGCCGCCGCCATCCTCGCCGAGGAGCCGGTCGATGCCAGCGTGCCGGTGATCGTGGTCGAGAACAGCCGGGCAGCCCTTGCGCCGTTGTCGGCAACGTTCCAGGGGCATCCGAGCCGCGACCTGACGATGATCGGGCTCACCGGCACAGACGGGAAGACGACGACGAGCTACCTCGTCCGGCATATCCTGCAGCACGCCGGAATCCAGACGGGCCTGATCGGAACCGTCGGCATCGAGATCGGCGACGGGACCACCCACAATCTCCCTCACCAAACGACGCCCGAGTCCAATCTGGTACAGGGATACCTGCGCGAGATGGTGGACCGCGGAACGTCGGCGGCCGTGCTGGAAGCGACATCGCATGGACTCGCCATGCACCGGCTCGACGGTACCCGGTTCACGATCGCCGGGGTGACCAACATCACGCACGAGCATCTCGAGTATCACGGCACCATCGAAAACTACCGCCGGGCGAAAGCGATCCTGCTGGAGCGGGTGGCTGCCGATGGCGGTGTTGTCGTGCTGAATGCCGATGACGAGGGGGCGCGAGCCGTCGCGGAGTATGCCGAGGGTGCCCCGATCGTCTGGTACAGCATGGAGAGTCCCAGCGCGGAACTCGTCGCCGGGGATGTCGTTGTCGATGGCGACGGCTCCCGATTCGTGCTGCGTACGGACACTGGAGAATTCCCGGTTTCCTTGCCAATGCTGGGAGAATTCAACGTTGCCAATGCGCTTTGCGCGATCGGCGTGACGAGCGCGGCCGGCGTCGATGGCCAGGATGCGGTCGCGGCACTTGCCACCGCGAGCGGTGTCCCGGGCCGGATGAACCGGGTTGTCGAGGGACAATCGTTCAATGTTGTCGTGGACTACGCCCACACGCCGGAGTCGATCGGCAAGGTGCTCCGTTTGCTTCGCAGGCTTCACTCTGGCCGGCGACTGATCGCGGTGTCGGGCAGCGCGGGTGAACGTGACCCGTTCAAGCGGCCCTTGCAGGGAGCGGTGATGGCCGAGCTGGCGGACGTCACGATCGTGACGAGCGAAGATCCGCGGAACGAGGACCCTGACAAGATCATCCGCGAGATCGGTGACGGCGCGCGTGAGAAGGGCGCCGTCGATGGCGAAACCCTCTTCGAGATCACCGATCGGCGGGACGCGATCCGCAAGGCGTTCGAGATCGCCAGAGATGGCGATTGCGTGCTGCTGGCGGGCAAGGGGCACGAGACGAGCATGATCTGGGGCTTCGAGCATCGACCGTGGAATGAGGAGGCCGTTGCTCGCGAGGAGTTGCGGGCCCTTGGCTTTCGGCCGAACGAGGTGACGACATGATCGGGCGTCGTGATCTCCTGAAATCGGTCGCGGGGCTGGGTGCGTCCCTGGCCGGGATCGGGTCCGCCAGCCGGGCGACGGCGCAAGGCGACGAGCCTGAGGGACGGATTGCGTTCGTCAAGGATGGCGATGTCTGGGTGTGGTCCTCAGAGGATGGAACCAGCGTCATCGTCGAAGACGGGCAGGCGATGGACCCGACGTGGGAGCCGGATTCCGACTACCTGTTGTATGTGCGTGACGGTGGTAGTTACTCCAACCTCATCATGGCGAATACGCGGACGGGCCGGACGCGTCGCTTGACCGAGAACGAGAGCGATGCGGAGGAGGGGAGCCCGGAGTATGTCGCCGAGAGCGTGTGGGTGATGGATCCGTCGTGGAGCAAGGCGGGGATCATCTGCTACGCGAGCACGGAGGGGTCGGCTGCGGGCGAGCCGATCATGTGGATCCTCGACCCGAGCGCCGAAACGACATATCCCGCCGCATCAGACAACACGGATGCTGGTGCCATCGAGCATATCTCGGTGGATGCGAGCGCCCTCTATGCCGTCTATACGGTGTTGTCTGGCGGATGGGGACCCGGGAGCACGACGTACATCGCGATGCGGGATCTCAACATGGGGACGACATATCCCATGATCGAGGGGCCGCAGGGGGCGTATGATCCGGCAATCTCCCCGGATGGCACATGGATCGTCGCGGCGATCCGGGATGAGAACGGCGTGAGCGATCTCTGGCTCTGCAACCGGGAAGATGAGCAGCTCAGCAAGTTGACCGACGGGGAGCAGGCGAGCAATCCGACCTTTTCGCCGGAAGGAGAATGGATCGCTTATTTGCGCTGGGAAGGGTCCGGCTTCGAGATGAAGGCGATCCGGATCGATTTCGACGCCCGGGAGGTGGATGGCCGGTCGCGGACGCTTGTCGAAGCGGACGGCATCGACTCGACGTGCGGGTTGTCCTGGAACACGTTGCCCCGCCGTTGATGTGTCGGCGTGCGAGCGAGTCGGCTGAGTCGCTGTGACGCAAAGAACCGGGCCACAAGGGCGGGCGTACGGAATGGGTGCAAACAAAGCCTGTGAGGCCGCCGGGAATATTCCCGGCGGCCTCTCGGTTTATCTAGGCCTCGGTGGGCTGTTCCTCGACCTCGACGACCGGGGTTTCGGGCTGGACACCGGCCTTCAGCTGCAGGCCCAGCTCATCGAGCTGCTCCGTCTCGACCGGGGCGGGTGCCTCGAACATGACGTCGACGCCGCGCTGGTTCTTCGGGAAAGCGATGACGTCGCGGATGCTCTCCTCGCCGGCGAGGACCATGACCGTGCGGTCGAGGCCGAAGGCGATACCGCCGTGCGGCGGCGCGCCGTACTCGAGCGCGGTGAGAATCGAGCCGAAGCGCTCCTCAACGGCGTCTCCGGTGTGGCCCATGAGCTCGAAGACCTTCTCCTGGGCCTCGCGGGTGTGGTTCCGGATGCTACCGCCGCCGAGCTCGTTGCCGTTGGCGATGAGGTCGTACTGGCGCGAGCGAACCTTGCCCGGCTCGGAGTCGAGCAAGTGCGCGTCCTCTTCGTAGAAGCCGCAGAACGGGTTGTGAGTGGCGTCCCAGCGGTTGCCTTCCTCATCCCACTCCAGCAACGGGAACTCCACGAGCCAGGCGTATGCGACGGTGTTCGGGTCCTTCAGGCCGAGGCGATCGCCAAACTCGTCCCGCAGCGCGGAGAGCGCCTTCGCGACGACGTCCGGCTGGTCGGCGACGAGAAGGACGAGGTCGCCCGGATTCGCGCCGATACCGCTCGTGAGGGCTGCGATCTCTTCCTCGCTGAGGAACTTGGCAATGGGGGACTTCACGCCCTCATCCTGCACGGCGATTGTCGCAAGGCCCTTGGCGCCATGCTGCTTCGCTAGCTCTGTGACCTCGTCGATCTGCTTGCGGGTATAGCCGCCACAGCCGGGAACGACGAGCGCCTTCACCTCGCCACCATTTTCGAGCACACCGGCGAATGCCTTGAAGCCGGTACCACGAAGCGCCTCGGAGACATCCTGCAGCTCGAGGCCGAAGCGCAGGTCTGGCCGGTCATTGCCGTACTTGTCCATCGCCTCGGCGTAGGTCATCCGCGGGAAAGGCTTCTGCAGGATCTTCTTGTCGGTGTAGCGCTCGGTGATCTCGACGAAGAGATCCTCCATGAGCGACATGATGTCCTCCTCATCGATGAAGGACATCTCGATGTCGAGTTGGCTGAACTCCGGCTGCCGGTCGGCGCGTTGTGCCTCGTCACGGAAGCAGCGTGCGATCTGGAAGTAGCGATCCAGTCCGGAGACCATGAGCAGCTGCTTGAGGATCTGCGGGCTTTGCGGGAGCGCGTAGAACGTGCCCGGCATGCCGCTGGAGGGAACCAGGAAGTCGCGCGCGCCCTCGGGCGTGCTCTTGATCAGGGTCGGCGTCTCGACCTCGACGAAGCCGCGCTCATCGAGGAAGTCACGCATGAACTTCACGATGCGGTGGCGCAGGAGCATGTTCTTCTGCATCGACTGGCGTCGCAGGTCGAGGTAGCGGTACTTCAGGCGAAGCGTCTCGTCGACGTCGACCTCTTCGTTGATGTAGAAGGGCGGCGTCTTCGAGGTGTTGAGGATCGTCAGCTCGTGCGCCTCGACCTCGATCTCCCCTGTATCCATCCTGGGGTTGACGGTGCCTTCGGGTCGCTGGCGGACGACGCCCTTTACCTCGATCACGAACTCGTTTCGGAGGGCGTTCGCGGCGTCGTGGGCCTCAGCGGCGACCTGCGGGTTGAAGACCACCTGCGTGATGCCGAACCGGTCGCGAAGATCGATGAAGATGAGGCCGCCAAGGTCACGCCTTCGGTTGACCCATCCCTTGAGCGTGACCGTCGACTCCGCGTGGTCGATGCGAAGTGTGCCGCAGGTAATGCGGCCGACGGCTGATGGCTGGACGTCAATCTGTTGCATGGAAAACGATTCTCCCTCACATTACATCGCTTCGCGACGCGGACGGTGAGCCAGCGGCCATCCGTCCCTACAAATTCGTGGCGTGGTTGACAAGCGCCTGGCGGAGGACCGTTTCGGGGTCTTCGCCGTGGGCGACGAGGTCGGCGACGGCGGCCAGGAGGGCCTGCGATCGTTCTTCCGACGTCGATGGTGGAAGATCCTGGGCGAGTGGATGCTCCTTCAGGACGCGAGTCGCGCGGGTCAGCGCCGGCATCGAGTGAGGCTGGCCGTCAGCTGCCTTCTCGGGCTTTGCCGGTTGGTCCGCCTTTTCCTGCGCCTTGACCTGCTGCCAGAGGCCGATCACATCTCCCGCATCCTCAGCCGACATATCCCCGAAGACATGTGGATGCCGCCGGATGATCTTCCGGGAGACGGTGTCGTAGACGTCTTCCAGGGTGAACGTGCCGGCTTCCTCGGCGATCTGGGCGTGCATCATGACCAGCAGGATAAGGTCGCCGAGCTCTTCGGCCAGGTTGGCGGAATCGCCGGCGTCGATCGCGTCGAGGACCTCGTAGGCTTCGTCGATGATCGAGTCGCGTAGCGTCGTGTGATCCTGCTTGCGGTCCCACGGGCAGCCGTCCGGGCGGCGGAGGCGGGCGACGATGTGCTGTAGCGTGCGAGGATCACGTGTCGCGTCAAGATCCTCCAGCGGCGGGACATAGATCGCCAGCATGGGCCCGCCCGGATGCTCGGCCAGCCCGGCAAGGGTGATCGATTCCATGGATTGGCCCGGCAAGCCGGCGTCACTGACAAGTGTCAGCGTGTGATCCTGCGGCAGGATCCTTGAGAGTTGGGCCGCCAGCGGTCGCATGATCGCATTGTCGTAGACATGCGTGATCAGCATCGGGTGGCGAGGGGTGGCAGCGAATCGACCGCCGTCGAAGGGCGCCTCGTCCTGGCCCCTGGAGACGCTCCGTCCATCCATCAACTGCACGCGTCTGAGCACAGGGTCGATATCCAGCGCGGTGGAGAGCAAGTCGATCATCGAGATACCGTCCAGCACCTCGACGCTCAATCCCCGGGCGTCTGCCTCCCGCATGGTTTCGATCGTGAGCATCTCACCGAAGCGGGCGTGGCCAGGGATCGCGAGGACGACCGGCCCGCTGGAGGCTCCGTCCACAACCGCTTTGGCCGCCGCTTGCCATCGTCGTCCGGATGGAGCGCCCTGGTAGCGGAACGTGGCGACATCGGTGACATTCGGACGTTCCAACAGATCGACAAAGTCTGCACCGGGATGATTGCGGAGGTAGATATGGCTCGCAGTGTCGAGCGCCTGCTGGACGGCGACGGTGCGAAACCCGGCGGGGCCGGGTCCGAGCCCGACGATCGTAATGTCCGCCATCACTTCGCCGCTTTGTCCGCCGAGCTACCGAGGCTCAGGACGGCCATGAAGGCCTCCTGCGGGATCTCGACGGAGCCGACCATCTTCATGCGGGCCTTACCCTCTTTTTGCTTCTCGAGCAGTTTGCGCTTCCGGCTGACGTCACCGCCGTAGCACTTGGCGAGAACGTTCTTGCGCATCGCCTTGACCGTTTCGCGGGAGATGATGCGGCTGCCGATGGACGCCTGGATCGGGACGTCGAACATCTGGCGCGGAATGAGGCCACGCAGCTTCTGCACGAGATCGCGGCCCTTGTAGTAGGCGTCGTCACGGTGAGTGATGACCGAGAGCGCATCGACCGGCGTGCCGTTGACCAGCACGTCCAGCTTCACGAGATCGGCGGCTCGCATGTCGGCGTAGGAGTAATCGAGGGACGCGTACCCTTGTGTGCGGCTCTTGAGCTGGTCGTAGAACTCGACGATGAGCTCGGCAAGGGGGATGTCGTACTTGAGCTGCACGCGGTCCTCATCGAGGTAGATCATCTCGACGAACGTCGCGCGCTTGTTCGTGGTGAGATCCATGATCGCGCCGATGTACCGGGAGGGCGCGATGATGTTCAGGTGCATCCACGGCTCGCGGATCTCCTCGATCTCGCCGAAGTTCGGCATATCCGACGGGTTGTCGACCTTCACGATCTCGCCGCCGCGCA
Source organism: Thermomicrobiales bacterium (assembly GCA_035305265.1). Taxonomy (GTDB): domain Bacteria; phylum Chloroflexota; class Chloroflexia; order Thermomicrobiales; family UBA6265; genus UBA6265. The sequence goes on along the minus strand of DATGPC010000347.1, from coordinate 4,818 downwards.
ACTCGACCTCGTACTCCACGCTTGGCGCGGTGGCGAGGAGATCGAGGTTGTATTCACGCTCGAGACGTTCCTGGATGATCTCCATATGGAGCAGGCCGAGGAATCCGCACCGGAAGCCGAAGCCCAGAGCGGCCGACGACTCCGCCTCGTACGTGAGGGACGCGTCGTTCAGCTGCAGGCGCTCGAGGGCGTCGCGAAGCAACGGGAAGTCCTCGTTGTCGACCGGGAAGAGACCAGCGAAGACCATCGCCTTGGCCGGCTGGTAGCCGGGGAGGGGCTTTTCTGCTTGGGCGTCTGCGATCGTGATCGTGTCGCCGACCTGGCAGTCCTTGACGTTCTTCAGGCCGGTCGCGATATAGCCAACCTCGCCGGTGTTCAGCTCGTCGACTTCCTGCATCATGGGTGAGAAGTAGCCGATCTCGAGAAGCTCGGCCTCCTTCTTCGTGCCCATGATGCGGATCCGCTGATCCTTCTTGATCTTGCCGTCGACGATCTTGACGTAGGCGATGACGCCCTTGTAGGCGTCATAGTGCGAGTCGAAGATCAGCGCGCGAAGGGGACCGGTGCCACCCTCGGCCGCTGGCGGCGGGATGTGATTGACGATCGCTTCGAGAATTTGGTCGACACCCTGGCCGGTCTTGGCAGACGCCGAGATGATCTCGTCATCGACCAGGCCTATGAAGTCGCCCACCTCCTTGCTGACCCGCTCGGGGTCGGCGTTGGGCAGGTCGATCTTGTTGATAACGGCGATCATCGCGAGGTCATGCTCGAGGGCAAGGTAGACGTTGGCCATGGTCTGGGCCTCGATGCCCTGGGCTGCGTCCACGACGAGGATCGCGCCTTCGCAGGCGGCAAGGCTGCGGCTGACCTCGTACGAGAAGTCCACGTGACCCGGCGTGTCGATCAGGTTCAGCTCGTAATCCTGTCCGTCCTGGGCCGTGTAGTTCATGCGGACGGCGCGGGCCTTGATGGTAATGCCCTTTTCCCGCTCGAGGTCCATGGAGTCCAGCATCTGCTGCTGGAGATCGCGCTCGGCGACCGTGCCGGTCTGCTGCAGGAGACGATCCGCCAGCGTCGACTTGCCGTGGTCGATGTGCGCAATGATGCTGAAGTTTCGGATGTGGGATGTATCGATCTCGTTGGTCATGTTGGGGGGATCGTTTCCCGTCTTTGTGTCAGGTGTCGGAATGAAGGCGGCCGGGCGCAGAACCCGGCCTCGTAGCCCGCCAATTATAGCGGAAAGCGCGATTCGGGATTATCTGAACAGGATGGCCCGGATGTTCGCCGGAAGCCGGGCCGCAAACTTGTCGACGGACTGCTCCAGCTCCGGGATGCGGAGGAGCCAGGCGGCGACCACGAACGTGGAAACGTAGGCGACCATACAGAGTCCGAGATACACGCCATGGGTCACGAACGAGACATCGGCTTCCAGGACGTCGAGCAGCCAGGGGCTCGATATCCGCATCACGACGCCCATGGCGGCGGTGGCGAGGACCACTTTCATCAGCCAGCCGAAGAACCCGGGCGAGAAGACCTGACCGGATCGGTAGCGAAGGAAGAACAGCATGATGATCGCCTCGGCCGCCGTCGTTGCGCTGAGCGAGATCGACAGGCCCTCGATGCCCAGCGACCCGATCAGGAGCGAGCAGAGGATGATGTTCAGGATGATCGTCAGGATGCCGGTGATAACCGGGGTTCGGGTGTCGCGCATCGCGTAGAAAACGCGGGTAATGATCTCGGTGAGGCCGTATCCGACCAGACCGATGGCGAACCAGGTGAGTGCGGCGACCACGAGGTCGGTCGAGCGCTCCGTGAAGTTCCCACCCTCGAAGATGACCATCACCACCGGCCGGCCGGCGAGCAGCAGGCCGATGCTGGCGGGGATGGACAGGAAGAGCAGCGGGCGCATCGTGCGATCCAGCAGGGTGCCGAATCCGCGCCGATCGCCCCGGCTGAAGAGCGCGGCAAGCGACGGGAAGGCGACGGTCGAGATGCTCAGGGCCAGCACGCCATGCGGCAACATCAAGAGCTGCCATGCGTAGTTGAAGGCCGCGACATTCTCGTCGCCGATCGTCGAGGCAAACGCGGTCACGGCAATGAAGTTGATCTGGAACGCGGCCTGCCCCAGGACGCGAGGCCCGAGGAGGCGCAGGACTTCAGAGAGCCCGTCGACGCGTCGGTCGAGCGTGGGTCGGAAGGCAAGTCCGGAGCGAAGAACGCCCGGAAGCTCGATGGCCATGTGCAGGACCGCGCCGATGATGACCGCCCAGGCGACGGCGTGGATGCCGTAATCGGGTGCGAAGAACGCGGCGCCAACGATGATGGCGGCGTTGTAGAAAAGCGGCGAGAGCGCCGGGAGGGTGAACTGGTTCTGCGCCTCGAGGATGCCCTTGAACGCGATCCCGAGCCCGAGAAAAACGGGCGACAACAGGAGGATGCGCATCAGCTCAACGGTCAGGCCGTGCGTGTAGTCATCGAAGTCGAAGAGCGCCGACGTGATCGGTCCGGCCAGGGCATAGGCGATGGCGCCGGTGACGAGGACGGAGATGCCGGTCCAGGTCAGGATGGACGACGCGAGCCGGGACGCCCGGTGGCGGTCGCCCCGATCGAGGAATCCGCCAAAGACTGGGATGAAGGCAGCGCCGAACGCGCCGGACATGATGGTCAGGAAAAGCAAGTCCGGGATGCGGAACGCGGCGACGTAGGCCTCCATATCCGGGCCGGTTCCGAACTGGCGGGCGAGGATCATCTCGCGGGCGAGACCGAGCAGGCGGCTGAGGACGAAGGCGACGCTGACGATGATCGCGTTGCGCGCCATGCCGGCGCCGCGCGACTGCGCGGGCTCGTTGGATGATTCAGATGATGGGGTGGTGCGCTGTCCGAAGACCTGGCTGGCCTGACTCATGAACCGGATTATCCCATGCCGGATGGGAAAAGCGCAGGTGAACAGACGGCTTCGGGATGTTCCTGGAAGGCAGTTGAGCGAACACAAGGATTTTGGTACACTACCCGGTGCGCCGGGAGACTGGCCGCTTTGCTGTGTTTATGGTTGCAAGATGTTTCCGTCGTGACTGTTCACGATGATGTGTATTGAGGAAGGTTTCCATTGGCGAATAGCAAGTCTGCCCTGAAGCGCGTTCGTACCAACGAGCGCAACCGCCTGCGCAATCGTCCGTACCGCTCCGCGTCCCGCACGCTGGTGAAGAAGGCCGAGATGGCGATCCAGAGCGGTGAGCAGTCCGAGGCGCAGGAGGCCGTGGCCAGGGCGATCGCGATGCTGGATCGCACGGCTGGCAAGGGCATCATCCACAAGAACAACGCCGCCCGCCGCAAGAGCCGGCTGATGGCGAAGTTCAACGCCGCCACGTCCGCCAGCGCCTAAGGCGTTTCGCGCACGCGATTAATGTGACCCGTTTGCCCCGGTGGTCTTCCGCCGGGGCATTTGGCGTTTACCCGTGGCGTGCTTGCGGTGATTCCAGGCGGTTCCTGGTGAATATGCGTCGCCCACGAGGGGCGACTGTACGGAATGGCCAGGCATCCGTGAGGAATCTCCAGGTGACCGAACGGAGGGCCTAACGGCTTCGGCGGGATGTCGCGATGGAGAGGATGAGGTCGTAGAGGGCGTCCAGCGGCTCCTTGAGCTCCCCGGTCTTCATCTTCCGATCCGAGGCCGCGGCAAGCGGAACGCGTCGTAGCGCGGTCGAACCCTGGCCTTGCAGGCCGCGCTGGATGGACACCATCCGCTTCGGGTTGCTCAGGCCGATCTCCTTCCCCACGGACTCCGGATTGCGGCGTTCGGCGGCGGCCATGACCGCGCCAAGCTCGACACTCTGGCTCAACTGCGCCAGGAGTTTGCCGGGGTCCTCACCTGCGTGAATCAGCTTCTCCAGCTCGACCATCGCAACCGGGACGTTCCCGGCGGAGGCCGCGTCAAGGAAGGTGAAGAGCTTGTCGTCAGACTCTCTCGGGACCAGCTCCTGGACGAGCTGGCTGGTGATCGGGTTCGGGTGCGCCGCGAGCGCGAGCTTCGCGATCTCGTTCGCGAGCATCTCCATATCCGGTGGCCGATCGTAGGCCGGGTTGCGAGATTCCTGTGCCCATGATTGCGGGTAGAGCGCCATGGCGAGATCACGAGCGGCCTGTTGATCGATCCCGGCACCGTTCTTTTTCGCCTCGCGCTGGATCCATCCCACCAGTTCGGCGCCGCGTGGTGGCTTGCTGAGCTGCACCGTGGCGTCGTTGGGAAGCGCTTTCTTGACCGCAGCGGGGAGCGAGGCGAGCGACGGATCGATCAGGATGAGCGTGCTCTCTGACTGGACGGCCGCGAACAGGCCCGGCCAGTCCGGGGTTTGCCCGTTGTCCTTCGCGCCCTGCTTGCCGAGCCGCGCGATCAGGTCTTCGACGATGACAACGCGTCCGGCCGAGAAGAATCCGAGGCTGGAGATATCGGTGATGACCTGGCGGATGGAGACACTCTTGCCGTCGAGGAACGAGGTGCTGTCGCCGGAAGGGTCGCGCTGTTTGCGAAGATCGCGAAGGGCGGTTCGGGCGAGGGCGTAATCTGGACCGAGGATGACGCTGATCAAGGAGGGACTCCGGGGTTCCAGCGAAAAGATGACCGGTTAGCCGGATCCGCGCTTGATGCGGAGCCTTGAACCTGAATAATCAGGTGGGTGCCACGGACGTACCACGGACCACGGCCCATGGACGAGCAGCTCCCGGCTCACAAAACGTTGGCTCAAGACCACATCAGCATCTCGGCATCCGACACAACCGGTCGGAGTATGAGCGTAGCACCTTCTGCGCCAACGGTTCAAC
>DATGPC010000346.1:0-4457 GCA_035305265.1 Thermomicrobiales bacterium | reverse complement strand
TCCCCGATTAGAGGCCCTTCGTACCTCCGCAGCTTGTCTGCGGCGCCGGACACAAGGTCCGGCGGTACGGATTTCCACCCGAGGCGGTACACATCAAGCCGTCCCGGGCCCGGCGACGATGTCGCAAGCGGATCGTCATTGCGATGCCGCTCCGGACGTGGCGATCGTGCCCTGCTGATCGAGCGACCGCATGAAATCCGCGACGATCGGGTTGAGATCGTTCCAGTCTTTCAGGAAGCTGTCGTGCCCGTTCGGCGAATCGATCAGCGCGTAGGTGACGTCCTTGCCCCGATCGCGGATGCGGCTTGCGAGCAGCTCGATGTCGTCCGGCGGGAAGAGCCAGTCGGATGAGATGCCGACGAGCAGGAGCGGCGCGGAGATGCGATCGAACCAGTACTCGTCGCCGCCGTCCCGACCGACGTCGTACATGTCCATCGCGCGGGTGAGGTAGAGGTAGCTGTTCGCGTCGAAGCGCTGGACGAGCGCGCGGCCGTGGTAGTGCAGATAGCCCTCGACGTCGAACGTCGTGCCGAACGGCTGGTACAGCGGAGGGCGAACCGCCGTGTTCCGGCCGAATCGGCTTCCGAGGCTCTGGCGGCTGTGGTAGGTCGTCATCGCGGCCATGCGGGCGATTGCGAGACCCTGCTCCGGGAAGGTCCCCTCCTCGAGATAGTTCCCGTTGCGCCAGTCGGGGTCGGCCATGATCGCGCGACGGCCAACCTCGCCATGAATAGCGATCCCGAGGGCATTGAGCGCGCCGCTGGCGGCGATTGCCGCGGTGCCGATCGTCATGTCGGCGTGTCGGGTTGCCCATTCCAGCGCCTGGAAGCCGCCGATGGAGCCGCCGATCGCGACCAGCTTCGTGATTCCGAGTTTCTCGACCAGGCGGCGCTGGGTGGTGACGATGTCCCCGATCGTGATGTGCGGGAAGCGCGCGCCCCAGTGGCGCCCTTCGGGATCGCGGGATGCCGGACCAGTGCTGCCCTGGCATCCGCCGAGGATGTTGGCGCACAGGACGAAATGCGTGTTCGTGTCGATCGGTCCGCCCGGGCCGATGACCGGCTCCCACCAACCGCCGTCTCCGGCCGCGAGGCTATCGCCGGTCAGCGCGTGGAGGATGATGACGGCGTTGTCGCCGGCGTCGTTCAGCGTGCCCCAGGTGCGGTAGGCGAGGGTAACGTCCGGCAGGTGCCCGCCGAGCTCGAGATCGACCGGGCCGAGGTGGGCGAGGCGCATCACGCCGTCCGTCGTCGGCCGGTAGGCCGGGACGACATGGAGATGCCGGCGCATGTTCTCGTTGGTCGTCTCGTTTGTGGTGTGGTCGCTGTCCTGGCTCATGGGCGGTCCGCGCTCGCTTCCGAATGGTCGTTTGCCAGAGCGGGGGAGGGGGCGGACCGAATCATGGTTGCATCGGGGTAGTCCGATGCTTCCTGCCGGGGATGAAAAACACCCCCTGCGGAAACAGGGGGCGACAGCATGCGCGTATCGCTGATCCCTTATCTCGCAGATCGCTCTGCCGGAGTTGGCACCTTACGCGTCGATCCTTTGCGGGACGCATCGCAGGCTGCCGGGCTTCACAGGGCCGATTCCCTCCACCTCTCTGGATAAGGCATTCAGTTGTTGGAGGCGATTGTAGGCGGTGCCCGGCCGGGCGTCAATGCCCCGGGGCGCCTGCGGACCCGGGGATCATCCGCCGGGAAGATACTCGTTGTAGGCGAGAATCGCCTCCATCGCCTCGTCACGGTTGGCGCGGTATGCCGCAAACGTCGGAGGTGTGAGAAGCGTCGGCGCAATCCACCGCCGGTAATCCCCGGGCCATGTCCCGACCCAGTGGAGGTCGGAGACATTGACTTCCACCTTGCTATAGGGGAGCTCGAACATCGCGGTCTCGCCAATGAACGATGGGCTGGATCCGGTTGGTTCGCCCACAAAGATGGCTTCACTGTGCATGTCCAGGAAATTCACCCCGTTTTGCGCAGCCGAGAAGGTCCGGCGGCCGATGATGATGAACAGGGCGCCACGTCGATTGATCTTCGGATCTCCCACGATCCGGCGGAGGAGCGGGAGCTCGAGGAACGTGTTGCCTCCGTCATTCCATCGTATATCTACGATGAGCTTTTCGACATCCTGTACTTCGATAAACCCAAAGAGTCGTTCGGTGAAATCCCCGAGGGTCTCGCCGGGTGCGTTTCGCACGCTGTTGAACTGGAAATAGACGGTACGATGCTCAGCCAGGTACTCGAACCAGTAGGGGATATGCGCATTCCGCAAGGAGGGAGGCAGGGGGTTTCCGTCCATCGCCTGAAGGGAAATCCAGCCTTTCGGGAAGGGGATAGCATACCGTAGCTCCCCGGCCGGTTCTTCGGCATCGGCGGCGATCGAGACGGTTCGGGTCGCGCCGTCACGATCCTCGATCGTGAGTGACGCCTGTTCAGGATCTTCGATGACCCCGAGGGCGTGGAGGATGGGGAACTCCCGCAGCATGAGGGGGAGGTTTTCCTTTACCCAGTACGTGTTGTCGTTATCGCGAGGAATGATCTCGCTGACCGTCTGCATGACGTCGTCCGTCGTGCGGTCACCGATCTTGACCAGCCGGGTGCCGATCAGGTCCCTGTGCCGGGGTGCTGCCGCGACGATGTACAGGCCCTCCTCGAAGAGGTACATCTGCACAGGTGCGGCTCGCTGCAGGTCGCTGCGGTCCTTCGGTGTGCGGATCCGGGCGTGCCCATCCCCGAGCGGCATGATCAACCGGATCATCTCGATGATGATTTGCGCGTCGGTAAGGTCGGGGATCGCCTCCAGGAGTGATTCGACGGCGGCGTCGAAGGTGGCTTCGGATTGATACTGGAACGGTGCAAATGCCCGACGCTTGATCTCACGCGCCAGGAAGTTCAGGTCGAAGCGCCATCCCTCGATACGCTCCATCTCCTCGCCGTCCGCGATACCGAACAGCTCGCGGAAATGTGTTGTCGAACGCAGAGGCGCCAGGTCGTCGTCTTCCCTGGCGCCGGCTACATCCCGAAGCCCCAATTCCCACGCCCGTTTCAACCAACGAAGCGCTTCGTCAACATTGCCGAGTCGTGCCTGACACCGCGCGATCTTGTAGGCCGTTTCCGCCGGGAACCCGTCGCGGAGCTCGAATGCATGCTCATACGCAGCGATCGCCCCATGCTCGTCTCCCAGCTTTTCGCGCGCCTCGGCGAGCCGTGACCAATAGTGACCATTGACCGGGTTCGCTGCAGTGATTTCTTCCCACTGTACGGCGGCGTCAGGCCACGCTTCGTTGCTTGTTGCCAATTCTGCGCTCGCCAATGCGCGAAAGAACGTCGTTGTGCCGATGCCTGGGGACATTCGCTGGTCCTTTCACTGCCGTTGATCGCTCCATGGAATCGGTGCAGCGGCAGTTGAAGATGTTGGTGATTTGGTTCGGACCCGTAGCCAGTGTGCCGAAGTGGGAATAGAAGGGCAATCCCCACGATTCGCTTCACTATCTGTTCAATGTGCGACCGGTTCGAGACACAGATCGGTGCGCCTGAACCAACAGCACGATTTCTGTGGACACGATCCGTCGGGAATGTGACGATAACTGCATGGCGATTCTGATGTGATGTGCCGCCCGTGTGGCACAGGAGGGGACTGGCGGTGAGCGACGTGACGAGAACCGTGCTGGAGACGGAGACATTGCCCCTGCTCCAGGAAATGCTCGAACGGTTGGGAGGCGGTTTCGATGAGCTGCCGCTGGCGGAGGGCACGCCGGTCGACGCGGCCGCGATGGCACAGGTGCTCGGTCAGGTCGCGGAGCGGATGCAGGACAACTTCCCCTACTTCCATCCGCTTTACGCGGGGCAGATGCTCAAGCCGCCGCACCCGGTCGCGAGGCTTGCCTACGCACTCGCTCTCTGGATCAACCCGAACAACCACGCGCTGGACGGCGGGCGTGCCTCCTCCCGGATGGAGAAGGAGGCCGTCGCCGCTCTCGCACGGATGGTCGGTTGGGAGACGCATCTCGGGCACCTGACCGGTGGCGGGACGATGGCCAATCTCGAGGCATTGTGGGTTTCGCGTCAGCTGGCGCCCGGCAAGAAGGTCGTGGCGTCCGCGCAAGCGCATTACACCCACGAGCGGATCAGCGCCGTCCTGGGGATGGAGTTCGAGTCAATCCCGGTTGACCGCAATGGCCGGATGGACATCGACGCGCTGCGGACGCGGCTGGAAACGGGCGATATCGGAACGGTCGTCGCGACGATGGGCACGACGGCGATCGGCTCGGTGGATCCGCTGCCGGAGATCCTGGCGCTCCGGGACGAGTACGGCTTCCGCCTCCATGCGGACGCAGCGTATGGCGGGTATTTCGCGTTGGCCGGAAACCTCGGGCCGGAGGCGGCACGGGCGTTCGAGCGGCTCGGGGAGGTCGACTCGATCGTGATCGATCCGCACAAGCACGGGTTGCAGCCCTA
>DATGPC010000345.1:0-5221 GCA_035305265.1 Thermomicrobiales bacterium | reverse complement strand
ACCATCATCGTGGTGCTGAACGGATTGCGGCTGCTCGGGTATGGCAGCTCGCTCGGGGACGTGATGCACCGGCGGGAGCCGGCGCGACCGGGCAGCGAGGTGGCGAGCTACGAAGTGACCGCGGCGTAAGCGAAGGCGAGAACATAGAGTCCGCCCGTGCAGATATCGCCCTCCGGGCGATCGGGTCGACACGGGGTCGGCCCCTACACGATCTGCATTAACGCGAGAAAGAGGCCGGGCATCTGCCCGGCCTCCTTCGTGGTGCATGTGCGGGACGTCAGCGTCCCAAGGGTCTAGTCGGCGCTGACCTGCTCGCCCTCGAGGCGCTGGAGGCGGATCGGCTCGAGCTTGCCTTCGACGTGGATCTCCGGCAGCCATCCGAGCGCCTTCGGCATGTACCAGTTCATGTCGCCGAGCAGCCGCATCGTCGCGGGGACGAGGATGGTCCGGATGAGGGTAGCGTCCAGGAGGACAGCCACGCCGAGGCCGAAGCCCATCTGCTGCATCTCCGTCATCCGGCCGAGGGCGAAGGCGGAGAAGACGGCGACCATGATCAGGGCCGCGCCGGTGATGATGCGGCCGGTGGACTGAAGGCCGGCGACGATGGAGGCCTCGTTGTCCTTCGAGTGGTCCCAGTGCTCGCGCACCCGGCTCAGCAGGAAGACGTGGTAGTCCATGCTCAGGCCGAAGAGGATGCAGAAGAGCATCACCGGGAGCCAGTTCGTGATGACCTCGACCTCTGTCAGGCCGAGGAGATCGGCGCCCCAGCCGTGCTGGAAGACCGCGACCACCGCGCCGTAGGCCGCGCCGACCGAAAGCATGTTCAGGACGATGGACATCGCCGGAACGATGATCGAGCGGAACGCCACCATCAGGAGCACGAAGCTCAGGCCGAGGACGAATGCGAAGACGTACGGCAGGTTGTCCGAAAGGACCGTGTTGAAGTCGACGTTCATCGCCGGATCGCCCGCGACGTAGACCGAATCGGCGGCATTGCCGAAAGCGGCCGGGACGAAGTCCTCGCGCAGGTCGGTGACGGCCTGCATGCCCTGCTCGGCAAACGGATCGTCGCGGAGCATGAGATCGATGACGAGGATCTCGCCGTCCTCGCTGACGCGAGTCGTCGCCTGGCTGTAGCGGCCGTCCTCGCCGGTCGCGGCGATGAAGGCGTCGACCTGCTGCTGGGTCGTTTCGGAATCGACGTCACCGGTGACGACGATGCTGACCGGGCTCTCCTGGCCCGCGTAGAAGTTCTCCGACATCAGCACGAAGCTGGACTTGTACTCGCTATCCGGGAAGCTCTCCATCGACGGCTGGCCCAGCTCCATGGTGAAGACCGGGAGCGCGAGGATGAGCAGAAAACCGGCGGTCAGGGTAGCGAAGATGCCGGGGCGCTTCATGACGCGGGCGCCGAGGCGTCCCCAGAGGCCGTGGCCGGGCTTCGGATCCTCGAACTGCGAGACGCCGGTGGCGTCCTGCGCGCGGAGCTTCTTCATGAGGCCAAAGCGCGGGAAGTTGAGCCAGTCGCCGGTCAGGCGGGTCAGCGCCGGAAGCAGGGTCAGGCCGGCGGCGACGGCGACAACGACGGTGAGCGCGGTGCTGACGCCCATGCCCTGGAAGATGGTGATCGGCATGAAGAGCAGGCCAAGCAGCGCGAGCAGCACGGTGCCGCCCGAGAAGAGCACAGCCTTGCCGGCGGTAGCGCCAGCGCGCTCGACGGCGTCGATCTTCGAGGCGCCGTGGCGACGCTCCTCACGGTAGCGCTCGAGCAGGAACAGCGAGTAGTCGATGCCGACAGCGAGACCGATCATCGTGACGAGCATCATGCCGGCTTCGTCCATGACCATGACGCCGCCGACGATCTGGGCAAGGCCGGTCGCGGTGACGATGGTGACGACACCGAGGATGAGCGGGAGGCCGGCCGCGATGAGGGAGCCGAAGACGACGATCAGGACGACGGCCGCGACGGGCAGGCCGATCTGAATGTCCTTCTCCATGTCCTCGCCATACATCTCGCCGATCTCGCCGCCGCTGAGGTCGCCGATCGCGCCGATGCGGAAGCCATCGGCCTGGGAGGCGTCCATGGCGGAGCGGAACTCGCTGTAGCGGGTCTCGTAGTCGGACCAGTCGCCGTGCAGCGAGATCGGGACGAGCAGCGCATGGCCGTCACTGCCGACGAGCGACTGCATCTCCGGGGCGTCCGGCGCGTCGTAGTAGTTCACGATGCCGGCGATGTCGTCCTCGAACGCGCCCAGGTTCCCGATCGTCGTCTCGACGACCTGTTGGAAGGCCGGATCATCGACCGTTGTCGACTCACTGACGAAGATCAGTGTCTCGCTGGCGCCATCGTCGACGCCGAAGTGCTCTTCGATGAGGTTCTGGCCGACCTGGGAGTCCGGCGCGCTGGTGAAGTCGTCCTCATAGTCTTTCTGATGGGTCATGGCGCCGCCGGCGATGATGATCGCGGCGATGACGACCCAGGCGGCGATGGTCAGCCAGGGACGTGATGCGCTGAAACGGGCGATTCCCCCTGGCCCGAGGTTCAATCGTGACATGTGACATACCTCTCCATGAGATCCGTGGTACTCGACTGGTCCCTGGCGAGATGCGGGCGGCTGTCGCGTCGACAGGCGTCCCTCCATTGCCAACCCGAGTATCCGCCCGGGGCCAGCGTGGCAATACGCGGCTTCCGGGCGTTTCGGGGGGAGGGATAACCGGCATTCCCTGGCGGGTCGTCTACCGGCTAGCCCCCGTATGCCGGGTGGATGTCCGGCATGGTCGGGTTCGATGCGCGTCGCCGGAATGGCGCGGCGCGATGATGGCCCGGGAACCACGATAGGGAGAGGGAGAGTCGGCTTTGTCTCGCGATTGCGACGATTTTGTGACGCTTGACAGTGCTCACGGAGCGGAAGAGACAGGCCAGGCGATCAAGGTGATCATGATCACGCGCTTTTGCCACACACACGAGGTGATCACCTTGGTGGGGAGGAAACGGGCACATGCGGCCGGTGAGGGAAAGGTGGTCGCCGGCCACCGGGGGACGGTGCATCGCGCGTTGGGCAATGCTCCCCTACTTCTTATACGCATCCAGCAACAGAAAGTGCGCCATGAACCTGACGACATGAGGGCGGACCAGTCATATGCGACCGGCCCGCCCTCTTCCTCTTATTATCTGTTGCCCGTGCCCCTCGTACCTCTTAAGGGGAGCGTTCGCCTGCGTTACGGCACCACGATGGTGGCGTCGAGTTCCTCGTCGAGGAGGATAGTCTCCTGGCCGCCGTTCGGGTCGACGGCGCTGACCTTGATATTGAAGGTATAGGTACCGGACTCCCACATTTCTTCCGGGATGTAGCGATCGGTGAACTGGTTTTCGCCGCTGAGCAAGACCTGGTTCGTTGCGAGCGGGACGATTTCTATGGACTCGCCGTCACGCATGACCTCGAGCGTCACGTTCACCGCCGGGATCTGCTGGCCGCCATTCTCGAGCATTACATCGATATTAGCGAACACGATCTCGTCGGCATTTGGCTCGATCATTGCGCTTGCGACGAAGATACCTCTTGGATCCGTCGGCTCGGGGACCGTGATATAGGCATTCTCGACGCTCCCCTCGGCCCCAGATGCCTCGTCATGCAAGACCAGATCGAGTTCGTAGTCTCCGGGAAGCATTTGGTCCGGCAGAATTATCTCCAGCGCTGTCGACAGTCCTGCGTAGACAGAGCCCATCTCCACCGAGGATCTCAGCACGACTTCTCCATCCTTCCGCAGGATGATTTCCCCACTCGGCCGAAGGAGATACGTTCCGGTATTGGTTAGGGGAATCGTGACTACCTGACTGCCAGCCGACTCGATGACTTCCGGTTCGCCCAACTCGAAACCGTAGGAGAGCTCTCCTGGCACAAGAATGCCGATACTAATGGAGTACGCCAGGATTTGGTCAAGAGATCCGCCACCTGCGATCTCCAAGGCTTCTGCTGTTTCCACAACAAGGCCAGAGATATATTGTCCCGGTAACGCATTGGGTGGAACCCGAACCGTGAACGCTATTTCATGCTGTTCGCCCGGACCAAGCTCCAATTCAGTCGTTGGGTAATCGATCCATTCGGTAGAGCCGAACGGGGCTGAGGTCTCTTCATCTGAAACGAAGCCGCCATTAATCGATACCAGAGCATTGGCCTTGAAGGTGCGTAGGCTGGCGTGGACCTCTCCGACATTCATGACCACGACAGTCAACTGTCGAGTTTCACCCGGCGCAATCTCGATATCAGAAAACCGACCAGACTTTTCCTCATCCATGGCGACCAACGCGAAACGTGGAGAAGAGGACGCCGGCGGTGTGGCTTCCGGAGAACCATTCACGTTTACAACTTGTCCAGCCACCGGGTACGTCTGTGTGAACGCCGCTATGAGCATCGTCAAGATTGTCAATCGTCGCACCCAATACATTCCCTGGGACTCCTTCATATTCGAGCGAGGGCATGTGCGTTGCAAACACACGAACGATCCACTTATTTGATGATCCAGACCGGTTGCCTGGCAGGAGCAGAAATCCGCTCCTGCCAGGTTGCGAGACTAATCGGCGTTTTGTGTCTCAATACGAATGGTGCCGGAGTACTCGCCAGGCTGGGCGTCTTCCGGAACATTGAGGTAGAACGCACCGCCCGTGTGGCTCGGGTTGAGGGAAACAGTCTTCTTCGCTCCGAGATTGCCTACCGCACCGTAGTTGTAGACGGAGAAGGAGACATTCTCGGACCCGATCCGATTGTCGCCGCTCTTCAACGCGCTGCCGAACATGGAGAAATTGACGTCGCATGACTGACCGGGCCCCGGAACCGTCATGTCCCAATGGATCGCACGAACGTGAGAACCGACAAGAACGTACTCACCCTTACCATCGAACTCCCACGGACCAAAGGTCACATTGGACGTTGACGCGCTTACGCTGCAGATGTTCGGAACGAGTTCGACATGCAAATCGGTGTCCGTGAATGAATGCTGCGCTGCGACTCCGGTAACAGCTCCAATGCTGAGCATGGTAGCGGCAGTGAGGCCGAAGAGCTTGGACTTGAGGTTCATGATCTGTCTCTCCCGAACCACCTTGTGGTTCAATATGCTCGTGATGCCATGCAACGTTCCAGGTTCTGGCATCACGTCTTTCCGGTAGGGCGGTCCCAAGCGGGCCGCCTTGCCACTCCCCACAGTGGCCCAGCAGAGAAAAGAC
>DATGPC010000344.1:0-5599 GCA_035305265.1 Thermomicrobiales bacterium | reverse complement strand
GCCAGATCAACCATACCGTCAGGAGCCAGTTCCATGATCGAACGCACCATCTTCAACGACGAACATCAGATGTTCCGCGACTCGGTTCGTCGGTTCATGGAGAACGAGGTTGCTCCGCATCACGACCGCTGGGAGGAGCAGGGTTACGTCGACCGCGAGATCTGGACGAAGGCCGGGCAGAACGGTTTTCTATGCCCGACGATGCCCGAGGAGTTGGGTGGAGCGGGGGTCGACAAGCTCTACTCGGTCGTGCTGATGGAGGAGACGGCCCGCATCAACGCGACCGGTCTCGGGTTCAGCCTGCATTCGGAGATCGTTGCGCCTTATATCTTCAACTACGGCTCCGACGAGCAGAAGAAGCGATTCCTGCCGAAGATGGCGACGGGAGAGCTGATCGGTGCGATTGCGATGAGCGAGCCGGCGGCGGGATCTGATCTTCAGGGGGTGAAGACCACGGCCATCCGGCGGGGCGACCACTACGTCGTGAACGGGTCGAAGACGTTCATTACGAACGGCTGGCATGCCGACGTCGTGATCGTCGTGGCCAAGACGAATCCCAACGAGGGCGCCAAGGGTACCAGCCTGCTGTTGGTCGAGCGAGGCATGCCGGGTTTCGAGAAGGGCAAGCGACTGAAGAAGGTGGGCCTGAAGGCGCAGGACACGTCGGAACTGTTCTTCAACGACGTCAAGGTTCCTGTCAGCAACCTGCTGGGCGAGGAGAACCGGGGCTTCATCTACCTGATGCAGGAACTTCCCTGGGAGCGGATGCAGATCGCCATCGGCGCGATCGAGTCGGCCCAGGCGGCGATCGACTGGACGATCCAATACGTCAAGGAGCGCAAGGTGTTCGGGACCACGGTGTCCTCGTACCAGAACACACGCTTCAAGCTTGCCGAGCTGCAGACCGAAGTGCAGATTGGCCGCGTCTTCGTGGATCGGTGCCTGGAGCTGCTGCTGGTCGGCGAGCTGGATACGGCGACGGCGTCCATGGCGAAATACTGGTGCAGTGACCTCCAGTGCAAGGTCATGGACGAATGCGTCCAGCTGCACGGTGGCTACGGGTTCATGTGGGAGTACCCGATCGCCCGGGCCTATGCGGATGCGCGGGTGCAGCGGATCTACGGTGGCACCAACGAGATTATGAAGGAGGTGATCACCCGGTCGATTGGCCTGGGCGCACCCAAGTAAGGCGCGATCGACGAGAATCGCGAACGCCGGCCGGTCGCCGGCCTGATACGGAGGAATCGATGGAATCTCGAACCAAGTTCCTGCTCGACGAGAGCCGGATCCCGAGGCACTGGTACAACATCCAGGCCGACCTTCCCAAGCCGATGGCGCCGGTGCTGCACCCGGGAACGATGCAGCCGGTCGGCCCGGATGACCTGGCGCCGCTGTTCCCGATGGAACTCATCATGCAGGAGGTGACGACCGAGAGGGAAGTCGAGATTCCGGAGCCGGTGCGTGATGTATATCGACTCTGGCGCCCGGCGCCGCTGTTCCGCGCGCACAGGCTCGAGAAGGCCCTGGGGACGCCGGCGAAGATCTTCTACAAGTACGAGGGCGTCAGCCCCGCCGGCAGCCACAAGCCGAACACGGCAGTGGCGCAGGCCTTCTACAACCGCGAGGCAGGCGTCAGGCGCCTGTCCACCGAAACCGGCGCGGGGCAGTGGGGCTCCTCGCTGGCGTATGCCGGGGCGCTGTTCGGCATCGACGTCACGGTGTTCCAGGTCCGGGTGTCGTATGACCAGAAGCCGTACCGGCGCGCGCTGATGGAGTCCTATGGCGCCCGGTGCCTGCCTTCGCCGTCGACCGAGACCGACTACGGACGCGCCGTCCTCGCGAAGCAGCCCGATCATCCGGGCAGCCTGGGGATCGCGATTTCGGAGGCGGTCGAAGTGGCCGCCAAGCGCGACGACACGAAGTACGCGCTCGGCTCCGTGCTCAACCATGTTCTGCTGCACCAGACGGTTGTCGGTCTGGAGGCAATGGAGCAGATGAAGATGGCCGACGCCTGGCCGGACGTCATCATCGGCTGCACCGGCGGCGGCTCCAACTTCGCTGGCCTGGCGTTCCCCTTCATCGGCGAGGGACTGCGTGGCGGACCCAAGCCGCGCATCGTCGCCGTCGAGCCGGCCGCCTGTCCGTCGCTCACTCGAGGCCGCTTCGCCTACGATTTCGGGGATACGGCGCATCTCACGCCGCTCACCAAGATGCACACCCTGGGGTCGACGTTCACGCCACCAGGTTTCCATGCCGGCGGACTGAGGTATCACGGCATGGCGCCGCTCGTCTCCCACGTCCTCGAGCTGGGCCTGATCAGCGCAGTGGCATACCAGCAGGTCGAGTGCTTCGAGGCGGGCATCCAGTTCGCCCGGACCGAAGGCATCCTGCCGGCCCCTGAGGCCAACCACGCGGTAAAGGCCGCGATCGACGAGGCGCTGCGCTGCAAGCGTGAAGGGCGCTCCGAGACGATCCTGTTCAATCTGAGCGGCCATGGCCACTTCGACATGGCCGCGTACATGTCGTACAGCGCGGGGGAACTGACCAACCAGTCCTATAGCGAGGAGGAGCTCGCGATGGCGCTGTCCGGCCTGCCCAGCGTTCCGGAACCGAGCTGACATCGAGGTACGTCGGGCGCCGCTCCGGCGGCGCTTGACCTGGATCAGCAGTTTCCGGGGTGACGGGGCTAGAGTGTGCCGATGGTCACCGACACCGGTTCCGCGTTCGCCGGGGCCTTCGATCCCTGGCAGTGGCTGCGCGCGTGCGACGATGCCTGGCGCTGGGGCTCCCTCTGCTGGGAGATGCGCGCCTACGACCTGGCCGATCCGGCGCGTCGTGCATCGATCCGTCGCCGACGCTTCCTGGGGATGGTCGAGCATGCGCGTTCGGCCTCCGCGTTCTACCGTGAGCACTACGGCGACGTGACGGCGGGCGACCCGGATCCGGCCGCCTACCCACCCGTCACCCGACGCATGCTGATGTCGCGCTTCGATGACTGGGTTACCGATCCCCGCCTGAAGCTCGACGAGTTGTCGACGTTCCTGGCCGATCCCCTGCGGATCGCGGAGCCCTATCTGGGAACGTATGCGGTCTGGACGAGTTCGGGTACCACGGGCGTCCCGGGTGTGTATGTCCAGGATCCCCAGGCGCTGGCGGTCTACGAGGCGCTCGTGACGAGCCGGTTCGACTTCGGCGACGGGACGAGGCCTTCGGTGGCCGGGCTCCGGTTGCCTCGGTGTGCGTTCATCGCCGCGATCGATGGTCATTTCGCGGGCATCGTGTCGTGGGAGCGCCAGCGTCGCTTGTATCCCGCGCTCGCTCCTTCGACCCGTGCCTTCTCGATACTCCAGCCCTTGCCCGAGCTGGTGGCGAAACTCAATGAATGGAAGCCCGAGTTCATCTCCACCTATCCAACGATGCTTTCCCTTCTCGCCAGCGAACGTCAGGCGGGCCGTCTGCGGATATCGCCTCGCGGGCTGTGGTGCGGTGGGGAGGGCCTGCCCCCGAGCGAACGTGCCTCGATCGAAGAAGTATTCGATTGCCGGATCGTCGAGGACTACGGCGCTTCGGAATGCATGAACATGGCCTTCGGCTGCCGGGAGGGGCGTCTCCACATCAACGACGACTGGGTGGTCCTCGAGCCGGTCGATGAACGGTATCGGCCCGTCCCGGCGGGCCAGCCATCGGCGACGGTGCTGGTCACCAACCTCGCGAACA
The DNA here is from genome assembly GCA_035305265.1 of Thermomicrobiales bacterium. Lineage (GTDB taxonomy): Bacteria > Chloroflexota > Chloroflexia > Thermomicrobiales > UBA6265 > UBA6265. Next base: position 1,882 of record DATGPC010000344.1, on the reverse strand, counting down.
GGGTGCAGCCGCTGCTTCGCTACGACCTGGGCGACAGCGTCTGCATCGAGCCGACGCCATGCCCCTGCGGCTGCGATCGGCCGTCGCTGCGGGTGGAGGGGCGTGGCGACGATGTGCTGCTGCTGGAGCCCGCGCCATCGGAGCGCAAGGCGGGAGCGTCCGGCCGGAAGACGAGCGGCCGCGTGCGCATACTGCCGCTGGCGGTAGAGAGCATCCTCGAGGAAGCTGGGGTCGTCCGCTTCCAGCTGACGCACGTGGACGAAGCTCGGCTACGCCTGCGCATCGATGCCGATGGCGAGGAAGCGGGTCGCGCGGCGTTTCGTCGCGCCCGGCGCGCGCTTGCCGACTTCCTGCGACGGCAGGGCGCCGCGCCGATGCGCATCGAGTACGACCCCTTGCCACCGGAATGCAGCCCGATCAGCGGAAAGCTGCGCCGCGTCCAGGTGCTTCCTGAGGCACAACACCGCGGCCCCTGACGCAGGTGCCGCGGCGGCTCGGTCTCAGTGCGCCGGCGGGTCGCTCGCCGGGAAGGAATCCTCGGAGCTGTCATCGACACGCTCGGTGTCGAAGCGGGAGACGGGCGGCTCGGGATTCGCCTCGAAGGCACCCTTGTCCTTCGGTTTCGGATCGCTGCCCTCGAGGAGGTTGCGCAGCACGTACTGCAGGATGCCGCCGTGCCGGTAGTACTGGATCTCCTGCGGCGTGTCGATGCGGATCAGCACGGGGAACTCGATCACCGTGCCGTCCGCCCGGGTGGCCTTCACCTTCACGTCCCGGCCGCGGGCGAAGTTCTCGGCGACCGCCTCGGCCAGCCCGATGACGTCGAAGGTTTCGGTGCCGTCCAGGCCAAGCGAATCCACGCTTGCACCGCCCGCGAACTGCAGCGGCAGCACGCCCATGCCAACCAGGTTGCAGCGGTGGATGCGCTCGTAGCTCTGCGCGATGACCATGCGGATACCCTGCAGGCTCGGGCCCTTGGCCGCCCAGTCCCGGCTCGAGCCGCTGCCGTATTCCGCGCCGGCGAGGACGACCAGCGGGGTGCCATCGGCCCGGTACCTTTCGGAGGCATCGAAGATCGACATGACTTCGCCGGTCGGCAGATAGGTCGTGAAGCCGCCTTCCGTGCCGGGGGCGAGCCGGTTGCGGATGCGTACGTTCGCGAACGTGCCGGGCACCATGACATCGTGGTTGCCTCGGCGCGAGCCGTAGCTGTTGAAGTCCCTGGGCTCGACCCCGCGCCCGATCAGGTAGCGTCCGGCGGGCGTGTCCTTGCCGATGCTGCCGGCCGGGGAGATGTGGTCGGTCGTGATGCTGTCGCCGAGCACCGCGATCGCGCGCGCGCCGCGGATGTCCTCGACGCTGCCCGGTGCGGTACGCGGCATGCCGTCGAAGTAGGGGGGGCGACGAACGTAGGTGGATGCATCGTCCCAGGCGTAGCGATCGCCGCCGCTTACCTCGAGCTCGCGCCAGCGGGTGTCGCCATCGTAGACCTTGCCGTAGGCGTCACGGTACATCTGCGAACCGATCGAATCCTGGATGACGGCCTGGATCTCCTCCGTCGTGGGCCAGATGTCGGCGAGCATCACGGGTTTGCCCTCCCGGTCGGTTCCGAGCGGTTCGTTGCGCAGGTCGACGTCGATGCGGCCGACGAGCGCGAAGGCGACGACCAGCGGCGGGGACATCAGGTAGTTGGCCCTGACCTCCGCGTGGATGCGACCCTCGAAGTTGCGGTTGCCGGACAGCGCCGATGCGACCACCAGGCCGCCCTCACGCACGGCCTCGGATATCTCGGGCGGCAATGGGCCCGAATTGCCGATGCAGGTGGTGCAGCCGTAGCCGACGATGCCGAAGCCCAGGGCGTCGAGGTGCTGCTGCAGGCCGG
>DATGPC010000343.1:0-5155 GCA_035305265.1 Thermomicrobiales bacterium | reverse complement strand
ACGTCGGATATCCACCTGAAGTACAAGCTCCGCATGACGCGGGAGCAGGTGCTGGAGAAGGTGAAGGACTCCGTCTCCTTCGCCCGGAGCTTCGTCGACGACGTCGAGTTCTCCTGTGAGGACGCGACGCGCTCCGACCGCGAGTTCATGGTCGAGGTCTTCAATGCCGCCGTCGAGGCGGGCGCGACGACCCTGAACATTCCCGACACTGTTGGCTACACGACGCCATTCGAGTACTACGACCTGATTCGGTACCTCGATGAGAACATCGTGAAACCGGACAACGTCATCCTCTCCGTTCACTGCCACGATGACCTCGGCATGGCCACCGCTAACACGTTGATCGCGGTGAAGGCTGGCGCGCGGCAGGTCGAGGTAACCATCAACGGCATCGGCGAGCGCGCCGGCAACACCTCCCTTGAGGAGGTCGTGATGGCGCTCGAGACGCGGACCGATGAGTTCGGCGGCGTCAAGACGAACGTCAACACCCCGCGCCTGGTCCCGACCAGCCGCCTTGTCAGCTCGCTGACCGGCATCGAGGTCCAGGTGAACAAGGCGATCGTTGGCAAGAACGCGTTCGCCCATGAGGCCGGAATCCATCAGGACGGCATGCTCAAGGAGCGGACCACGTACGAGATCATGGATCCGTCGGACGTCGGGTGGGAAGGCACCAGCCTGGTGCTGGGCAAGCACTCCGGGCGCGCCGGGTTCCGCTCGGCCCTGAAGGATCTGGGCATCAAGCTGGACGATGACGGGATGCAGAAGGCGTACGAGCGCTTCCTGGAGCTGGCCGATCGCAAGAAGAAGATCACCGGCGCCGATATCGAGGCCCTCGTCGCCGACCAGGTGCTTGCTTCGTCATCAACGTTCCGCCTTGTCGACTGGTCTGTCATGTCGGGCAAGGGTGGTCAGGCCAAGGCCATGGTCGCCTTGACGCTGGACGACCGCGAGGTCGAAGGCACCGCCGACGGCAACGGGCCGGTGGATGCCGTGATGAAGGCGGTCGATGCGGCCGTTGGTATCCCGAACGAGCTGACTTACTTCCATGTCGAGGCGGTGACGCCGGGCGAGGATGCGCAAGGCCAGGTCCACGTGCGGATCAAGCACAACGGCCAGTCATACAGCGGCCACGGTCTCGCCACGGACATCGTCGAGGCGAGCGCGAAGGCGTATATCGCTGCCCTGAGCCATGTCCTCCAGCAGAACCCCGAGGTGGTGCTGATGGGCTCGTCGACGTCACGCTGGGAGTAGGGCATGACGGCGACAATCGACGATCGCGGCGACATTGTCTGGCAGGACGCCAGCGTCGCCGCGAACTATCAGGTCTCCAGCAAGACCATCCCGTTCGTCGACGTTCACTTCGAGATCATGCACCGGTTGATCGATGCCGCCGGCATCGAGGCGCGGAATATCCTCGATCTCGGTGCCGGGAACGGTATCGCGACGGTCGAGGTGGCGAAGCGGCAGCCGGTCGAGCGGGCGACGCTCACCGAGTTCTCCGAGCCGATGTTCATCATGGCTCGGGAGCGCTTCGCGGCCGAGCCGCCGGCATTCCGCGTGGACTACGTCGTCGGCGACTTCCGGGAGACCGGTTGGCATGGTGCCGTCGAAGCGAACGGGCCATACGACCTCGTCGTCTCCCGCTTCGCGATCCACCACATCCCGGACGAGATGAAGCGCGCGCTGTACGGCCGCATCCTCGGATGGCTCCGGCCAGGTGGCATGTTCGTCAATATCGAGCATGTCGCATCGCTCTCACCCATGTACAACGACGCGCATGACCGGCTGATGGTCGAATGCCTTCATGGTGCCGCTGGCGAAACCGAAGGCTTCGAGGACGTCCTGGCGTCGTATCGGATGCGGGCGGACGGCCCGGCGAACATCCTGGCTCCCGTTGGGGACCAGCTCGGCTGGCTCCGGGCGCTTGGCTTCGCCGACGTGGATTGCGCGTTCAAGAGTTTCGAGCTTGCCGTGTTTGCCGGCCGGCGACCGGCCGGATAGTCACCTCATCGTCACAGTTCAATCGCAGTTGGAGGAATTTCAGGTGTCAGCACCGAGGACATTGGCGGAGAAAGTTTGGGACCGGCACGTCGTCCGGCGCGCGGAGGGCGAGCCCGACCTGCTCTATATCGATTTGCACCTCGTCCACGAGGTGACGTCGCCGCAGGCATTCGATGGCCTGCGCATGCAGGGACGCCGGGTGCGCCGGCCTGACCTCACGATCGCGACGGCCGACCACAACGTTCCGACGATTGGTATCGATTTGCCGGTCGCCGATCCGATCTCCGCGAAGCAGCTCAGCAAGCTCAGCCAGAACGCGAAGGAATTCGGCATCAAGCTCCACCCGATGGGCTCGCCGGGACAGGGCATCGTTCACATCATCGGCCCCGAGCAGGGACTGACCCAGCCGGGGATGACCATCGTTTGCGGTGACAGCCATACGTCGACGCACGGCGCATTCGGGGCGCTGGCGTTCGGTATCGGTACCAGCGAGGTCGAGCACGTGCTCGCGACGCAAACGCTGCCGCAGAACAAGCCGAAGACGATGGCCATCACCATCGACGGCACCCTGCAGGAAGGCGTGACGGCCAAGGACGTCATTCTCGCCATTATCGGAAAGATCGGCACAGGCGGCGGGGCCGGATCGATCGTCGAGTACCGGGGCGAGGTCATCCGGAACCTTTCGATGGAAGGCCGGATGACGATCTGCAACATGTCGATCGAAGGCGGCGCCAAGGCCGGCATGATCGCCCCGGACGAGACGACCTTCGAGTTCATCAAGGGTCGCGAGTACGCGCCGAAGGGCGAGGACTGGGAGCGGGCCGTCGAAGACTGGCGCACGCTCGCTACCGACGAAGGCGCGACGTTCGATCGGGAGGTCTTCCTGGATGGTAACGCGATCCGGCCGCATGTCTCGTGGGGAACGAACCCGGGCCAGGTGACGTCGATCGACGATGTCGTGCCCGATCCGTCGCAGTTCGACGAGCCGGGCCTGCGTGACGCGGCCGAGCGCGCGTTGAAGTACATGGCGCTGGAGCCGGGGACGCCGATGCGCGACATTCGTGTCGATACCATCTTCCTCGGGTCGTGCACCAACGCCCGAATCGAGGACCTGCGTTCCGCTGCCCAGATCCTGGAGGGCCGCCGGGTGGCGAATGGTCTCCGCGCGATGGTCGTCCCAGGCTCCATGCGCGTGAAGGCCCAGGCCGAGGCGGAGGGTCTGGACAAGATCTTCAAGGAGGCTGGCTTCGAGTGGCGCGCCGCCGGGTGCTCGATGTGCCTCGGCATGAACCCGGACCAGCTTGCGCCGGGCGAGCGCTGCGCTTCGACCAGCAACCGCAACTTCGAGGGCCGGCAGGGCAAGGGCGGCCGCACGCACCTCGTCTCGCCGCAGGTTGCCGCCGCGACGGCCGTTCTCGGTCACTTCGCGACGCCGGCTGACCTGAACTAGCGTCCCGTACCGCCGCACCTTGTGTGCGGCTCCTGTCGCCGGAACTTCTCTTCGGCGGCACGGGCTACCTCGTCGCAGGAGCGAAACTATGGAACCAGTCAAGAAAATCCAGGGACGCATCGCGCCGCTCGATCGCAGCGATGTCGATACCGACCAGATCATCCCGGCCGTCTGGCTGAAGCGCGTCGAGCGCACCGGATTCGGTGAGGGCCTCTTCTCCGCATGGCGCGAGCAGGACCCGACATTCGTCTTGAACCGGCCGGAGTTCGAGGGCACGAAGGTCCTCATTGCCGGTCCGAACTTCGGCACCGGGTCATCTCGCGAGCATGCCGTGTGGGCGCTGATGGACTACGGCTTCCAGGCAGTCATCTCGCCCAAGTTCGGTGACATCTTCAAGAACAACGCGACCAAATCCGGGCTCGTGCCGGTCGAGGTCGACGAGAAGTTCGGCGCCGAGCTGTTGGAAGCGGCCCAGGAGCATCCGTTCCTCGAGGTCGTGGTCGACGTCGAGACAAAGACGGTATCCGTGCCCCGACTCGGCATGTCGACGACGTTCCCGCTCGATGATTTCACGCAGCATCGGCTGGTGAACGGCCTCGACGACATTGGCCTGACGATGACGCACGAAGACGATATCGCTGCCTACGAGCAGTCGCGGAAGCCATACCTGCCGCAGGTCGATGCTCCGGAGCCGTTCGCCGCGCAATAGTCGTGTCTACCCGGCCCTCGTGGCCGGGTTTTCCTTGCACGCATCGAATTCAGCCCAAAGGGGGGATCATGCCGGAGAAGTATTCCATCGTCGTGTTCGCCGGAGACGGCGTCGGGCCGGACGTGATGCGTGAGGCGCGTCGCGTGCTGGAGGCCGTCGCGGATCAGGGCGGCTATACCTTCGATTTCGACGATCGCCTGCTCGGCGGTTGCGCCATCGACGAGTACGGCACTGCCTTGCGTCAGGAGGATATCGAGGCCGCGCGGGCGGCCGATGCCGTGTTGCTCGGTGCCGTCGGTGGCCCGAAGTGGGACAACCCGAACGCGAAGGTGCGGCCTGAGCAAGGTCTGCTCGGCATCCGCAAGGCGCTCGGGCTCTACGCCAACCTCCGCCCTGTCTCGGCCAACGACGCCCTGCTGGATGCTTCTCCGCTCAAGGAAGATCGCGTCAAGGGAACCGACCTCCTCGTCGTGCGCGAGCTCACCGGTGGTCTCTATTTCGGGCGTCCCCAGAAGCAATGGCACGAGCGCCGTGGCCGGGTTGCCGTCGATACGCTCATCTACCGCGAGCACGAGGTGCGGCGCGTCGTCGAGCTGGCCTTCCAGCTTGCGCAGGGCCGCAAGGGGCATGTCACCAGCGTTGACAAGGCGAACGTGCTGGAGTCGTCCCGCATGTGGCGGTCGATCGTGACCGAGGCGGCTGAGAAGTATCCGGACGTGAAGCTGGAGCACATGCTGGTCGACGCGATGACGATGAAGCTGATCCAGCAGCCGAACGCCTATGACGTGATCGTCACCGAGAACATGTTCGGTGACATCCTGACGGACGAGGCATCCGTCCTCGGTGGTTCCATCGGCATCTTGCCCTCAGCATCGCTGGGCGCGCCGGACAAGGATGGACGCCGAGCCGGTCTTTACGAGCCGATCCACGGCAGCGCACCCGACATTGCAGGGCAGGGGATCGCCAACCCGGCCGGCATGATCCTCTCGGCGGCA
>DATGPC010000342.1:0-10047 GCA_035305265.1 Thermomicrobiales bacterium | reverse complement strand
TCGCGGACCGCGTGGTCGTGTCCCCATACCGGCCATCCTGAATCAGTCTTCGCAATCTGGACTGACATGGGCGACTCCGGATGATCAGGCGCTAGCCTTCGCCTTGCTCTTCGTCTTCGGGGCAGCCACGCGCTTGACGGGGCGCGGCCGTCGCGACGACCTCTCGACGACGGGCTTCTCGACATTCGCGCCCTGCGACAGCAACTCGATGACCCGAGTTCTCTCCTCCTCCGTGAACGTTTCATCAGAGGGAAGATCGCGGACGAACTCCTCCATCTCCTCACCATGAAGCACAGGGAAGTCCGGCTCGGTAATCTCGAGCTCCACCTTCGGGTGCAGGAACACAACCGCGCCGGAGACATCGACCTCGAGCTGGTTTTCCTCAAGGAAGGCTTCAACCTTCTTGATGGCGTTCTCCGTCTCGAAGCTGGGGTTGCCGACCTGCGGGCCGCTGAAGCTGAAGAGGCGCCGGAATAACCCTCCCTTCTTCCGCCAGGACTGGCGCACCTGGGAGATCTTGCCGTCAACTTCCTTGGCGGTCATGACGAGAATGCCGCCGGGGTAGACCAGCAGGTGCTCGATGATCGACTTGCCGACTTGCGGATAGTGGATCACCGTGTAGCGGTCACCCAGGCCCTTCAGTCGATGATCGAGAATCTGGTCGTTTCGCGGATCGCGTGACCACTTACCGATCAGCTGCATGCCGATATTGAACATGACGAAGCCGATCAGCATCGACACGTAGGCGACGATCAGGAATTCCGGGAACCAGGCGATAAAGAGCGAGCCTGAAAGCAGGAGGAACCCAAGGAGGGCCATCCAGCGTCCCCGTCGCTTGCGGTCTTTCACATACTGTGCGTGTCGTACGATCTGCATGGGAAGTCGTTCAGTCCTGTATGCCTGGAAAGTGGCGATTCGGAGCGCCGGGTTACCGATGCCGGTCCACGATCGGGCCCGCTGGCCGCTCGACGACTCTCGGCAATCACCGGACGTGTGAGACGACCGGCTGCCAGGAGATGCGGCGATTTGACGCTCCACGACGGCGTTATCAAGGAGTGTAACAAACGGGCGAGAGCGAAACGGCCTACAGCGTTGACGGGATGCCCGTCACCCGCTCGAGCCAGACTCGTCCAAAAGCGAGAAGCAGCATGATCGCGAGCCCCACGATCCCACCGATCGCTCCCGGGACGTGCAACTGCGCCTTCGACAGGATTCGATCGTCCCAACGGAGCGCCAGTAACACCATCGACACGCCCAGCATCGCCAGCACCATCCACGCGGACAGCATCAGCAGGAGCGAGAGCGGCGCGTAGAGCCAGGACCACCCGGAGGCGACGAGGACGGCGTACGGAACGAACGGAACCCAGAAAAGAGCGACCTCTCGAAAATCGTGCACGACCGGTGTTCGCTTCGACAGGCGCCAGGTCGTCGACGACACCAGCCAGGCAAGCACGACCGCGAGGGAAATCCCGGTGGCGAACCCGGTGACCAGCCGGAGCTCGTTGCGTGGGGCCCATGGGTGCCAGAGGCCGAGGTCTGTGAAGAGCGAATTGAAGCCGTCTGCAGCCATCGCCAGGACGAAGAGCCCCAGCACGGCCATGACGCGGATCGGCGGCAACCCGGCCGAGAGCATCCGGCCTCTCACGACGAGGAATACCATCGTCGAGAGCGCGCCGCCGTAGATGCCGGTCATGCGCGCGTCGAACGGCAGCATGAGTCCCCCGAACGTAAAGGTATGCGTTGGGGTCTGGGCGCAGAGGCCGTGCAGGACCAGCCGCGCCTTCTCGGCGAAGCCGCCCGGCCAAAAAAGGAAGACCGCGCCACCGGCAACGGCCAACAGCCACCACATCCAGTATGTTCGCAGGGTTGAAATCATGTGCGTCGATGCTCTTCCTGGACTGGTTTCGGGATTTCGTCCGCGATCGAGCCGGCACCTCTCGATCCGGGCGGACGAAACCGGTACTATCCCCTTCAGTGTACCCGTCGCGATCGCCGCGCACGGTCGGCTATGAGGAGGAAACCGGATCAATGAGCCTGCGTCAGAAGCTGAACACGCCACGATCGCTGGCGGTCAACCCGGAGCGCATCGCCGAGCGGCGTGGAAAGGCCGGGACAATCGTCGCGCTCATCGCGATGGCCGCGTTCTCGGTGCTGTTCTGGCTGGTGCGCACGAAGAAGAGCGAGGCGACCGACGCCGCGATCACCCTTCGCGTCCAGAAGCAGGATCATCCCGTCTTCGACCGTCTGATGCGGATCGTCTCCTTCCCGGGCTTCCCGCCACAATCCCGGATCATCCCGCCGGGCCTCGCCGCGCTCCTCTGGTTCCGGGGCATGCGTCTCGAGGCCATTTTCCAACTCGCGGCGTGGGGAACGGGCGGCGTCTCGACCGTCTTCAAGCGCATCATGCAGCGACAACGCCCTGTCTCGGACGGCGAGAACGGGATCAAGGTGGCGGTAGCCAACATCGGCGGCTCCAGCTTCCCGAGCGGCCACGTCATCATCTACATGGGCGTGTACGGGTTTCTCGCCTTCCTCTCCCATGTCTGGATCAAGTCGAACATCGTTCGCCGGGCGGTGGTCGGAGCGCTGCTCTCGTTGCTCTCGCTCGTCGGGATAAGTCGCGTCTACCTTGGCCATCACTGGTTCACGGACGTCATCGCATCGTACCTGCTCGGCACTACCTACCTTCTCGGCCTGACGAGCCTCTACCGCCGCGTCAAACGCTGGATGATCCAGCACTAGGCCGGTACCACCGAACCGGCTGATTTGCTACACTATCAGGCGTAATTGAAGCCTTGCGGCGCTGACGGAAACCGCGCCCGCACCGTGGCGTCCAGCAATCCCGGGACGATGGAAGCCGGGACGTCCACCACGTTGCGGGACATCGTTCCCGAGCCGTTGCCCGAACGCCCGAACCGCGGCCAGTAGGCGCAACCGGTACCCGACCGTTACATCGGAACGAGTGGGCCACGCGGACGCGTGGTCAACTGAGGTGGTACCACGGCGCAGCTCGTCCTCAATTGCAGGGCGGGCGCTTCTTGTTAATCCCCATCCTGAAACCAACAGTTCTCACCCCGTAGCCCAGGGAGCATCCATGACCGAAACCGCAGTCAAGACATTCCACGACGTCCCAACCAAGGTCGATTTCACGAAGATGGAACGCGACCTCCTCGACTGGTGGAACAAGGAAGAGATCGTCGAGAAGTACCTGAACCGCAACAACGGTTCTGGCAAGACCTTCTCGTTCATCGATGGCCCGATCACCGCGAACAACCCCATGGGCGTACACCATGCCTGGGGCCGGTCGTACAAGGACATGTTCCAGCGCTACCACAACATGCTGGGCAAGGAACAGCGTTTCCAGAACGGCTTCGACGCCCAGGGCCTGTGGGTGGAGGTCGAGGTCGAGAAAGAGCTCGGGATCAAGAACAAGCGCGAGATCGAGGAATTCGGCATCGCGGAGTTCGTCGAGCGCTGCAAGGAACGGGTGCGCACCTACTCCGCACGCATCACCGAGCAGTCCAAGCGCCTCGCGTACTTCATGGACTGGGACAATAGCTACGTCACGATGTCGGATGAGAACAACTACACCATCTGGCATTTCCTGAAGGTCTGCCACGAACGCGGCTGGATCTACAAGGGCGATGACGTCATGCCCTGGTGCCCGCGCTGCGGCACCGGCCTCTCCGAGCACGAGATCGTCACCGAGGGTTACAAGGAGCGCACGCATCTCGCGCTCTTCGTCGAGTACCCGCTGATCGATGAAGACGCCTCCCTCATGATCTGGACGACGACGCCATGGACGCTCGCCGGCAACATTGCGGCCGCCGTCAATCCGGAAATCAGCTACGTCCTCGTGAGCCAGAACGGCAAGACGTACTACGTCGCCAGGGACGCGGTGAAGAACGCGATCCGGGGTGAGCACGAGATCGTCGGCGAAGTGCAGGGCTCGGAGCTGGTCGGCAAGCGCTACCGCGGGCCGTTCGACGAGCTCCCGGCCCAGAACGGCATCGAGCATCGCGTGATTGCCTGGAGCGACGTCGGGGCCGAGGAAGGTACCGGGATCGTCCACATCGCGCCAGGCTCCGGTAAGGAGGACTATGCGCTCGGCAAGGAGAACGACCTGCCGGTGATCACGGCGATCAACGAGTCCGGCATCTTCATCGACGGCTTCGACTGGCTGACCGGCGAATACGCGCACGAGGTCGGCAAGCCCATCGAGAAGAACCTCAAGGAAAAGGGCATCTGGTACCGATCGGAGCAATACACCCACCGTTACCCGGTGTGCTGGCGCTGCGGCACGGACCTGCTCTTCCGCCTCGTCGACGAGTGGTACATCTCGATGGACGAGCTGCGGGAGCAACTCAAGGAAGAGACCCGCAAGACGAACTGGTACCCGTCGTTCGGCCTCGAGCGCGAGCTCGACTGGCTCGAGAACATGCACGATTGGATGATCTCCAAGAAGCGGTACTGGGGTCTCGCGCTGCCGATCTTCGATTGTCACGAATGTGGCACCTTCGAGGTTATCGGGTCGGAACATGAGCTGAAGGACCGGGCGATCGCGGGCTGGGAGGAGTTCGAGGGTCACTCCCCTCACCGACCGTACCTCGACAACATCCAGATCGCGTGCAATGGCTGCGGCAAGCCCGTCCACCGCATCAAGGACGTCGGCAACCCGTGGCTCGACGCCGGCATCGTCGCCCTCTCGACGCTGAAGTACCGGCACGACCGGGAGTATTGGGAGAAGTGGTACCCGGCCGACATGATCTCGGAGAGCTTCCCGGGGCAGTTCCGTAACTGGTTCTACGCCCTGATCGCCGAGAGTGTCGCCGTCACCGGACGCGCGCCGTTCAAGAACGTGTACACCTACGCCCTTATGCGTGACGAACATGGCGAGGAGATGCACAAGTCGCAGGGCAACGCGATCTGGTTCGATGATGCAGCCGAGGAGTTCGGCGTCGATGCCATGCGCTGGCTGTTCTCGACCGTCAATCCGAGCCAGAACCTGAACTTCGGGCCGAACGTCGTCAGCGAAGTCCGGCGGCGGTTCATCCTGCCGCTGTGGAACTCGTACTCCTTCTTCGTGACGTATGCGAACCTCGACGGATGGACGCCGCCGGCGAAGCCGACGCCAATGAGCGAGCGAACGCTGCTCGACCGCTGGATCCTCTCTCGCGCGAACCAGCTCATCGCGACCGTCCGCCAGAATTTCGATGCGTACAACCCGACGACCGCCGCTCGCGCGATCGAGCATTTCGTCGTCGAGGAGCTGTCGAACTGGTACATCCGTCGCAACCGGCGGCGGTTCTGGAAGCCGGAGAGCGACGCGGATAAATCCGCCGCCTACGAGACGCTATACGAGGCACTGGTCATCGTCTCGAAGCTCATCGCCCCGTACATCCCGTTCCTGGCGGAAGAGATGTACCGGAACCTTGTCACCACAGTCGACGCCAAGGCGCCGGAATCGGTTCACCTGACCGCCTTCCCGGAGGCCGACGCGTCACTGATCGACGAGCAGCTTTCCCGCGAAATGTCCGCGGTCCTGGCCGTCGTCAAGCTGGGGCGTGCGGCGCGATCCGAGGCGAACATCAAGGTTCGTCAGCCGCTGCCGGCGATCCTCGTGCATACGCCGGACCCGGCGGATGCCGAGGCAGTCGTTCGCCTGAAGGATCAGATCCTCGACGAGTTGAACGTCAAGGACGTCCGCGCCCTGACCGAGCTTGGCGAAGTACTGAGCTACGACGTCAAGCCAAACCTGCCGGTTCTCGGGCCCAAGTACGGCAAGCAGCTCGGTGCAATCCGTGGCGCGCTGGGCAAGCTCGATCCGTCGGCCGTCGCTGCAAAGGTCAACGCCGGCGAGAACCTGCCGATCGAGCTGCCGGACGGGTCAACCGTCGAACTGCTGCCCTCGGAGCTTCTGGTCGGTATGCAGAAGAAAGAAGGGTTTGCCGCCGCCCAGAGCGAGAATGCCACGGTCGTGCTCGATACCGAGCTGACACCTGAGCTGATCGCGGAGGGCAAGGCTCGCGATGTCGTTCGCGCCCTTCAGGACCTGCGCAAGCAGCTCGAGCTGAATATCGATGATCGCATCGCGGTGCGTTACGAAGTCAGCGACGACATGGCCGACGTGATCGCCGCCCACCACGACTGGATCGCCGCCGAGGTACTGGCCGCCTCGCTGGAACCCGCACACGACCTTGCCGATGGCACCGATGTGACCATCAGTGGCGAGGCTTTGAAGGTCAGCATTTCCGTGGCGTAATGTTCATGCGATTCCATCTGGACGTCGCCCGGGGTACATCCCGGGCGACGTCCGGGTGCGAGAACCTGAACGGGCAGTGCCAACACAAACACGGAGCCACGGTCAAAGCCACGGGCTCCTCTTCTCCCGAATACTCGCCTCACATACCTCTGGATTGTTTACATGAGTCTCTCTATTGGAATTGTCGGATTGCCGAATGTCGGTAAATCCACCCTCTTCAATGCGCTGACGGATAATGAGATCCTCGCCGCGAACTACCCTTTCGCCACGATCGAGCCGAACACAGGTATCGTGCCGGTACCGGATCCGCGCATGGCCAAACTGGCGGAGATCTTCGGAAGCGAGCGTATTCTGCCCGCCACCGTCACCTTTGTCGACATCGCCGGTCTCGTCGCCGGTGCCAGCAAGGGCGAGGGCCTCGGCAACAAGTTCCTCGCCAACATCCGGAATACGCAGGCGATCGCGCACATCGTTCGCGCGTTCGAGAATGACGACATCGTCCACGTCAACAACAAGGTGAGCCCCAAGGACGATATCGAAGTCATCAACACAGAGATCTGCCTTGCCGATATCCAGACCATCGACAGCCGGCTGACCCGACTGCAGAAGGAGATCAAGGGCAATCCCAAGGCGGCATCCACGGCGGACTACCTGGAGAGCCTGAAAGAGCACCTGAACGAGGGCACCCTCCTCTCAACGCTGCCGTCGCTCGATATGGAGGCGATCTACGACCTGCATCTCCTTTCAGCGAAGCCGGTGATCTACGTGTTCAATGTGGACGAGGAGACGCTGACCGACACCGATCGCCAGCAGGCCCTGCGCGAGATCGTCGCGCCGTCACAAGCGATCTTCGTGTCCGCGAAGCTGGAGGAAGAGCTGCGCGGCCTCGACGAAGCCGACGCCGCCGAGCTGCTCCGCGAATACGGTGTGGAGGAAGCCGGGCTGAACCAGCTCATCCATGCCGCGTATGAAACACTGGGCCTGCAGAGCTACCTGACGGCCGGCCCGAAGGAGGTTCGCGCCTGGACGATTCGCAAGGGCGATACGGCACCCCAGGCAGCCGGCGTGATCCATACCGATTTCGAGCGCGGCTTCATTGCGGCTCAGGTGGTCGATTACGATGACCTGGTCGCGGCCGGTTCGATGGCGGCGGCGAAGGCCGCCGGCAAGGTCCGCACGGAAGGCAAGGAATACGTGATGCGCCCTGGCGATGTGGTGGAGTTCCGCTTCAACGTCTAGCGCCCTGAGAGTACCGCTGGACCCCGGGTCCGGCACAAAGAGGACGCCGGGCACAGTGTCCGGCGGTACGACGACACAGTCCTGGAGGTTCGTGTGGGCAACATTCTTCAATCACTTCCCAAGGGTGAGAAAGTCGGGATCGCGTTCTCCGGCGGACTGGACACCAGCGCCGCGCTCTACTGGATGCGCGAAAACGGCGCGATTCCCTACGCCTACACGGCCAACCTCGGCCAGCCGGACGAGAGCGACTACGAGAACATCCCGAAGAAGGCAAAGACCTACGGAGCGGAAAAGGCCCGGCTGATCGACTGCCGCCAGCAGCTCGTCTCCGAAGGGCTCGTCGCGCTGCAGTGCGGCGCGTTTCACATCACGACCGCCGGCGTCCCCTACTTCAACACGACGCCGATCGGCCGCGCCGTCACTGGCACGATGCTTGTTGCCGCGATGAAGGAAGACGACGTCAACATTTGGGGTGACGGCAGCACCTACAAGGGGAACGACATCGAGCGTTTCTACCGGTACGGCCTCCTGGTGAACCCGGACCTGCGAGTTTACAAGCCGTGGCTCGATCAGCGCTTCATTGACGAGCTCGGTGGCCGCGCCGAGATGTCCGAATACCTCGAAGGCGCGGGCCTCGAGTTCCATATGGCACCGAGCAAGGCCTATTCGACCGATTCGAACATGCTCGGTGCGACACACGAGGCGAAAGACCTGGAGTTCCTCGACAAGAACATCCACATCATCGACCCGATCATGGGAGTACCGTTCTGGAAGGAAGACGTCGAGATCGCCTACGAAGAGGTCACCATCCGCTTCGAGGAGGGCCTGCCGGTCGAGATCAATGGCAAGACCTTCGCGGATCAGGTCGAGCTGATGGCAGAGGCAAACGCGATCGGTGGTCGGCACGGTCTCGGGATGAGCGACCAGATCGAGAATCGCATCATCGAGGCGAAGAGCCGCGGTATCTACGAGGCACCGGGCATGGCGCTCCTCTTCATCGCTTACGACCGCCTCGTCACCGGTATTCACAACGAGGACACCATCGACCAGTATCGCGACAGCGGTCGACGGCTGGGTCGCCTGCTCTATCAGGGGCGCTGGTTCGATACGCAGTCGATCATGCTCCGGGAGCCCCTGCAGCGCTGGGTTGCAAGCCTCGTCACCGGCGAGGTCACCATCGGCCTTCGGCGAGGCAACGACTACTCCATCCTCAATACCGAATCGCCGAACCTGACCTACGCTCCGGAACGGCTGTCGATGGAGAAAACGGAGTCGACGTTCACGCCAATGGACCGCATCGGCCAACTCACGATGCGCAACAACGACATCACCGATTCACGCACGAAGCTCCAGACCTATGCCCGGACCGGGCTGGTTTCACTTGCCGCGAGCGACGCCCTCCCGCAGCTCCCGGGCGCGACCAAGGATGGCAAGGCTGATGACTGATCAGGAGGCCAACTTCCCCGACGACGATACGCTCGATATCCAGACATGGCCGGTCATCGAGCTGATCGGCCGCGCCGTCGCGCTGGCAACGGTGGCTCGCCGCGGCATGCTGGAGGTCGACGAAGAGCGCGATCCGTTCGACCTTGAGACCGATCGATTCGACCTCGCCACATGGACCCGCACGGAGCTGCAGAACTGGATTACGGACGACGAACTCCGCATCCTCAACACTCCGGTGAATGACCTGGATGAGGATGACCTGGGCACCTGTGACAATGCCCTCGTCAGCGCGACAGCGGTTGCCTGGGCGCTGCGGGCGGTGACGGCAGAGCGACTACCGCTTCCGGAAAATCCGGAGATCGACGAGCAGACGCTCAAATGGGCGCCACAGCCCTGGGAGAAAGTCCGCTCAGTCCAGTCGCGCGCGCGCCTGCGCTCCGACGAAGAACTGGCGACGGAACGCGAGCGGTGGGAGCTGTGGTACTGGCGAGCCGCCGACGCCGTGGACGACGCCGACGCGTTGCGGGAAGTCGTCGACGAGACCCGGGAAACGGGCCTGATTCCGATTGTGGATAACGACTTCGCGGATGATGCCGGCACACCATACGCCGCATTGTCCGCAGAGGAGCAGGACGACATCGCCTGGCTGGCCGAGCTTCGACTCCGTGCACTCAACTGGGTGTGTGGGTTCGGCGAGTCGTGGGAAAGCGCCCCGCTCTATCTCGACGACTGATCGGGCAGCACGCGTTCTCAATCGCCAAATACCGGGGAGGCACTTGTGTGCCTCCCCTTTCCATTTCTACGTGACGCCACGTCTAGTTGAACGTTCTGGACTACCATTCCGTCGTTTCGGTCGACCGACGTGAGGCCCATTCATTGACGTGGCGTGCGCCTTGTACGGAACGGCATCCATAGCGATTCTCGCGCTGTCAACGCATCGAGGACCTCTATAGTCCCCGGCATGGTGTTGACATTCTCTCTTTCGATGATAGTCTAATTCGACAAGCATCAATAAAAGGAGAAGGGAATGTCACAGGCACCGAAGGACACATCACTGCATGATCGCGTAGCACTTCTCAAGGTCATCGCAGACGAGACCC
>DATGPC010000341.1:0-21914 GCA_035305265.1 Thermomicrobiales bacterium | reverse complement strand
ATCGCCTGGCTGGCCGAGCTTCGACTCCGTGCACTCAACTGGGTGTGTGGGTTCGGCGAGTCGTGGGAAAGCGCCCCTCTCTATCTCGACGACTGATCGGGCAGCACGCGTTCGCAATCGCCACATTCCGGGGAGGCACTTGTGCCTCCCCTTTCCATTTCTACGTGACGCCACCTCCAGTTGAATGTCTGGGCGACCACACCCGACGTTTCGGTCGACCGACGTGAGGCCCATTCATTGATGTGGTGTGCGCCTTGTACGGAACGGCCTCCATAGCGATTCCCACGCTGTCAACGTATCGAGGACGACTATAGTCCCTGGCATGGTGTTGACATTCTATCTTTCGATGATAGTCTAATTCGTCAAGCATCAATGATAGGAGAAGGGAATGTCACAGGCACCGAAGGACACATCACTGCATGATCGCGTAGCACTTCTCAAGGTCATCGCAGACGAGACCCGGCTGAGGATTCTTGGCTTGCTATCCGAACGGGATTACTCCGGCAAGGAGCTGGCAGAGCGACTCGCGTTGACGGCGCCGACAATCAGCCATCACATGAGGAAGCTCACCGCCGCCGGTATCGTCACCAGCTCGGCGGAGGCCCAACGACAGGTCTACTCGCTCAACGCTGACCTGCTTCGCGATGTGCGCAAGGAACCGGTCGCTACGACGGAGCAAGCTCCTCTTGACGCACGCGAGAAGACGCTGAAGAACTTCTTCGACGGCGAGCGATTGAAATGCATCCCCGCGCAGCGGAAGCAGCGGGTAATCGTTCTCCAGAAGCTTCTTGAGCGGTTCGAACCGGGCAGGCAGTATCCCGAGAAGGAAGTCAACGAAATCCTGCTGACCGCTCACGAGGACTACGCCACGCTCCGGCGCGAGCTTGTCGACTACGGGTTCATGGTCAGGCAGAACGGCATCTACGAGGTGGCGGAAGAGCTGCCACCTCGTTCCGTCCAGGTCGGCCAGGAGATCACCGGCGACGAGCACCAGTGGCTCAACGAAGTCATCCGGAGCACGATCTCGAATGTCAGGTAACGAAACCGCGTTAGCCGGATTCGGCGGGAGGATTCTCCATCAACCCCATCACGGCGCCCGCCGGATCACGAATGATGCAGAACCGGTACCCTTGCTCCGCGCCCCGGACATCCCCGATGAGCGATCCACCTCCCACCCGACAGGCCTCGAGGCTCTTGTCGAGATCCTCGACGATGACGTAGATGATCCATTGCGGTGGTAACTCTGCATTCACCCCGCGAGCGTGGCAAACCCCGGCGCGTGGTTGCCCGTCCGGCGAGGTCATGAAATAGTCGGAATAGCCGCCCATGTCCATGTCGGTGGTGTGCCAACCGACGACCGATGCATAGAAATCCCGGATCTCGTCGGCATTCTCGACCGTCAGGTCGGCCGACAGGATTTGGCCGACCTCATACTGATCCATGAGTGGCTCCCTTCTTCGCAATCAGCCGCTCGGCGGCGGATCGAGCGTTTCGCGCGAACGCGCGGATCTTCGCTTGGTCCTTTTCGCCGTCCGTCTCCGTCCCGGAGCTGACGTCCACACCTCGTGGTCGCACCGTCTGGATCGCTTCGGCGACGTTGTCCGGATCGAGACCGCCCGCAAGCACGATCGGGTACCGCTCGGAGATGCGCGCGACAAAGTCCCAATCAGCGCGGGCTCCGGACCCGCCGTACGAGCCCTCAGCGTGTCCTTCGACAATGACCCGCTCTGCCGCACGAGGTCCCGACAACCAGGCGTCTACTTCGCGGATCGCGTCGTCCAGCGACGTCGAGGCGGTGAACCGAAGCGCCTTGATCACCGGCACGTCGATTTCGGCAAGAATAGAAACGGGCTCGTCACCGGAAAGCTGGATCATATCCAACGCGGCCGCTTCGACGTCCCGCTCGATACTTCGGGGGGTCGCATTGACCGTCACACCTACGAACGGCGGCAATGCGACGACTTCAGCCGCGACCGACCGGCGAATGTCCGCGACGGCCCGCGCCGTGACCTGACGCCTGGACGGTGCGAGGATGAAACCGAGGGCATCGGCACGTGCATCGACCGCTGCAGCCGCCGACTCCGCATCCCGAAGCCCGCACATCTTGACGAACAGCGCATCGCTACCGGACACGTCGTACCCCGGTAATTGCCCTCACTGCAGCCGCGCGGTCGTCTTGCACGATTAGGGATTCGCCCACCAGGACTGCGTGTGCGCCCGCCGCTGCCATGCGCTCGACATGCTCCGGCGTGAAGATACCGCTCTCCGCGACGACCGTCGTTCCCTCCGGAAGCGTCGGCGCGATCCGCTCCGCAACACCGAGGTCCACATCGAACGTCCTCAGGTTCCGGTTGTTGATGCCGATAAGCGTCGCGCCGCTCTCGACCGCCCGTGATGCTTCCTCATCATCGTGAACTTCAACGAGTGCCGCCATGCCGAGCGACTCGGCATGTTCCCGGAAAACCCGAAGCTGGACATCATCCAGCGCGGCAACGATCAACAGCACCATCGACGCGCCGTTCGCTCGCGCCTCATCGATTTGGTACGCATCGATCGTGAAATCCTTCCGCAGGACCGGGACCCTCGCCGGCGTCGCGACGGCAGCCACGTCGCGGAGGTCCTGCAGCGATCCCTGGAAGAATGGCTCGTCGGTCAGGCACGAGATCGCGGCAACGCCACCGTCCACGTAAGCAGAAGCCACGTCCGCCGGGTCGAACTCGACGGGAAACCGGCCCTTCGATGGTGACGCACGCTTGATCTCGGCGATGACCGCCACATGGTCCCGCTGGAAATCCGGCTGGACCGCGTCCCTCGATCCCTCCGCCAAGCGCCGCATCTCGGGCTCGGAGATCCGTGCCCTGCTCGACTCGACGGTCTCGACCGTTCGCGCGAGGATCCGGTCGAGGTAGGTACCCGTCTCCTGGACGCCCGTCATGCCCGCGCCTCCGATGCCTGCCCGGCGAGCTCCTGCGAGATTTGCGCGAGCTCTTCCATCTTCCGCAGTGCGCCTCCGGAGTCGATGGCATCCGCCGCCATCTTGATGCCCTCTTCAAAGGTCGAGGCAGCATTCGCGGCATAGATGCCAGCGCCGGCGTTCATCAGCGTCACCGCTCGACGCGGTCCGTTCTCCCCGTTGAGGATCTCGAGGGTGATCTTCATGTTCTCCTGGGCATCACCCCCGACAAGGTCCTCGGGATTCCCACGGCTGAGCCCGAAGTCCTCCGGCGACACCGTGTACGTTTCGATCGTTCCCTTGCGAGCATCGTAATCCGTGACCTGCGAGCCGCCCTTGATGCCGATCTCGTCCAGGCCCTCCTCGGAATGGACCAGCACCGCGTGCTGGCTCCCGAGTCGCTGGAGCACGGAAGCCAGATGACCGGCGATCATCGGCTGCCCGACGCCGATCAGCTGGTGCTTCGCTCCGGCCGGGTTCGTCAGCGGACCAAGCAGGTTGAACACGGTTCGGATACCCATCTGCTTTCGGGCGGGACCGACGAACCGCATGGCCGGGTGATAGGACGGGGCGTACATGAAGCCGATCCCGACCCGCTCCACGCACTCGGTGACCTGCGCGGGCGTCAGCTCCAGCACCACGCCAAGCGCCTCCAGCAAATCGGCCGAGCCGCACCGGCTCGACGCCGCACGGTTACCGTGCTTGGCAATGCGGACGCCAGCCGCCGCGATCGCAAATGTTGCTGTGGTGCTGATGTTGAACGAGTTCGTGTGGTCGCCTCCGGTCCCGCAGGTGTCCAGCAACGGCCGCTCGTCGGAATCGACCTCGACCGTCACGGCATGGTCGCGCATGGCTTGGGCAAAGCCCGCGATCTCGTCGACGGTCTCGCCCTTCATCCGCAGCGCGGTCGCCAGCGCGGCGATCTGCGCGTCGGTTACCTGCCCGGACATGATCAGGTCCATGGCGGCTGTCGCCTCGGCCTGGTTCAGCTCCTTGCCGTCGACCACTTTCTGGATCACATGCTGGATATTAATCTGGTCAGTTCCGTTCTGGCTGCTCATGATCTCTCTCTAGTACCCGAGAACGGGCTGCTTCTCTTGCTCCACGATCGTCTCGCCACACTGGACGAGGAAGTTCCGCAAGAGGTCCTTCCCCACAACCGTGAGGATCGATTCCGGATGGAACTGCACGCCTTCGAGCGGAAACTCACGATGGCGAATGCCCTGGATGATGCCGTCATCTGACGAGGCGGTGACCTCGAACCCGGCAGGGAGCGTCTCGGGATCGACGATCAGGGAGTGATACCTCGTTGCGATGAACGGGCTGGGCACACCTCGATAGATGCCCTTGCCGTCGTGACGGATCATCGACGTCTTCCCGTGCATCAGCTCCGGCGCGAGGACGATCTTCGCACCAAACGCTTGCGCCATTGACTGGTGACCCAGGCAGACCCCGAGCATGGGCACCCTTGCGCCAAGGCGCTGGATCAGCTCCACCGAAATTCCCGCCTCGGTCGGGGTACATGGACCCGGCGAGACGACGATGCCGCTGAACTCGTCGAGCCGTGCCTCGATCTCGTCGACAGTAATCTTGTCGTTGCGGACGACCTCGACCTTGGCGCCAAGCTCCGCAAGCGCCTGGAACAGGTTGTAGGTAAACGAGTCGTAGTTGTCGAGCAGCAGGATCATGCGCCTACCCCTTCCCTGTTCGCCGTCATCGTGGCCTCGATCGTCTCGGCCTTCTCTATTGCACGGACCAGAGCCCGCATCTTGTGCAGGCTCTCCTGGTACTCGCCTTCGGGGGTGCTGTCAGCGACCACGCCGCCCCCTGCCTGCAGCGACGCGATTCCGTCGCGATACACCAGTGTCCTCAACGCGATACAGGTATCCATCTCGCCGCTGAAGTCCAAATACCCGACTGCGCCAGCGTAGACGCCACGTGCGTCCGGCTCGAGCTCGGCAATGATCTCCATCGCCCGGACCTTGGGCGCGCCGGATACGGTCCCGGCCGGGAAGCACGCGCGCAATGCATCCGCCGCGCTCAGGTCATCCCGAATCGTCCCGTCCACATTACTCACGATATGCATGACGTGGGAGAATTTCTCGACATCCATGAGCTTCGAGAGCCGCACCGTGCCCGGTTGCGAGACCCGTCCAATGTCATTGCGGCCCAGGTCCACCAGCATGATGTGCTCGGCGCGTTCCTTCTCGTCAGAGATCAGGTCCTGCGCGAGCAGGGCGTCATGGGCATCATCGGCACCTCGCGGACGGGTTCCGGCAATCGGGTGGTTACTCACCGTGTCACCTTCGAGCCGAACCAACAACTCCGGCGATGCGCCGACGATCTGGTGATCACCGAAATCGAGATAGAACATGTAGGGCGACGGGTTCACGGTCCGCAGCGAACGATAGATCGAAAACGGATGCGCCGGCGTCTGCACGTCGACCCGCTGTGAAAGCACCACCTGGAAGACGTCGCCCTGCGTGATGTAGGCTTTCCCGCGCTCGATCATCTCGCGGTACGCCTCCGCCGTCATATTCGGCGTCGACCGATCAGCGACGGTGCCGGAAGCGGATTGTCCGGACAAGGGGTAGTCGGGCACCGGTCCGTGAAGCACATTCGAGACGTCGTCGATCCTCGCCACGGCTCGATCGTACTCCTCCTCGACCGTTCGGCCGCTGTCCAGCCGGACATGGGAGACGACCTTGAGCACACGCTCGAGGTGATCGAAGACGACGAGGGTATCGGCGATGTGGAATCGCGCGTCGGGGAACCCCAGGCCGGTCCCCTTCGCCTTCGGCACGCGAGGCTCGAAGGCGCGGATAGCGTCATAGGAGAGATAGCCGACGGCGCCACCCGTGAACCGGGGAAGCTTCGGGTTCTCTTCGGTCCGGAACGGCTGGATCACGCGCTCGATTGCCTCGAGCGGGTCGGAATATTCGGCCGGCGCCTCGGGGAGATCGCCCTGGACATGGAGCACGCCATCATCGAGCGACACCGTGCCGGCCACATTCGCGCCAATGAACGAATAGCGGGCGATGCGCGTCCCGCCCTCGATGGACTCCAGCAAGAACCCGGGAGTCCGCGTGCCATTGGTCAGCTTGAGATAGACGGAGACCGGCGTCTCCATATCCGCCAACACTTCCCGATACACCGGAATGGTGCGTTGGGCTGTACCACTTCGCCGCGCAATATCGCGAACCTCATCCATCGTCGGTGTGATGCCGACCGCCATATTCCGCGTCATCGTCGCCACTGCCTCGTCCATGTTCTCGCCTTTCGCGCGTGTCCGCACCGGGACAACAAAAAAACCCCCATCCCAAAAAAGGGACGGAGGCTTGAAGCCGACCGCGGTGCCACCCTCGTTGACAGCGCCGATGCGCTGCCCACTCTGTCGTACGGACTGCGTCGCCGCAGTCGATACGAGGCTCCAGGTAACGGTGGAGACACCGGCGCCGTCTACTCCGCTCGCGCGTTTCGGGGCGCAGCTCCCGGATCCATTCCCCGCCGGCTTCGCGCCAGGCTTTCACCCTCCCTGGCTCGCTGCGGTCCACCTTGTGGCGTGTACTCGTTCCGTTCGTCGCTGTTTGATCGTATTCGATTGTGTTGCACAGTACGCCACAGGCGTCGGCGATGTCAAGATGGTAACCTGATCCGTGGTTCCGCTCATGGACATCGTAGATATTCAGAGGCAGAAATATATGGACGAGACGAACAAGGCATTCTTCCGGGAACTCATCACGACACCCGGCCCGTCCGGGTTCGAACAGGCCCCGGCCCACGTTTGGCGTAACCATGCCGAGACGTTCGCCGACAGCGTTGATCGCGACAACCTCGGCAACTCATACGCCTACGTCAAGGGCACGGGAGATACCGACTACACGGTCGTTATCGAGGGCCATATCGACGAGATTGGGTTCATCATCACGCACGTCGACGAAAACGGGTTCATATGGTTCGACCGGATCGGTGGCTGGGACGAACAGGTCGTCGTCGGTCAGCGCATCCGCATCGCCGGGCCGAACGGTGACGTGATCGGCGTGATCGGGAAGAAGGCAGCCCACCTGCTGGAATCCAAGGACCGCGAGAAGCCTACGAAGCTGAAGGATCTCTGGATCGACATCGGAGCGAAGGACAAGGACGACGCCCTGACCAAGGTCAGCATCGGTGACCCCGCCGTCATCGATGCGGAGCCGGTCGAGCTGACCGACGACCTCTGGGCGTCCCGATCCATGGACAACCGTACCGGTGCCTATGTCGCGCTTCGTGCCGTCCAGATCCTCGCGGAAGATCGGCCGCAGGTGAATGTCGTGGGCGTCGCCGCAACCGAGGAAGAGATCGGGCTGGTGGGTGCAACGACCCTTTCCTGGCACATCCGGCCACAGGTCGCTATCGCCATCGACGTTACGCACGCAACCGACTACCCTGGCGCCGGGAAGAAGAGCGACGGGGACATTTCGCTGGGTGGCGGTCCCGTCCTCGGTCGTGGCTCCTCGGTCAATCCGCGCGTGTTCTCCGCACTGCTGGACGCCGGCAAGCGCCTGGATATCCGCACCCCGGTGCAGGCAAACGGCCTGCGGACCGGCACTGACGCAGACAACATTATCCGCTCCGGCGCGAACATTGCCGTCGGGCTCGTCTCGATCCCGAACCGGTATATGCATAGCCCGAGCGAGATCGTCAGCCTGGCTGACCTTGAGTCCGCCGCGCAGGTCATCGCCGAGTTCGTCCGCTCCGTCACGCCGGAAAGCGACTTCCGACCGTAGGAGTCACCGCACTTATCCCAACATCAAAGAGCCGGTCACGACATCGTGGCCGGCTCTTTCATAGCTGTTGTTCGTTTTCGTGGGAGCTTCTGGCATCTCGGGCAATAGTACGTCCCTCTCGCCCCAACCTTCGTCTTCACGATCGTCGACCCGCACCGGACACACGGCTCTCCCTCCCGGCCATGGATCGCCGGGAATCCGTCGATCGGGTACGCGATGCTATGAACGATCTTGACGCCGCCCTGGGCAATGCCCTGTTCCAGCACCCACGGAATCTCCGCGATGATGGTTTTGGCCTTCTCCCTCGAGACGGCATTCGCCGGCGTCGCGGGATGCACCCGCGCGCGGAAAAGCACCTCGTCCACATAGATATTGCCGAGACCGGCGATGAACGACTGGTCCAGCAGGAGCGTCTTGATCGGGATGCCTCGTCTCGCCATTGTCGCGATCAGGGGCTTTGGATCCAGCGGAGTGCCGACGCCTTCCGGACCGAACCCGAACGCCTCGAACGACGCCTCGACGTCAGCCGTTGGCATCAAGCGCCACCATCCGAACTGCCGGATATCCGAGTAGTACACGATGGTGCCATCTTCAAAAATGATATCGGCATGCGTGGACTTGTGGGGATACTCGCCACCCGGCTTGGGCACGGGATGACCCGCGACGAACCGCTGGCCATCGGGCAAGAGGATCGCCCACTGCCCGGCGAGCTTGAAATGAACCATCAGGCTGACGCCGTTGGAGAAGTCGATGGCCATGACCTTCGCTCGCCGCCGGGCTCCCTCAACCGTCGCGCCAACCAGCACGTTCGGGTCAGGAAGCGGCGAATCCCGGAGTACCTTGGGAAGACGAAGGTCAACGTGGGCGACGGTTCGCCCGCGCAGATGCGTGTCAGTCAGCCGGCGCGCTGTCTCGACCTCGGGAAGCTCAGGCATTGGCCTCGTCGAAGCGACGCATCCACTGCGCCGCCCGGAGCGCCACCTGGAGGCCGGCGTCTTCATCGTGGGAGGCGTTGATCACCCGCGCCATCACGTCCCACGCGGCGAACTTGGCCGTCTTGTGGGTCGCCCGATAGACACATTGACGCGGCCCGAGGAGCTTGCCGCTCGTCTGGTACGAGACCTGCCAGGATTCACCGGCGCGGGAAAGGGAAATCATATCCCGCCCGCGACGCCAGATGAACTCCGAAGTCGCTTCGTCGATTTGCTCCAACGTCATGCTGAGCCATCCCAGCCATCGGAAGTTGAGGCGCGGAAACGCGCGACGACCGTGCCCAAGACCTAATTCAAATGCCACGATTTCGCCTTCAAGCGAACGAGCAGCACCAGCGCGACCGGCATGTCGTGCCCTGTCGCATGTGCCCTGGTACTAATGGGGGTATTTGTTCCGGGTACCGGTCGATCCCCACTCCCCTGCCCGTTTCGCATGTACACGCAGCCGCCATCCCTGTGGCTCCGCGTACGTGATACCGGTTTCTCTGCTCAACGCGGCCGACACCAGCCTGCCGGCGCCGCGGAGCGGTCAAAGTTCTCTCCAAGTCGGGCTGCCGATGTTATACGGCGGTATACCCGAGCCGAGTCGATTGTAACCCACCGGGCGCTCCACGTCATTGACGGGAGCAAGGGATCTCTCGTCGAATCAGGACTCCCCGAACCCGGTAAAACGTCCATCCGCATCCCGCTGGACGAGCAACTCGCCGGTGACCGCATCGGTGTTCAAAGGCCCGTAGATATGTGGGAATTTCTGCTCTTCATCGTCATATCGCATCGGCGACGAGAGCTTGTTGACGTCGAGCACCAGCACCCGGTACGGCCGCGTATCGGAGGTGTAGAACTCATTGGCAACCCAAAGAAGGGTATCGAGCCCGTTGGTCGCGTGAATGAATCCGTCCTGCTCGAAGGGCTCGGGTATGTAGGTCCCGGCGGCACGCTGCGCCTCCCAGACAGGCTCCGGCGTCAGGTGATACGCAATGCCGGCATCGCGAGACTCGTCGGCGGTTCGGTACAGGTGCATGGCCTCTTGTCCTCTAACTCATGGCGAAGACCGACACAACGCCGGTCAGGATGTCCACTGGGATTGTATGATGCCCGGTGGAGAGAAACATTTGGGCGATGCGCCGGGGCTCCACCGATCCCGTCGCGCCATGTGAGGACGAGATGCGCATCGGTGTCGTGTTCAATCCCCGATCCGGCGTAAGACGGGGCCAGCAGCTCTACCGGATGACCAACGCGGCCATTTTCGGAAGCGGCAATACGCCGATCTTCGTGACAGTGGAGCGAGGCAGTCGACTCGAGAACAGCGTTTCCCGGCTCGTCGAGGAGGTCGACGTCGTCGCGACGATCGGTGGCGATGGAACACTGAACGGCGTCGTCAATGGCGTGCTCGATTCTTCCCGCCCTCGGACTCCAGTGGCCTTCTTTCCATCCGGACGAGGGCGCGACACGGCACGGACGCTCCCCTCGTTCTCACTGAAGAGCCTCGGCACCACCCGGATCGATTGGTCGCGGACGGTACAGGTCGACGTGGGCCGGGCGACAGGACAGGGTGGCGCAAGCCGATACTTCATCAACGTCTCGAACGTTGGCCTGAGCGCGGAAGCGGCCCGCGTCGCCGGAAAACTGCCACGCCAAATCGGCACCTCGTCCTACATTCTCGGCGCGGTCAAAGCTTTCCTCACCGAGCGACCGCGATCGGTCCCGGTAAGTATCGATGGAGGGCCGAGTGTGGTGCTGGACGATGTCCTCTTGCTCGCCATGTGTAATGGCCGGGCGTTTGGAGGTGGACTCTATGTCGCGCCGGAAGCCAGTGCGACGGATGGCCTGCTCGAGCTCGTCGCCGTGCGTAACGCCAACCTGCTCGACCTCGGCCGAAACCTGTCGTCACTCCGCGACGGCACGCTCCTCGGGCATCCCGCGCTCACGCGCTGGAGAGCCCGGACAGTGGCTGTCGACCCATGTGATCTCGCCCCCATCGATCTTGACGGAGAGATGTGGGGCTCCGTTCCCATCACCTATTCGATTGTTCTCTCCGCGCTGAACTGGATCGGGCCTTCATCATGACGAACCTGCAACGTACCTCGGCGGAATGGGCCGCGACCCTCCGCAAGAACCGCATCAAGCCTACCCGTTCCATGGGTCAGAACTTCCTCACCTCCACCGAGGTCGTCGAGGAGATCGTCGCCATCTCCGGCGTCCAGCCGGGAGATTTGGTGATCGAGATCGGCCCCGGCATGGGCATCCTCACACGCCAGCTTCTCACCGCCGGCGCTCGTGTGATCGGTGTCGAGCTGGACCGCGAGCTCGCAGCACTGCTCCGGACGGAACTGGGACAGATCGACCGCTTCTCACTCGTCGAGCAGGACGCACGTCATCTCGATATCAAGGAGCTCACCAACGACGAGCCCTACCAGGTCGTCGCCAACCTTCCGTACAGCGTCGCGACGGTCATCGTCCGGTCGTTCATGGAGGCTCAGACGCCGCCGACCCGGATGACAGTGATGGTGCAAAAGGAAGTCGCAGAGCGGATGACAGCCACACCAGGGGAAATGTCCCTGCTTGGATTGGCGACGGGCCTGTATGCGGATGCGCGCATCGAGCTGGTCGTGCCTCCGGACGTCTTCCTCCCACCGCCTAAGGTCGACTCCGCGGTCGTGGTGTTGGACTCACGCCCCGAGCTCCCGGGAACTCCGGAACAACGCGACCGGATGTTCGAGCTCGCGACCATGGCGTTCCAGCGAAAGCGCAAGACGTTGAGCAACGGCCTCTCGCAGGGTCTTGGTTTGCCCAAGCAGGAGGTCGACGCCCTGCTTTCCTCGGTCGGGATCGACGGCATGAGACGCCCACAGACATTCTCGGTGGATGAATGGTTGACGATTGCCGGAGCGCTTCCAGCATGACGCCTGAGTCCTCGATCACCGTCAATACTCCCGCAAAGATCAACCTGGGGCTGGAGATCCTCGGCAAGCGGGAGGACGGCTACCACGAGATACGAACCGTCATGGCCGCAATCGATCTTTCCGACACACTTCGGATCACCCAACGACCCAGCAGCGACGGCATCCGTGTCTCTGGCGTGCCTGATGTCCGGACGGAGGACAATATCATCGCGCGGGCGGCAGACGTGTACGCCGAGGCGACAGGGATCCGGTTCGGCCTCGACATCGAGGTGCAGAAGCGAATCCCCTCGCCGGGCGGGCTGGGCGGCGCGAGCGCCAACGCCGCAGGAACCCTCCTGGCGCTGGACGCCATGTTCGAGACGGAGCTTCCAGCGACAACGCTCCAGTCGCTCGCCTCCCGTCTCGGGTCCGATGTGCCCTTCTTTCTCGTCGCCCCCTGCGCGCTCGCCTCGGGCACGGGTACAGATTTGCAGCCCCTACCACCGGTCGATGCCGCCGTGGTCATCGTCACCCCCCCAATTGGCATAGCGGCGAAGACAGCGGCGCTGTATGGCGCACTCCGGCCCGGCGACTTCTCGGACGGCGCCATGGCGGAGACAGTCGCCCAATCCGTCATGCGAGGTGAGATGCCCACACCGGATGTCCTCCGGAACGCGTTCACCCGGTCCTTATACGAGCTCGATCCTTCGCTGGCAGAGGTTGCCGTCACCATGAAACGTGCGGGCGCGCCGAGCGTCGCGTTGACAGGGGCGGGCCCCGGACACTACGCCTTGCTTGAATCGATCGAGGAAGCCCGAGCCCTCGCCGACGAAATTCGGCAAGCGATGCATCCGGACGTTCGTGTCGATGCCGCCCGCTTCCTTACGGGCGCGACAACCCCGATCCCACGTTCGCGATGAACGAGCAACCGCGCCTGAGCAGACGAGCCGCCTTCTCCAGCGTGGCGAGCGGTCTCGTGCTGGGCGCGGTTTGGGGCGCAACGTTCCCGATCGTCGCCTCCGAGAGCAGGCCATCAATCGCGATCGTAGGGCATCGGGGAGCCCAGCTCGTGCTGATCGATTCCGGCAAGGCGCGTGCACTGGTATTCCTCGGAGACCCTGATGACCGACTGATCGAACGCATCCCCTCGATCATGACGCTCTTCCGGCAGCGTATCGACGTCATCGTCGGCACCAAACCGGTATTGGAACGTCGGGCATTCGACCTGAAATCGCGATGGTCGATCGAGCACGCAGTTGCGGTGCACAGATCCGCCATACCCCCCTCCCTGGCCATGCCGGCAACCGTGATCTCCGACGCTGCCAGCATCGATCTCGGGGGCGAAATGACGCTTCGTTGCACTGTTGGGCACAGGGGCGAATGGCTGATCGGTCAAGAAAGCTCCTCGACACCTTGGTCGGCGCGGCTGACTCACCCATCCGGCGAAGTGGTTTTTGTGCCAGACGCGGCGTCTCTCGAGGCGCTGGGTCCGGTGGACGCGCCGCTCATCGTCATGCCCGACCCAGCGCCGGGACACGTCCAGTCATGGAAAACGGCAAGGGCGATCGCGATCAACTACGACAGCGACGCGGCCGAAGAAAATACGAGCCCCACCGTCGCTATCACCCGAACCTATCCACAAGACATCGCGAGGTTCACGTTCGGCAATGACGGGATCGAACTTCCGGCATGGACGGAGTCGGCCGGGACGTCGTCACGGCTCGCAATATCTCGCGTCCCGAAGACCTGACGCTACTTCTCGCCGCCTTGCTTGCCGCGATCCGTGTTCATCCAGTTCCGCAGCACGTCTTTCTGGGAGCTTCCTGCCCCGTCGCGGCGCCCGCCCGAAGCTGCACGACTCGCAGGCGGCTGTGACTGTCGCGCGCTCGTTGGAAAGGTGCGCTGCTGGTCTTCCGGCCATGTTTGTCGCCACCCGCTTCCGTATCGCGTCTCTGGCGCAGGCTCCGACGGCTCATCCTCCCAGTGCCGGACCTCTCGGATTCGGACAGGTTTGGCCGGCGCGGCGGGCATCTCCTGGGTCGATTCCGCGTCGTTCAGCGGGCGCACGCGCGGCCGGGGCTCCTCGTACCTCACGCGGTAGAGATCTTCCGGTTTGGGCGCCGGTGTCTCGAAGCTGTCGTCATCGCCTCGCTCACGCACGAACATCCCGAAGATCGTCGCCACGAGAATCCCGGCCGTACCGATGAGCAGCACCCACTCGAAGCCCACCGAAACCGCACGGGCGACAAACGAGCGCTCGATCGTTTCGGGAACCTCACCCTCGAAAATCGCGGCGATGTACGAGTTGATGAGGAATCCGATGAAGACGACAGCGTTCATGAGCGCGAGGAACGCGCCATACATTCGTCCGCCGGGGCCCGGTCGCCATGTAAACGCCGCACTGCCGCCATAGCCGACGATACCGGTGATCACGACCACGATCGCAATGGACACTGCGAACTCCGCCGTGTCCCGACCCATGTCGAACGCATTGACGAGGGAATCCGCCCAACGACCGGCCCACTGGCCGGCCATGAGGATGCCAAGCAGCAGCGCCGCCGAAGTAGAGACTTCGCGCAGGCCACCCCGCAGGAACCCCAGTGGGACCATCATCAGGATGATAAGAATGAGGAGTGCATCGAGCACGATACTGGTCAACATGTCAGGTTCCCGGCCGGACTGGTCGAATCGCTGGCTCTATGATGCACCCTGCAGCATGGTTCAGTCGATCTCCGCGCCGGTATCCAGGCCTGCAAGCCGGCGCAAGGCGTTGAGCGGGATCGGCAGCCAGGCGGGCCGGTTGTTCAGCTCGTAGCGCACCTCGTAGAGCGCTTTCTCGGCAATCATCAGATCCATGACGTCGTTGAACAACCTATCGTCGGCCGGTGCGATCTCTACAGGTGCGATGGCAACTGTCTGCCGATACTCATCGATGTATCCCTGGACGGCTGCTTCCAGCCAATCAGCCACCTGCCGACGCCGATCCGGATCCCCTTCGTCCTGAAGCACCGTGGCAGCCGCGTAATCCAGAGACCGCACCATGCCGGCGACGTCCTTCAGCGCGGGCATCTTCATCCGTCGCTGCTCCATCGTTCGCGACGGCTCGCCCTCGAAGTCGATGAGCACGAAGTCGTCGTCCATGGTTCGCAACGTCTGACCGAGGTGGTAATCGCCATGCACGCGGATCTTCCGGGTCCCAACCATCGACCAAGCATGGCCCATCAGGTCGCCCATCCGCTTGTGAATGGCTTCGACCTCTTCCGCAGGGATGTGCTGGACAAGGCCCTCGACCGACTCGTTGATTTCAGTTCGTACACGATCGATAAGCGCCTGGGCATCGATGGAATCGAACGGCTCCGGCGCGAACGATGGATCGTCCGGATCCGATGCCAACGCCAGATGCAGTTCACCTGTCCGCCGCGCGAGCAACCGGACCGGCTCGACTAACGCGTCAAGGGACGCTGCGCCAGCCGCTCGCATCTGGCCCAGCAACCAGGTCCATCCATCGCCCCGGTTGGCAACGAACTCCTGCATCGCGGCAATGGCGATCGGTCCCTCGTCGTGATCGACCTCCACGACGCCATAAAGCTTTGGTGCATGAGCGTACCGGTTACCGGATGAGAGGAACTCCCCGATCTCGAGATCCGGGTTCAACCCTGGCTGGACGCGGCGAAACATCTTCCCGATGTACGCCCCATCGAAGACGATCGACGTGTTGCTCTGTTCCCCGGAGATCGCCCGCGCGCGCGAGAAGTCGACGATCCCGCCGCCTGGCAGGCCATCTCCAATCTCCCGCCATCGCCATGACGCACCCTTCCCGATGATTCGCTCCTCAGCAAATCCCTCGACGAACCATCGCAGGAAGGCGTCACTCGTCAGGACGTCGGCTTCCGGAGCCCCATCAATCGGTAGGGGCACGAAGTACAAGGCGTCCGCACCCCACTCGAAAGAGAACCGCACGACCGCCAGCAGCACCTGCTTGTCGCCAACCTCGACAGTCTCGGCGATATCGACCGCGGCGGACGTTACCGCGCGGGCCTTGTCACCGAACCACCGTTGCCGGGTAATCGAGCCGATTGCCTGCTGGACCAATGTGTTCGCGCGATTCTCTTCTGGCGTCATGAATCTCTCCGCATATGGCCGTCAACCGCTACGAGGGCCGCTCGAGCCGGAACCAGTAGAACGAGTGCGGCCCGAAGGTCAGGAAGTACGGAAGGTGGCCAATATGCGGGAAGCGAATCTCGCCGATCAGCTCCACGGGCTGCCAGCCGTCCCATTCGGACAGATCGATCTCCGCCGCCTGCACGAATCGGCTCAGGTTCACCACGCAGAGGATCGTTTCATCCTCATACTCGCGTACGTACACCAGGACCTTCTGGTTCTCCGGGTGCAAGAATCGGATCGAGCCCCTGCCCAGCGCCTTGTAGCGCTTGCGAACAGCGATCATCCGCTTCATCCAGTTCAACAGGGAGGTCGCAACCCGGGTTTGGGCCTCCACATTGACGCTCATGTAGCCATACACCGGATCCATGATCACCGGTGAATACAGTCGCGCCCAGTCGGCCTTGCTAAAGCCAGCGTTGCGGTCCGGTGACCACTGCATGGGCGTGCGGACACCGTTCCGATCACCCAGGTAAATGTTGTCGCCCATCCCGATCTCGTCACCGTAATAGAGGAACGGTGACCCTGGCATGGAGAACAGGAGTGAATTGAGCATTTCGATCTGCCGCCGGCCGTTCTCCAGGAGCGGCGCGAGCCGCCGCCGAATGCCGACGTTGATCTTCATGCGGGGGTCTTTGGCGTACTCGAAGTACATGTAGTCGCGCTCGGCATCGGTCACCATCTCGAGCGTCAGCTCGTCGTGGTTCCGCAGGAAGATGGCCCACTGGTTCTTGTCGGAGATCTCCGGCGTGGACTCCATGATCTCGACGATGGGCGTGCGGCTCTCCTGACGCATCGCCATGAACATGCGCGGCATCAGCGGGAAGTGGAACGCCATCTGGAACTCAGGTTCCTCATCGGTGCCGAAATACTCCACGACGTCCGACGGCCACTGGTTGGCCTCGGCCAGGAGGATCGCCCCGGGGAACTCCGTATCGACCATCCGGCGCAGCTTGCGCAGGAACGCATGCGTCTCGGGCAGGTTCTCGCAGTTCGTTCCCTCGCGCTCGTACAGGTACGGCACCGCGTCGCAGCGGAAGCCGTCCAGGCCATGCCCCATCCAGAAACGGACGACATCGAGCATCTCTTCATGGACCGCCGGATTGTCGTAGTTCAGGTCCGGCTGGTGGCTGAAGAAGCGATGCCAAAAATGCTGGCCCGCAACCGGATCGTACGTCCAGTTTGAGGTCTCCGTATCCGTGAAGATGATCCGGGCCTCGCTGTACATCGTTGGATCGTCGGTCCAGACGTAGTAATCGCGATAGGGCGATTCCGGATCCTGCCGGGCGGCCTGGAACCAGGGATGCTGATCGGATGTGTGATTCATGACGAGGTCGGCGATGACGCGCAGCCCCTTTTCGTGGGCGACCTCCATAAACCGGATGAAGTCGTTGATCGTGCCGTAATCGGGGTGAACCGACATGAAATCGGCGATATCGTAACCGTCGTCCTGGTACGGGCTCGGATAGAACGGCATCAACCAGATGCAGTCCGCGCCCAGGTCCTTGATGTAGTCCAGCTTCTCCGTCATCCCGACGAAGTCGCCGATTCCGTCCCCATTCGCATCGTAGAACGACTTGACGGGCGCTTGATAGAAAACCGCGTCTTTGAACCACATATCATCGCGGTCCTGCATGCAGCTCCCCCACTTCCTCTTGGTTAGCCTTCCGGGCGATGTTTCGGCCGCCCCCGTGACGACCGGATCGAATGGGTACGCCGGGCGGTGCGGCGCCCCGGGTCAGGCACCGCACCATCGACGATATCCTCATCAGAATAATCGTCGTTCCGTTGATTTACACGGATTCCCGTTCAACAACCTCACAGGACCAGGTCGACCACATCCACGTGCTGCCACGGCTGGATATGGAAGATCGCGGCCGGGTTGATCTGGGGATCGAGCCGGATATGTTGCCACGCGCCGGTCCAACTTCGTGTCTCGTCGTTCAACAAGTCCACCGCGATGTACTGCTGCTCGTGGTGGATGCCAAGATCGCCGGTCGGAATGTCGAACCACGCCTCCTGCGCCTCGTACGGATTGAGGTTCACCAGGACAAGGATGATGTCGCTGTTATCTGGAGTCGCCTTCACGTAGCCAATGATGTTCTCGTTCTGCACTTCGAAGAACCGCAGGTTGTCGTACTCCTGCAGTGCCGGATGCGCCCGCCGGATGGCGTTGAGCCTCGCGATGTAGTCCGCGATATTTCCTTCACGGTCCCAGTCCCACACCTTGTACTCGTATTTCTCCGAGTTGAGGTATTCCTCCTTGCCGGGAACGGGCGTGTTCTCACACAGTTCGTAGCCGCTGTAGATGCCGTAGACGCTCGAAAGCGTCGCGGCGAGCACAACCCGGAACTTGAACGCCGGGCGCCCGCCCTGCTGGAGGATGGTCGGCAGGATATCGTGCGTATTGGTGAAGAAATTCGCCCGGAAGAAGTCTTTCATCTCGGTTTGCGTGAGCTCGGTTGCGTACTCCACCAGCTCATGCTTGAAGTTGCGCCACGTGAAGTACGTGTAGCTCTGCGCGAACCCCGCCTTGGCCAGTGACTTCATCACTTTGGGACGCGTGAACGCCTCCGAAAGGAAGATCACCTCCGGATTCGTCTCGTGCACCCGGGCGATGAGCCATTCCCAGAAGGCGGTCGGCTTGGTATGGGGATTGTCGACGCGGAACGTCTTGACGCCGTGATTCACCCACACCATCACGATGCGATAAACCTCGTTCCAGAGCCCTTGCCAGTCCGTATTGTTGAAGTTGAGCGGGTAGATGTCTTCGTATTTCTTCGGCGGGTTCTCCGCGTACTTGATCGAGCCGTCGGGGCGAATGAAGAACCACTCGGGATGCTCCTTCACCCACGGATGATCAGGTGACGCCTGAAGCGCGAGATCGAGCGCGATCTCGAGACCATGCTTCTCCGCCTCTTCGACCAGCGCGTCGAAATCGTCGAATGTGCCGAGACCCGGCTCGATGGCATCGTGCCCGCCGTCCGGGCTCCCGATCGCGTAGGGCACGCCGGGGTCACCCGGTTGCGCGACCAGCGTATTGTTCTTGCCCTTGCGCTTGGTCGTGCCGATCGGATGGATCGGCGTGAAATAGAGCACATCGAAGCCCATCTGCTCGATCCGCGGAAGCTGGTTGATGACGTCCCGGAACGTCCCGCTCTTCCCCTCTTCCGTTCCGGCTGAACGGGGAAACAGCTCATACCAGGCGGCGAAACGGGCCGCGACGCGATCCACGTAGATCGGGAAGGGCTTTTCCTGCGTGGCTGCGTGCTCCCGGTTCGCGTTCGTCCGGACCAGTTCCTGGAGTTCCGGCGACAGCATGATCTCTGCGGACGCCGCCTGGTCAGTTGCGCTGCGGGCCTTGTCAAGCAGCGACTGCATCGCAGCCCGGTCCTCCTCCGAAGCCCGATCGAACGTTTCCTCGACCTTGATGTATCCCTCCAGCAGCTCGGAGGTCACATCCAGGCCGGCACCGACCTTCTTCGCCAGCTCGTCGCGCCAGGACTCGAAGTGATCCGGGTATGCGAAGACGCGAAACTCTGCGGGACCGACGATATCGACTGTGAACTCCCCAAACCAGCGATCGTTGTCGCCTTTTTGCATGGGAGCCTCGGTCCACTCCTGCTCGCCGTTCTGTCGGTACTGGACGACGGCAGCAATCAGGTCATGACCCTCACGGAAAATGTCCGCGCTAACCTCCACCGTATCCCCGACCTCGCGCTTGACAGCGTACCGGCCGCAATCGATGACTGGCTGGACGTCCTCGATCAGGACATTACTTGGCGCCTCGAGAGGCAATGTTCCATCCTGCACCACCTGCAATCGTCCTTTCCCTTCGCAAGGTCGCGATCGACTCCGCGACGTCGTTTTCATCTGCAAGTAAAATCAGGTTGATCGGGCCACGTGGCCCGGGCTGGGACCGCTACCGCCAGATCAGTGCCGGGGAGCGGCCGGTCGTTGCCCGCGCCTCAACGTCGAGGCTCGTCTACGGTGTAGCTTCCACAATGTCCCGAGAATCGTCACGTCCCAACCGACATTCGGCCCCGTTCATCGTCATTTCCATCCTCGTGCTCCTTGGCTCGATTGGCGTCATCATCTCCACTGCAAACGACCTCGGCATCGGCACGGTAGAAACGGCCGTGGGCCTGACAGAAGAGGAAAACGCGTATTATGAGTTCGTTGCCCCGCGCCTTGACCGACTGGTCGTCGAAGTAGACGATGTCGTGGTGATGGTCGAAGGACGGAGTCGCGACATTCTTGACCTGACGATCAGCGGGAATCGCATCGAGGCGCTGACCGAGCAAATTGTCAGCTTTGGGGACGAGAACGGCGTCCCTGATCGATTCGCAGCTATTCATCAACGCATCGTCGCGGCCACAGATACGACCAGCCACACATTCGACGAGGCTCGGGAATCGTTGAGGACATTCAACTTCTCGAACATGTCGAATCTCGTCACGAACTTCGTCGCCGCGGCCGACGACTTGCACGCGGCGCAGGATCAGCTCGAGGAAATTGTCGGAGGCACCACTGGTGCGATACCTCACTCCACGGGAGCGACGGCCGTCCAGGTCGCCGGACATTCTCGAGCCTGAGCGAAAAAGGACCACACGAACATGAGATACGAAATCCGCTATATCGTCGATAACAACGAGTTTACCGAAATCGTCGACGTCGAGACCGCGGCCGAAGCAGCCGAAGTTGTCAAACAACACCACCCGAATCCCGGCGACAGCTTCGAGCTGATCCAGGTCCAGCTGCTGGACGAGTTCGTCCCGAACAGCGAAAACCAGCCAGAAGAAAAGAGCGCCTGACGCTCTTCCTCACGCGTACGGGCCCGACAATTTGATCGGGACGCGTCAGGTTACGACGGAGACCATCAACTCATGACAAATCATCCGGCCGAGCCCAGAATTCGGCCCGGAAGTCCACGTCCCCTCGGCGCCACCTGGGATGGCGAGGGGACGAATTTCGCGGTGTACTCTGCCGATGCGACAGGAATCGACATCTGCCTCTACGAAGAAGGGGCAGATGAGCCATATCGCGCAATCGAGCTTCCCGAGCTGACCTACGGCATCTGGCACGGGTATGTTCCCGGCGTTCAGCCGGGGACCCGCTACAGTGTCCGGGCTCATGGAGCGTGGGAACCTGACGCCGGGTTGCGATTCAATCCGCACAAGGT
Source organism: Thermomicrobiales bacterium (assembly GCA_035305265.1). Classification (GTDB taxonomy): domain Bacteria; phylum Chloroflexota; class Chloroflexia; order Thermomicrobiales; family UBA6265; genus UBA6265. Next base: position 978 of record DATGPC010000341.1, on the reverse strand, counting down.
CCTGCTCGACCCATACGCCAAGGCGATCGATGGCGATGTCGAATGGGACGACTCACTGTTCGCCTACGCCATGACGGACGAGCCGGATGGCCGGGAGATGAGTGACCTTCCGAACGACGCATCGATGCCGAGGGGGATCGTCCTCGACAACAGCTTCGACTGGGAGGGCGACGAACTGCTTCGCACCTCCTGGTATGACTCGGTGCTGTACGAGGTCCATGTCAAGGGGTTCACGCAGCAGCATCCGGACATACCGGCGGACATCCGGGGGACCTACAAGGGGCTCGCGCATCCGGCGGCGATCTCGCACCTCAAGAACCTGGGCGTGACGGCAGTCGAGCTGTTGCCCATCCACGCGTTCGTTGACGACCGGTTCCTGACGGAGCAGGGCCTGAAGAATTATTGGGGCTACAGCACCCTCAACTTCTTCTCGCCAGCGGCCCGGTATGCGGCGGACAAGACACCCGGCGCCGAGGTCAACGAGTTTCGTGAGATGGTCAAGGCCCTTCACGCTGAAGGGATCGAAGTGATCCTGGACGTGGTTTACAACCACACCTGCGAGGGCAACCACCTCGGCCCGACGCTCTCATTCAAGGGCATCGATAACCGGAGCTACTATCGGCTCGTCCAGGACGATCCATCCCTGTATGAGGACTTCACCGGCACCGGGAATACGGTCAACGCCAGTCATCCGCAGGTGATGACGATGATCCTCGACAGCCTGCGGTACTGGGTGACGGAGATGCATGTCGATGGATTCCGGTTCGACCTGGCTGTGACGCTTGGTCGGGAGAATCCTGAGTTCGACCCGACAGGCGGGTTCTTCGATGCCATCCATCAGGATCCCGTCCTCTCCCAGGTGAAGCTCATCGCGGAACCGTGGGACATCGGGCCAGACGGGTATCAGGTCGGCAACTTCCCCACGCTCTGGTCGGAGTGGAACGACAAGTTCCGGGATGACGTGAGGACGTTCTGGCA
>DATGPC010000340.1:0-2527 GCA_035305265.1 Thermomicrobiales bacterium | reverse complement strand
GTTCCGTGGATTCGCCCACGACGCACCGCCGCCGATATGGAAGACTTCTTCGCGACGATGTCGGCGGCCTTCGTGCCGGAGGAACGAGCCGTCTCGCTCTCCCTCGTCCTGGTCGAAGAGGATGAAGCGGTGCTGATGGGGCAAGTCTCCCAGCGCCTGCGTTCGAACGGCGTGAAATTCAGCTCGCCGTTCGCCCTGCGTCTTTCGGTCATCGATGGCAAGATCTCCCGTTACCACGTGTACGAGGACAGTCTCTCTATCGCGAATGCTGTTGCAGGAGAGCCCGCCGAGATCGCCGTCCGAGCGTAGACGCCGGTCCTGATGACGCGCGGCTCCCTGCTCCGTGCGATCTCCGGGAGCCGCTGCGTGGGCGGACTCAGGGCACCAGCAAGGTGATGTCGCCGGCCATGACGTTGCTGCGCAAGCTGTAGCCGAACCCGCCGCAATCGCAGCCAGACTTGTCCTCGCCGCCAAGGAACGGGATGGCCGCCTCGCCCAGCACAAGGTTGAAGACGTCCTCACCGGAACCGGGCTCGCCGAGATCCTCGACCTGCAGCATGAAGGGGTAGTTCCCGGAGCCGTTGATCGTCGACCAGCCCACGATGCGGCGACCATGCGTGGCGGCCTCGGAAAGCTGCTCGTAGCTGATGACGCCCGTGCCTTCGATCGTCAACGGGGCGCTCTCGATGGTCGGATCGACGAGACGGAACGTTCCGCCCCCTCCCCCGTCAACGCCCGGTGCAGCGAAGAACATCATCGAAAACGGGACCTCGACGCCGAGCTGGCTCAGCACGCCACCGCCAGCGATGGCATCCATCCTTACGCCAGCGGCCGGTGACGCGGCGGGAGAAGCGTCCTGCGCGTGAACGGAAGCGGCGCCGGTCAAGGCGGCCAGCGCCGCCGCCGTCACGCCGATCGCGCCACGCCGGGTGAACGGGGTGTGCATGTGTATGGCCCTTTCTGCACGTCGCCCGGCGTCATGCCGGAGCGCGGAATTGTCCTTGCTCCGGACATGGTACCAGCGCGGCTCCCCATCACCCGGCGCGGAGAGACGCCTACACCTCGTCGGTGTCGTAGACGAAGCCCCAATCGCGGCTGTCCAGCATCATGGCGGGAGTCACGTGCATGCCGAGCTCGTTGAACGGCCACATGTGGTCGTGCAGATTGTGACCATGCATGGCGCCGGTCTCCGGCTCGTAAACCCGGCCATGCCGCTCCATCCACTGTGTCCAGATCCGATCGACATTCGCGTGGTGGAGAAAGAAGACCGGATCGTTCGGCGAGGAGTTCCAGGCCATTGTCCCGAACGGGCCGTAGACCTCCTCATGGCCGCCCTCGTGAGCGAACATCATCTCGCCGGACACCCAGAGATGCACGCGATTGTGCATATCGTGCGAACCGGTGCAGTTCGGGTAATCCGTCGATCCGTCGACGGAGCAGACCGAGGGGCCGCACTCGCGCCAGCCTTCGAGGTAGTTGCGGAAGCTGGCCGTGTGGTCCGACTGTTCGGTCCACGGGGCGACGTCGTACGTCTCGATCGCGAGTGCCTCCTCGACCTGCTCAGCGGTCGGGAGATCCGGCGCGAGGTCGCCGACGCCCATGTTGCGGATCAGGTGCGGGAACTTCTCATCGTCCGTCTGGTCGAAGAGCGTGATCTCCCATGCGCCCTTGCGGAAGGGGCCGGTGTGGACGGCGTAGTTGTCGTCCGGATCACCGTCGCCGCCCATGAAGTCGTCCTGCCACAGGTAGGAATCGATCTCCCGATCGACCGTCCAGTCCCAGTAGGGCAAGGTGACGGAGGGATCGATTTCCCGGAGCTGCTGCTCGAAGAGCCACAGGTAGGCACGGTGCCAGGGAAGGAACGCCGGGCCCATATGCGCGGCCATGTTGTCACACTCGAAGGCCTCGCGGTGCCAAAAGACGAACTGGTCATAGGCGCTCAGATCCGGATTCCATGGCGACGGCTTCGCCTTCAGGGCGATGATGGCGTCGGTAAACGCCTTTTTCTCCTCTCCCGTGAGATCCTTCGCATTCTTGCGGACACGAATCTCACCGGAGCCAGGTGACGCGACGGGCGTTGCCATCGGCGTCGCGTCCTGTGCAGCAAGATCACGCCCCATCAACGAGACCGTTGCAGCGCCGGTCAGGGCGGCGAAGGTGCGCCGGGACATGGGGATAGGCACGATGGATAACTCCTCCTGCGCCGCACCCTTTGTCCGGCGCAACCGAGACGCAACGAACGTCAGAATCCGGTCTACTCGACGACCTCGACAACGCCCATCATTCCCCGGTCCTCGTGACCCAGGATGTGGCAGTGGTAGACGTACTTGCCGGTGAAGTCGATGAAACGCGAACGCATCGTGATCGAGCCGTGGGGCGGCAACGGTCGGGTGTCTTCCCACCCCGTCGCCTCATACGGCTCGCCATTGATGGCGACGACCTGGAATTCGTTGATGTGAATATGGAACGGGTGCCACTCGTCGCTATCGTTGTAGATCGTCCATTCCTCGAGCGCGCCGAGCTGCAC
>DATGPC010000339.1:0-3245 GCA_035305265.1 Thermomicrobiales bacterium | reverse complement strand
CGGCTCGGGCCTCATCCAGCCATTCACCAGGAAGGTCGACATCACGCGGCACAAGGTGTTCGATGTCGGCAAGAGGGATCGCGTGGATCGCCGCGAGGAATGTCCCGAGGGGTTCGGCGAGCGCCGTCGAATCCGCGTCCGGGATATCGATGAGGGGCGTGCCAGGAAGCGCCCGGTAGGAGAGGATGCCTTTCTCCGGATCGGTGAAGACGATCTCAGGGACGGGCAGCGTGGCATGCCTGGCGACGAGGTCGAGCAACGCGGCCTCGCGACGAACGGCGTCCGGATCCGGCTCACGTGCCTGGCGGACCACGATCTCGTCATTGACGAGCAACGCCGTGTTGTCGAGGCCAGCGCCGAGCGGGATAACGGAGCGCACCTCGTCGCCGGGCAGCCAGTGTTCAAGCAGGTGAGCAACGTCCGGATTGTTCAGCATTCACGTCTCTCCGCACGACGCGCCTCGACGTGACAACGGATCCGTCGTCAACGTTGATACATTCTTACCTCACCCAGGCCCATTCTTCGGGCCTCCACCCAAGCTCGTCGTCGGCTTCCCCTCCGAGAACCGGATTTAGGAAGCGAGCAACCAGGAGATAGCTCTCTCGCACGTCGGACGGGGCGCCTGATTCTTCCGCGAGCGTACGAAAGGGCACCTGCCAAGTGGACGGCGGTCGAGGGATAGCATGAGGAAGTGAGTGCGTTTGACGCTCGTCGAATACGTCCTGCAAGGCACGACGTACATCCCCGGCAGTAAATCGGGCAATCGTACCAATCAGGAACATATCCACAAAGTCCTTTACACGGGTGCTTACGCGTTGCCCTTCATAAAGACGTGTATAGGCATGGAGTTTCTCTGCCAAATGACGCTCCAGCTTGATCGCCGGCACGACGGGAGACGATATTCCGGCAAAGGACAAAAGGCCGTGACCGGTCAAGAGGTCGGGATCCAGGGAGAACGGGTAATCGAAACCAACATCAATGGTGACCTCTTCAAATCTGCGGCCGGCAAGCTCCGCGGTCACCCGATAGCGGCTTGCACGTAGGCCGCCGTCGATGTTTGTGACAGGAACGCCTGTCGCAGTGAATGTGAAGTAATCCTCGTGTTGTAGTGACTGCATAGCAATCATGTGACGCACAATCTCGTCTCGTCCGGCTCTCCACACCAGATCGAGATCCATGGTCGTGCGCGCTTGCTCCCGCAGACGGTAGTCGAGGGCTACACCACCTTTTACCAACCATTGATCCGGAGCGATTTGAACCAGACGAGTCATCAGTCGATCAAAGACCACGAGCTTGCGAAGCCTTGCGAGAGAGAATCCACCGGACCGGCTCAGGTTAAGGAGTCGCGCTTCAAGGGCAGACCGGAACGCCGTCGCTGTTTCGTACTTCATGCAGCCGCCCCGGTAGCGTCCCGGATCAACTGCTGGACCCGATGGCTGCGTCCACTCGCGGCTGTCTCCAGTTGATCCTCCAGGACCAATCCCCGATCGAGCGCCTGGCGGACCGCAAGATCAATCTGGTCCGGAGCAAGACCGCTCTGCGCCAGATCCAGAATCGTCCGGGCCACAGAGGTAATTCGGATCCCGTCGCGAACAACTACGTCGTCATCCGTTAACGGTATTGAGGTCGTGTGGAATCGCACGCCTTCGAGCCTTGGCAGATTTCTCACCGAGCGCGATACCATCAGATGAATATCGTCCGGGATCACATCCCCTAACTGGAAAAGGTCGAGGGCGCTTTCATGCGACACCACTGCGCGATGAGGACCAGCAGCCAGCCATGCTGCCATGACCTCCTCTCGTGGAGCAGAAGGATAGTCTCGGAGACGGTACACCCCACGATGAACTCGCTTCAGGCGGCCACGCCTCACGTGATACTCAATGAGGTTCGATGCCATGCCGCAATCGCGCGCCTGCCGCGTTGTGACATGGCCCATTTGCGAGGCTGCGATTGCGAAAAGACATTCAAATCGGTCACGATTGATCGTGTCACTCATAACTTCAGTATAGCTGACCTTCAGAGTGACACGTTCTCGATCGTTCTCGGACGGAACTGAATAGTCAGCTCAAAAAAGATTCCTGGCCCACCACTACGATGACAAGCCTGGCAGGTTCAGGTCGTGCTCGCGGGCGCACTCGATGGCGTCCTCGTAACCGGCGTCGGCGTGGCGCATGACGCCTGTCGCCGGGTCGTTCCAGAGGACGCGGCGGATGCGCTCGGCGGCGGCATCGGTGCCGTCGCAGACGATGACCGTGCCGGCGTGCTGCGAGAAGCCCATCCCGACCCCGCCGCCATGATGCAGCGACACCCATGTCGCGCCGGAGGCCGTGTTGAGCAGGGCGTTCAGCAGGGGCCAGTCGGAGACGGCGTCTGACCCGTCGCGCATGCCCTCCGTCTCGCGGTTCGGGGACGCGACGGAGCCGGCGTCGAGATGGTCGCGGCCGATGACGATCGGCGCCTTCAGCTCGCCGGATTGCACCATCTCGTTGAAGGCGAGGCCAAGACGGTCGCGGTCACCGAGGCCGACCCAGCAGATGCGGGCCGGGAGTCCCTGGAAGTGGATGCGGTCGCGGGCCATGTCGAGCCAGGTATGCAGGTGCGGATCGTCCGGGATGAGCTCTTTCACCTTTGCGTCGGTCTTGTAGATGTCCTCGGGGTCGCCAGACAGGGCGACCCAACGGAAAGGCCCGACGCCCCGGCAGAAGAGCGGCCGGATGTAGGCCGGGACGAAGCCGGGGAAGTCGAAGGCATTCTTCACGCCCTCCTCGAAGGCCATCTGGCGGATGTTGTTCCCGTAATCGACGACCGGGATGCCCATGGCGTGGAAGTCGAGCATTGCCCGGACGTGCTGCGCCATGGATCGGCGCGCTTCCTTCGCGACGGTGGAGGGATCGCGCTCCTGCATCTCGCGCCACTGCTCGACCGTCCAGCCGACCGGCAGATAGCCATGGGCGGGATCGTGGGCGGAGGTCTGGTCGGTGACGGCGTCGGGGCGGACACCCCGTTTCACCAGCTCCGGCAGGATCTCGGCGGCGTTCCCGAGCAGGGCGATGGAAACTGCCTTCCCTTCCCCCTTCGCCTCGTCGAGCAGCGACAGGGCGTGGTCGAGGTCGCGGGCCTGGACGTCAAGGTAGCCGGTGCGGAGGCGCATGTCGATGCGGCTTTGCTGGCACTCGATGGCGAGCATGGAGGCACCGGCCATGATCGCGGCGAGGGGCTGGGCTCCACCCATGCCGCCGAGTCCT
>DATGPC010000338.1:0-5542 GCA_035305265.1 Thermomicrobiales bacterium | reverse complement strand
CAGTGGGGGTACGAGGTCGAGACCGGTGTCGGCAAGCACGGCGTCGTCGCCTCGCTGAAGGTGGGGGACAGCGACAAGGCGATTGGCCTGCGGGCGGACTTCGATGCCCTCCCCATCCAGGAAGACAACGATCTCGCCTACAAGAGCGAGACCGAAGGCATCGCCCACCTGTGCGGCCATGACGGCCACACCACCATGCTGCTGGCCGCCGGCAAGCACCTTGCAGAGACGAAGAACTTCAACGGAACCGTGCGCCTGATCTTCCAGCCCGGCGAAGAGACCATGGAAGGCGGCCCGGCGATGATCGAGGACGGGCTGTTCGAGCGCTTCCCGGTGGATGCCATCTTCGGGATGCACAACATGCCGGGACTCGAGCTGGGCAAGCTCTATTTCTCCTACGGTGATGTCATGGCGGCGGTCGACAACTGGGAGATCGAGCTGACCGGTAAGGGCGGCCACGGGTCGATGCCCGAGCTCTCGATCGACCCCGTCGTCGCCGGCTCCTCCCTCGTGATGGCGCTGCAGACGATCGTGTCGCGCAACGTTTCGCCGCATAACAGCGCGGTAGTCACGGTTGGCGCCTTCCAGTCCGGCAACGCCGGGAACGTCATCGCCAACTCGGCCATCCTGCGGCTCTCCATCCGCACGAAGACGGCGGCCGATCGCGAGATGGTGCTGAACAAGGTCCGGGACCTGACCCGGACCCAGGCCGAGGGCTATGGCTGCACCTACGAGATCCGTGAGGGCCAGCCGGGCGCCGTCCTGACGAACGACGATGAGGAAACCCGCAAGGCGGCCGAGATCGCCCGCGTCGCGTATGGCGAAGAGAACGTGATCGAGCCAGGCCCGACCTTCCTTGGTTCGGAAGACTTTGCCTTCATGCTCCAGAAGAAGAAGGGCACGTATTGCTTCATCGGCAATGGCGACACGCCGATGGTGCACCACCCGCAGTTTGTCTTCAATCAGGACAACCTGCCGAGGGGCGCGGCGTACTGGGTCGCGCTGACCGAGGGCTACCTGCGCTAACGGTGATCCGTCACTGGAAAGGCCGGCCACATAGGGCCGGCCTTTCCGGCGTTACGGGGCGTTCGTCTCGTTGGCGTTCCGGGCTTGTGAAAGGATCGACTTCGCTATGGCGCTAGATCGGCAAATCGATCGCCCGGTCGATGGCGGTGGCCATTTCGACGGCATCGCTGTAGTTCATCGCATGCGATGCGTTCCTCACGATCAGCGCCTCACCGCGTGGAACGCGGGAAGCCAGGTCCCGGACCCAGTGTGCCGGGGCGATCGGGTCGCGTTCTCCGCCAACCACCAGCACCCGCTGGCGGACGTCGCCCAATCGCGCCAATTGGTTATCGGCAAAGAGCTGCCCCAGCATGAACAGCGACCGGCGGAGGCCGGCGCGCAGCAGGTCTGGGATCCAGATCGACCACAGGGATTGCCGTTCACGCGGAATATCCTTCAAACCCCGCAGCATTAGCTGCACCGGACCGGACACGTCCGGATCCCGCGTCGGGCCGATCAGGATCAGGGAGCGAACGAGATCGGGCCGCGTCGTCGCCAGTAGTGTCGACATCTGCACGCCGAGGGAGTTCGCCACGATGACTGCGCCGGAGAGATGGTGTGCGTCCATCCATGTCGCGAGCTGGGTCACCAGCGACGGCATCGTCCACATCCGGCTCGAATCGGAATGGCCGTACCCCGGAAGGTCCGGCACGTAGATTCGGTAGCGGTGGCCCATGATCCTTGCGATCGGCCTGAAGTAGGTGCCGGACACGACCAGTCCGTGGACCATCACGATCGGCGGCAGGTCCGGATCACCGTCCGGATGGATCCGCGAGAACCACGTCTCCCCGCCGATCGTCATCCATTCCCCGATCCAGCCCTCGCCGTCGACCCATTTACCGGGGATCGTGCCCCATCTCGTCGCGGATACGGTCGTCTCGTGCGTCACGCGCGGAATGCTCGCAGCGCCTTGCGGGCCCAGGTCTCGACCTCGGCCGTTAGCTCGATTGAGGAAAAGCCGCCCTCGCTGACCCAGCGCATGTCGTCGATGAGCGCGGGTAACCGGCCAGGCGACGCATCGACCGGCCGCGCGAAATAGATCAGGTCGATATGCTGGTGCCCGGGCGAGATGTCCTCGAGCTGGATACCTTCCGGGCGCACGAGCTGGAGCGGCGCGGCCGGGTCGTCCACCGTCACGCCGCGCGGCCCGACCAGCTCGACGACGAGGCCGGATTCTTCCTCGACTTCGCGGAGAGCTGCCTCGTCGGGAAGCTCGTTCGGCTCGATATGGCCTCCCGGCGGCAGCCACAGACCGAGCTTTCGGTGCGGATGTAGCAGGACATGGTCATCGTGAACGACGAAGACCGCGACAGTGAAATCTCGGGTGACGGCAGTCATGGTGCTCCAGGGGAGGGAATCAATCGAGCTTCAGTGGCGTGAAGTCGTTGTCGGGATCGTTGGTGTTCGTCGGCGGATCGGGTGGCGCCGCATCAGGCTGCTGGCCCGACTCCGGTTCCGCGTGCTTCTTGCGCCGCGCCAGCCAGGCCGCGCGAGTGGCCTCGGCCCATGAGACACGCTCCGTTCCGGTGTCAGGCGTTGGCGCAGCCTCGGCATGCCCGGCAGGAGGGTTTGCCGGCTGCGCGTCAGGTGATGTCGGCTGCTCGGGACCATGCGGCCGCTCCCAGCCACCGGGCAGGCGCCAGGTCGCCTCGGCAATGGGCCGGGAAGGGGCCTCGTCTTCCGACAGAAGCTCGCGCAGGAGCCGGGCGATCACCAGGATGATGCTGTGGGCGATGAGCAGCACGGCCCACAATGAGATCACGGTGTCGGCCCAGACACGGCCGGAGCCGGAGAGCAGGTCGATGGCGAGCAGGCTCACGCTGCCGGCCGCGAAGAGGCTGATGTGGCCACGGATATAGGAAACCCGCCCCAGGTGCTCGATCCACGGGCTCACCGGGGCGGGTCCGGATGGTTGCGCGCTCGCGCCAGGAACCGGAGGTTGCATGGAGGAAGGTTACTTGCCTCCGACCAGGCGCTCCAGCTTCGCCAGCTGATTCTGGTCGCTCTCGGCGAGCTCGCGGGCATGATCGAGGATCGACAGGCCGTCGTCCGTCGGCGTCGTCCAGTCGTTCTCGCCAACCTGCTTCAGCAGCGTGAGCGTCGTCGCGCGGGCGTTGCCGAACTGCGAGATCAGCATGACCGTCGGATCATCTTCAGATTCGATGCCGACGACCGGCTCATCCTCACCGTCGACCGACGCGGTGCCCACGCCGGTGACGCGCTCCTTCAACGCCTGGGCGAAGAGCGCCTCGTCGGTGCGCATGCGATTGATTACGTCGCGCGCGCCGGTCTTGCGCAGCATCTCCTCGTCCATCGGACGGTAGCGGGTGTTCAGTTGCCGGTACGTATTCACGAGGATGTCGATAATGCGTGCACGCTCGTTGAGGTCCCGGGATGTCGCTGTCTCCATAGGGTCTACCTTTCACAGTCATCAATGGCCGAAGGCCAGTCCTGACCCTCTCCAACGCAACCTCTGTTCCATGGTCGGGGTCGGGTGGAGCGCGCCGGGATTGGCGGTGGGCGCATGGTCGCGTGTCGGGTGGATGGTAGAATGGAAACGCGATTCGGGCAAGGTTTTTGGCCCGGTGACGTGAAGCTGACGAAAGATTGTGAGCACATGAGCATGAGGGACAAGTTTCGCGCGGAGACGCCGCTTCGCTGCCCGCTGTGCGATGGCGCGCTTGAGAACACGATGATTCGTGATCTCGGGGCTCCCAATGCCTATCGACGGTGGGAGCTGCATGCGGGCCGTTGCCCGGAGCACGGCTGGTTCCAGGCCGAAGTGGTTGGGCGTCCGCCCCGCGAGATCTTCGCGGTGCACAAGCCGTTCGGCGCCGCCCGGCGGTTGATCGTGAACGGCCGCGAGGTCTACCAGTTCCCGACGGTCTGGAACGATGTCCCCGGCGATGAGCGCCTCAAGCCGACCGATCCGCTGGATGCCCGGTACTGGCAGCCCCGTCCCGTTTCCTAGGACGCGGCTCGCTCCGTCCTGTCGAACCCGCGCTCGTGTGATTTCCGGGCCATCCTGGCCCCGGAACGTTACCGGGGCGGGTTCTCGGTTTGTTCCTCCGTCCTGATTACCCGCCAGCCGCCGTCCTGGTGGCCAGGAGTCCATGTATGGCAACAGGTTCCTCCGTCCCCACGCGCTCCCGCGAGCCCGAGCAGTTGCCGGGGAACGGTGAAGAACACAAGCGCCTGGGCCTGACCCCGGTCTCGCTCTTCCTGGTCCTGCTCCTCTTCTGGATCGCGATCCACATGGGATCGCTGCTGGTGACGGCCCTGATGGCGGTCTTGTTGGGCACCTTGCTCGAAGGTCCGGTTCGCCGCATCCAGGAGCGCAAGGTTCCCCGAGCCGCCGCGATCGCGATCATCTACGTCATTATGATCGCCGCACTTGTTGGCCTCGTGCTGATCATCGTCCCGGTTGTGCAAGACCAGTTCTCGACGTTCCGGGAAGACTTCCCCGAGACGGTCAACGAGCTGAGGGCAGATTGGCAGCAGAGCGACAATGGCCTGCTGCGAGGACCGGGCGTCAGCGCACTCGATTCCGTCGCAGACTTCTTCGATGGACCCGGCGAGACGGTCGAGGTGTCCGGCGAGACAGCCGGGCAGGCAATCCCGATCCTCACCCGTGTCGGCGGCGGCATCGTCTCGGTCATCACGGCGTTGGTGGTGACGTTCTACTACCTCCTCGAGAAGCGGCTGATCCGCCGCGTGGTGATCGAGCAGGTCGTCCCCCCAAACAACCGTGACCGCGTCGACCAGATATGGACGAGCGTCGAGCAGAAGACCGGTGGCTGGCTGCGTGGCCAGTTGATCCTTTGTTTGATCATCGGCGTGATCGCGACGGTGGCCTACGGCATCATCGGGCTCAGTTTCTGGCCGCTGCTCGGTCTCTGGGCTGGTATCACCGAGATCATCCCCATCGTCGGACCATGGATCGGCGGCATCCCGGCTGTCATCGTGGCCCTCACGCAGGGATGGGAGACAGCCCTCATCGTCGGTATCGTGATCGTCGGTATGCAGTCGCTGGAGAATTGGTTCCTCGTCCCGCGTGTCATGCGCGGTGCGGTCGGTCTCACGCCGATGACGGTCTTCGTCGCGATCCTCGCCGGCACAGAGCTGATGGGCGTTGTCGGGGCGATTCTCGCCATCCCGATCGCCGCCGGGGTGCAGGTCGTCCTTACCGACCTGCTGGACGAGCGACGTTCCCGGATGTCCGGGGAGCAAGCGCACGTCTCCGGCTGGCGGTGGATGCTCAACCGGGGCATGGGCCGATCCGCAACGGATGAGCCGGGCGAGGATGATCCGGGAACGCAGGTGGTCGGCGACGAGATGTATTCCGGCGAGGACGGCGCGGATCCGGACTTCCCCGAGTGGGACGGATCCGCGGCGGCAGAGGCGCCGGAAGATGGCATCGACACGCGAGCCGAGGCGACCTGGCCCGCCAACCCCTGGAAGGGCAAGGTCCCGGCCT
>DATGPC010000337.1:0-7800 GCA_035305265.1 Thermomicrobiales bacterium | reverse complement strand
GGGCTGCGGTGACCTGATCACCGTGTACCTCAAGATCAGCGACGACGGAAAGATCGAGCAGGCAAGCTTTGAAGGCGAAGGCTGCACGATCTCCCAGGCCGGCGGCTCGATCATCACCGAGCTGATCGAGGGAATGACCCTCGACGAGGTGAAGGCGCTCGGCAAGGAGACGATGATCGAGGAGATCGGCGAGGATGCGGTGAAGAGCCGTGTCCGCTGCGCCACGCTCGCCCTCGGGACCGCGCAGGCCGCCGTCGACGCGTACATCAAGACAAAGCGAAGCAGCGACGTGGGAATCGACTCCGGACCAGTGGTAGAGCGCTTCGAGAACTAGGTCGCTCAGCGAGAGTAACTGTCAGCCAGGGCCACGCCGTGATTCGGCGTGGCCTTGGCGTTCAGGATCGCGACGTTGTCCGATCCCGCTCTGCGACGCGCGCGTTCGCAAAGATGCCGAGCAACGCAACACCAGCCATCCCGGCAAAGAGGAGGGTAAACGGTCGAGTTTCGCCGCGACTGAGATCACCGGCAAGCGCCATAGCGAGAATCGTTGAGCCAACGACGCTGCCGAGGTACCGGAACGTCGAGAAGATTCCGGAGGCTGATCCGGTCTGCTCGTGAGGCACGGATTCCACCGCCGCTGTCTGGACCGATGCGCCGGAGATCCCGAGGCCGATGCCCATAAGCGCCAGGGAGGCGACCACCATCCCGATCCCCGCCATCGCGATGCTCACGGCCAGCAGGACGCTGCCAGCGGCCAGGCCAATAGCCCCGGTCACCGCCGGCCACCAGTATCCCCGGCGGTCCGCCCAGCGTCCGCTCAACGGACCGAGGAAGACGGCGAACGCGGAGAACGACGCCAGTACCAGACCGGTCGTCTGGACACCGTACTCCTGAACCCGCTCGAGCAATTGCGGCATGGCCAACAGTGTGGTGTAGAGCAGGAAATTGCTCAGGCTGACCGACACACACGCCCATGCGTAATGTCGATGCCGGAAAAGCGCGAGGTCGACAACCGGCGAAGCGGCGCGGCGCTCGCGCCAGATGAACAGCACTCCGGCGATGACCGTGACGCAGAGGAGCGCCGCGAGTCCGGCGGCGCCGACCCGCTGCACAACGACCGGTACCATGATGACACCAGCGAGCGTCAGCCCCAACAAGATCGACCCCGGATAGTCGAAACGGCCGGAACGGTGACCTGAGGGAACCGAATCAGGCAGGGCCCGCAAGGCGAGCACGGCCGCGATCCCAATCACCGGCACATTCGCGAGGAAGATCGCGGGCCATCCGCCGAGATGGACCAGGAACCCGCCAAGCGGCGGGCCGATCGCCGCCGCAGTCCCTGCCGACATGCCGATGATTCCCATGGATTGACCACGGCGCTCGCGAGGCACCGCTTCGCGCACAAGTGCGATGCCGTTCGGGATGCAGAGCGCCCCCGCGAGCGCTTGTTGCGCCCGGAACGCGAGGAGCCACGGGAGCGACGGCGCGAGCGCGCAGGCGGCGGACGCCAGCGCAAACCAGCCGAGGCCGATCAGGTACATCTTCCGCCGCCCGTGCATATCTCCAAGGCGGCCGCAAATCGGCTGGCCAACGGCCATCGTGAGTAGGTAGACAGCGACAAGCCATGTCGTGGCGGTGAGGGATACGCCAAACGCAACCTGGATGTCGGGAAGCGCCACCGCGATCATCGTGGAGTTGAGCGGGGCGAGCGCCGTCCCGAGCGCGATCGCGGGCAGGACCAGCGACGTGCCATCACGCGCAACGCCTTGATGATCCTGGCTGGTGAGGCGGTCGATTCGGGCCATCAGTGAAGCGTGATGACCCCTTTCGTGCCGTCGACAGTAATCTGCTGGCCCGTTTCGATCCGCCGGGTGGCGCCCCAGGCACCGACGACGGCCGGGATACCGTATTCCCTCGCGACGATCGCGCAGTGGCTCAGGGAGCCACCAGTCTCGGTGACAACAGCGGCGGCAACACCGAAGAGTGGTGTCCACGGTGGCATTGTCGTCGTGGTGACGAGAATCTCCCCGGGCCGAAGATGCTTCGCATCGTCGAGCGTTCGGGCGACACGGGCAACGCCGGTGACGGAGCCCCGAGATCCGGGATTGCCGGGTATTCGCGACGGGTCGTCCGATGGTTGCGGTGGCGCCCCGAAGAAGTTCGCCATTCCGCGCAGAGACGGATTCGAGGCACCGGCCGGTTCCTCCGGCGGTTGACCAATGAACGGCGGGGGCTCCAGCATACGGGCGATTTCCATCTCCCGCTGGCGCTGCGAAACGAGGTCCCTGACGCGCGAACAGAGTTCGGGCGTTGGGACCGAGGCGACAAGTTCCCTCACCTCGTCCCCTGTCAGCATGAAGATGTGATCTTCGTTCGCGAGAAGCCCCTTACGAACCAGGTCATTCCCGAACCGGAGCACCACCAGACGGACGAGCGCCAGGCCCTGCTGGTCGATATAGAAATTGTGCTCTTCCTGGAGGAATGCTGCTTGTCGCGCCGCCTGCAGCATCATGTCGAACTGCTGGCGCACTGCCTCCGGATACGCCGCCAGCTGCTCTCGCGCTTCCGTTACTGCGGCGTCGGCCTTCCCGGCTGCCTCCATCTGGGCCGCGCGAGCATCGTAGCCGGAACGCAGGTACGACGCGACGGTGGCCAGGGCGAACGAGGGATCTTCCTGCCACGTCGGGGTCGCGATATCGAAGAGGTCCGATCGCAGCCCGTATTCTTCGAGGAACCCGTCCAGCTGTCCAAGGAACGCCCGCCCCGATTCGCTTTGGCCGAGCTGGGACATCAATTCCTCAACAGGCGTCGTCGCGAACAGTTGTTCCAGGCCCAGTGAGCGCGCGCTCCCCGCGAGATCCCCGAGGGCGATCCCGGCGATGACGCTCTTCGAGTTCGTTCCCACGAGCAGCGCCTGGGCATCCTGGTCGGAACCGCCGATCACCTCGCCATAGAACTCATCGAACGCCTGGATCGCGGTGGTCATCGGAAAGACGATTCGGAAGTGGATGATCCAGAGATCCGACGCGATGCGGTGGATCTGCTCCAGCATGGCAAGCTGCCCTGTGGCCGGGAGACCGCGCGGATCCATTGCTCGCAACTGCCGGAGCCGCGCCTCGATCGAGGGCAAATGCTCCGCGTGCCACCGCTCGAGAAGGCGCCCGATCTCACGACGGAGGGCATCCTCCGCCAGCCTGCCTTGCTCGGCGATGTCGATGTCCGGAGCCGGGGGCAGGACACCATCAAACCGGTAATGATTGATCGTGGTGGTCTGGAACTCCATGCCCATGTGGTATTCACGACTCGCCTTGCGGTGACCATACACAAAGGCGGTCTCGGCGAGGGAGCTGCCCAATGGCGAAATTGGGTGAGGGAAATGCATCCTGTCATGCGTCAGTGTTCCTGTAACGGACACACTGCTCCAATCAACCGGAAATGCCGTTCCTGTCCCCGTTGATTCCACGATCATGGAGCAGTCCTTTCTTGCTTTCGCTGCGAGTGGTCCTCGTGTCTGATCGAAGGAATGGAGCTGACCACGAGCCGTGAACGCGCAACTTCGTTGTCATCCTGCAGTGTTGTGATCGGCCGCGCCTGGAAAAGCCAAACCTGCCCGTCAGCGATACCGCCCTCGATGTCGGCCGGAAACCCGAGCTTTTCGGCAAGCGACTGGCCGATCGAGGCAATACGTGCCGCCTGGTCATCCGTGAGGGCTCGCAAGCCCTGCATGACCCGCGGAACCGGCACCTGCCTCGTTCCCTCTTCCGGCGGCGGATCCTCCAGTGTCATGAACTCTTTCGCGCCGACGACATAGCGAACGATCCTTCCGTCACGGTCGACGACGATGTGATCGGGCGTAACACGTCCGGAGACGACGCTCTCGCCGAGTCCCCACGTGGCGGTGATGACCGTATGGTCGGGGTTCCCGGTCACAGGATCGACGGTAAAGAGGACAAACGAGACGTCCGGACGCACGACCTGCTGGATAACAACCGCGATGGATGGCTCTTCGTCTACCAAGCGTGCTGCCCGGCGGTAATCGACGGCACGGTCAGACCAGAGTGATGCCCAACACTGGCGGATGGCGATCTCGAGCCCCGCATGCGAGCGAACGCCGAGGATGGTGTCGTGCAGGCCCGCAAACGACAGGGAACCAGAGTCCTCCATCGTTCCCGAAGAACGGACGGCAAGCGAAACATGCGCGCCAGGCAGCATTTCGAACCGCTGGTAGATATGGGAGATCGCATCGACGAGCGGAGGCGGCATGGGCGCATTGGCGACAAGCGCTCGAATACGGGCCGGATCGTCTTTCGCGGAGGGGGACTGCAGGCCGGTAGATGTGGAGAACGCTTCCCAGGCCGCTGTCGTCAGCACGCAGGCCTCCGGCACGGGGGCGTCGAGAGAGAGGAGCCGCGCGAGACTGGCTCCTTTTCCGCCGGCTATGGCTCGATCCACGTCGTGTTCGCCAAGCCAGATAAGGTATGGCGGTGACCCATTGCCGTTACGCGCCATGGATCACCCCTCGCCGACGGCGCACGTGAAAGCCCGGTCCGAAAGTCCTGGCTCACAGTACACCCGGGAAGCGACCAACACAATTTCCCTGATGTACGATGCCGTCAGAACCCATGTTCTGATATGATGCTCTCAACTCGAAACCCGAATATCGTCAAGTGACCGGAGGGCACGTTGTGCAGGATCCCGCCAACCCAGCTTTGGTTCCGAGCACCCAGATAGCGCCGAGACCTCGTGAGATGGCGATGAGCGCGGCGTGGAACGCCCGCCTCACGCGCACTCTCACGACGACGGGAGGCGATCCCGTGCATATCGTCCATCACGGGACGTGGAGCCACGGTTTCGGACCAGACTTCTCGAACGCCATGCTGGAGATCGGGGGACGGCTGAGGTCCGGTGATATCGAGATCCACACACGGTCCAGCGACTGGATCGCACACGGGCACCATCTCGACGCGCGCTACAACAACGTCATCCTTCATATCGTGACGGTAGACGACCTCGCGGAGACGCGACGCGAAGATGGCGGGATTGTTCCGGTCGCGATCCTGACGGTCGCCGATGACGTGCTCTTTGCGATCGATCGGCGCCTGCCGGATGCATGGTCCGAGCTCGGCGGAACGGTGTGCGCGGACGAGCTCGCACAGCGAGAGCCGGAACGACTCCGACGGGCGCTGCATCGCCTAGGCGACGACCGCTTGTCAGGTCGGTTGCCAGAGATCGAGAGCCAGATTGCCGAAGGTGATCCGAATGCGGTTCTGTTGCGAATGATGTTCGATGCGTTCGGCTACAGCGAGAACCGTGGACCGATGCGCCAACTTGCCGACGTCGTGCTTCGCAACGGGCTTCACGAGCATCCGCGGCTTCAACCGTCGCCAAAGCCTTCACACTGGTTGAGCGGGATGCTGCTCGGCATGGGTGGATTCCTGCCGCTCGCCCCGGCGGACGCGCACGCGGGCGGCATCCTGCCGGAAGACCAGTACCGGCTCGAACGGGCCTGGGCATCGTCCGGCGCGGCATTTGCGGACGACATGGTTCCAGCGGGTTCGTGGCAAGTAGTACGCGTCAGGCCTGCCAACCATCCCGTCACGCGGATCATGCAGGCCGCGACCCTGCTCACCCGATGCGGTGGACGCCCCCTTGAACCGATGATCGAAACGATAGGGGCGGAGCAGCCGATCGTCGAGTGGATACGCAAACAAACGACGCGGCCGGGACATCCTGGCCTGGGAGTGGGGCGTGCCACAGCGATGGCGGCCAGCGTGCTCCTCCCCTTCTCCCTCGCGTACGCCGCGCATGAGCGAGATGCGTCGCTCGAGGATGCGGCACGCCGGGCCTGGATCGGGTTGAAGCACGCTGAATGGACGCGACCCGCGAAACGGGCGCTGGCGCAGGTGACCGGAGGACCGGGCATCCGGCATCTCGGAGAACGGGGGCATCAGGGTCTACTTCACCTGGACCGCGAACTCTGCACGCCGCGCCGGTGCTACGAATGCCCGATCGCCGCTGAGGTCATTCGGGATCGGCTGGCCGGTGAACGTTCCCCCGCCTAGCCGGCGACCTCGACCGGTGTCGCGCGTCCCCTGAACAGCCGGATTCGTAGCCAGCGCTTCCGGTCGCGCTCGTCAGCGAGCTGGCGCTCCCTGGCGCCCATCAGGTCTCGCAAGGAGATCATGCCGGCAACACATCCCGGCTTTCCGGTATTCACGACCGGGAAGCTCATCAGACCAGTGTCGGCCATCCGCTCGACGACCTGGCGCAGCGGCTCGCCAGCATACGCGACGATCGGCTCGGCCCGCATCAATCCTTGCAGCGGGTGCAAGGCACTCGAGAAGACCGGATCATGCAGACGCTCCCGCAGTTCACGACGAGTGATGACGCCGACCAGCCGACGATCACCATCCAGGATCGGGCAAAGATGCTGGCCGCGTGGCATGTCCTCGCCTTCCGCGATGCGACGAAGTGCATCGATATCGAGGTCCTCAGGCAAGGCGACGATGTTCGTCCGCATGACTTCGGCAACTGTCAACACCTCCAGCGGATCGACGCTGTATTCCCGGGTCACGTGATACCCACGGCGACTAATCTTCTCGGTGAGGATGGACCGCTTCATTGCAAGGACCGTCGTTCCATAGGCGATGACCGTCGCGACCATCAGCGGCAACATCATGTTGACATCCCGCGTCAGCTCGAGAGTGAACAACAGCGCGGTGAACGGAACGCGCATGGTCCCCCCGAGAATCGCGCACATCCCGATGAGGGCCCAGAATCCCGCTCCGTAGTCCGGAAAGACACGTCCTTCAAGCGCGCCGAGGGCGGCACCCATCATCAACATCGGCGCGAGAACGCCGCCGGACGTTCCGGCTCCTAACGGGATCGCCCAGATCGTCGATTTGACGAAGAGCACGCCGAGGATGAGGTACATCGAAGCTTCTCCCGTCAGCAGTTGCCCGATGACGTCATAGCCGACCCCGAGAGCCTCCGGGAAGATCAACCCGCCCGTACCGATCGCCGCGCCGCCAATCGCTGGCCACCACATCCAATGGATTGGCACGCGTGCGAACGCGTCCTCAGCGGCATAGACCATCCATGTGATCACGAGCGCCAAAGCGCCTGCCGCGAGCCCGGCGAGGATACAGAAAAAGAGCATCCGGGCATCGAGCATTGCCGTGTGGGGAGGAACCGGAAAAATGGGACCGTCGCCCAACAGCGGCCGGCGAAGCGTCGCAGCGACCATGCTGGCGATCGCGACTGGAAAGAGGCTGCGGGGCTTGAGCTCGAACAACAGCAACTCGACCGCAAGCGCGAGTGCTGCGACCGGTGCCGCGAATACGGCAGCCATGCCGCTGGCGGCGCCAGCGATCATCAACGTCTTTCGCTCGGAGCTGGAGAAACGGAAAAACTGGGCGATAAGTGAACCGGCTGCGCCGCCGGTCATGATGATCGGCCCTTCGGCCCCGAACGGACCTCCTGATCCGATCGAGATCGCCGACGAGACCGGCTTCAGGACCGCCACTCGCCCGCCGATGCGGCTGCCGTTGATCATGATGGCTTCGATGGCCTCGGGGATGCCGTGCCCGCGAATGCGATCCGAACCGAAGCGCGCCATCAATCCGAGGATGAGACCACCGATGATCGGAATGAACACCGCCAGCCAGCCGAGCGAATTGTGCGCTGGCGACGCCTCTTCGAACGACAGTCGCTGATAGTAGAACAGGTTCGTGAAGAAATCGATCAGGCGGAGAAGGATCCATGCGAGCACAGCGCCAACCGCGCCTATGACAGCGGCCA
>DATGPC010000336.1:0-4336 GCA_035305265.1 Thermomicrobiales bacterium | reverse complement strand
GACGAGCGCCAGCCGGGTCGCGTCCACGCTCTCCTCGCGGCCAAGCGCCCGGCCCGCCTCGGCAATATCCGAGCTTTCCAGCTCCGTGTGCGCGAAGTCCCGCAGGTCGTTCTCCACGGCCGCGCCGAATCCGGTCGCGCCATGGATTACCGGCGTCAGCACGGTCATGGCGCTGCTCGCCAGGGCCTGCTCCTCGAGTTGGAACTCGCCGCGCCGCGTCGTCAGCGGACCGTCCGGCATGTAGATCACGCCCGGAACGGGTCCGGCGATGTCCGGGGTGCGGTAGAGCATGCCCGAGAATATCTCTTCCGGCCCAACCTCGAACTCGAACGGCTGCGGCTGCCGCAGGGAGACGCCCGAAAGGGCAGGCTGCCCAACAGCCGGCAGCGCCGTGCGGTCCGACTTCGCCGTGTTCTCCTGCACCAGGAAGCCGAACGGCCGCTGTGGCGCGCTGAAGCCATAGGCCACCTGCTTGCCGGCGAGCCAGCGCGGATACCGCGCCACGCCCTCACCGGGATCCAGCGCAACCGCGCTGGACGCGTGCAGGCTCCGCTCGCACACCACCGTCGTGAAGCCTTCGGTCCGGACGTAGACCATACGGGCCTCGTCCTGCGCGAAGCGCGGCTCCGTCTTGTCGCCGGATTCACGCGTCACCGTCCAGCCAGCCTTGTTGTCGGCGTTGACCACGGAGATCGACAGCCAGTCGTTCTCGCGCGTCACGTAGGCGATCAGGTTGCGCCCCGGCACCCACTCCAGCGAATGACGGATCGCCGGCGACTTCTCCGACGTCAGGTTCTTCAGCTCGCCGCTCTCCAGCGAGAAGCAGTAGATGTCGGCGAAATCCGCCTCTTCCGGGCGCTGGCGGGTGAACGCGAGGAACTTCCCATCGCGGGACCAGATCGGCTCGCGGTCGTTGCTCCGGCTCCACGTCAGCAGCTCGATCGCCGAGCTGTCGCCGCCGTCGGCCGTCGTCAACGTGATGACGTCCCGGCCGTCGATCGTGCTCGTCATCGCGATGATCTCGCCGTCCGGCGACCAGCGCGGCGAGCGATCGGCGCCGTCGTGGTTCACCAGCAACCGCGGACCGGACTCCGTCGCCGCAGCCTGTGGCGCCTGTGAAGCGTCCCCGGCCTCGACGGTCTCTTCGTCCTGGTGATGATCTTCGTCGTCGTGCCCGACGATGTACTGGTCCGGCTCGGGAATCGCCGGGGAGCCGGGGAGTTCGTCGTGATGCTCCTCGTCGTCGTTCCCGACGAGGTAATCGTTGCCTTCTTCAGGAGTGGCGTCCGCCTCGGGCGCGGTCGTCGGCGCGACCGTGTCCGCTTCCTGCTCCGTCGCGGCCGGGACATCCTCGAGGATCGGCTCTTCCGCAACCGCATCCGCCTGCGCGGACGCTTCCTCGTTCACCGGCACGATCCAGACGGCCGTCCGGTCACCGTCCGGGTGCATGCCCGTCACGGCGATCCGCGTTCCGTCCGGCGACCACTGCGGCCCGCGCAGCAATCGACCGCTGTCCGGATCGCGATCTTCCACTGGTTCGAAAGGGAGGTCGAGCGCGCGGGGCTCGCCACCATCGGTCGGCGCGATCCACAGCTTGCGCGTACCGTCGGCATCCGGCTGGAGATAAGCCAGCCACTTCCCGTCCGTCGAGGCTTCGGGTGGGCCGGGAATGGTGAACGGTGTCTCGAAGAAGGCGTCGATCGCCTGGTCCCCGTCCGCTGCCTGCGTCGCGTCCTCGAAGGTCTCCGTCGGGCCGGTCTGCTCTGCTGTCTCGCCCGCGCTCTCGGGCTGCTGCTCATCCGGAGCCGCGTTCGGCGCCTCCGCGGCCTTGATGCGCTCGGTATCCGTCATTGTTGATCAATCACTCCATCGGCATGGCTCGGGTCAACGAGCACGCAGGAAAGCACCATGTTGTCCGGCAGAGTACACACGCTAGACGCAGACTTGTCCGCCAGGCTCGCACGTTCTCCATAGTGTACGACGCGCGTGCCAAGAGAACGGCATAACGCCGTGTCCCGATGCCGCGCAATAACTCACAACCCGGGGCGACAGACGCCCTTGCCGCTCACCGCGAACCGCAGCGCCTCCTCCGAGGAAGCGATCAACGCCGCGTCGCCCTTCCGTTGACGGATCCGCAGCGCCTCCCGCAGCGCCATGATCGCGTCATCGCGCAGGTTCGCGTTCAGGTATGTCTTTCCGAGGTGCTGCAGGACGAAATCCCGGTACATCTCGGTATCTGTATCGACGATATCGGTCAGGGCGGTGCGCAGGATCTGCGCCGCCTCGGTGTATCGACCCGCACACCGCCACACCTCGCCGAGACGCAGCCGCGAGACGATCCGCTGCCGCGCCGTGCCGTTCTCCGCCAGCTCGAGCGCCGCTCGGCCGTGGCGCTCCGCCGTCTCGATATCGCCGATGATCCGGCACGCCTCGGTCAGGTATCCGAGCAACGAGAGCTCCGCCCGTTTGTCACCAGCTTCGCGGGCGTCCTTCAGCGCGCGTGCGGCCGCCGCGATGGCCTGCCGGACTGCGCCGGGATCGGTCGCGACCTGCCGGAGGTACGCATCCATCTGCGTCAGTGGCTGCAGGTCGGGAAGGGCCTCCACGGTCCATGACATGGCATCCGCCCCTCCCTCACGGCTCGTGGAAGGCGTCTGGCAGGATCGTACCCCGTGCCACGAGCGCCGCCTCGCCGGTCATCCGGATCCCGGTCGCCGCGTCGTCCTCCGGCTCCCACTCGACCCGGATCGTCCGCCTGCTGCTCGTCACCACGTTCACCGGTTGCTGCACCAGCCCGCGTCGCGCCGCGATCACCGCCGACGACACTGCGCCGGTCCCGCAGGCAAGCGTCTCTGCCTCCACGCCGCGTTCGTAGGTGCGCATCCGGATCGTGTTGTCGTCGATCCGGTGGACGAGGTTGACGTTGGCGCCTTCCGGTTGCACGCGCTCGTGGTGACGAATCGCCCGCCCCCACGCGTCGAAATCGTCCATGGCGTCAGCGTCGGGTGTGAATGCCACGACGTGCGGCACGCCGATCATCACCCGGTCGAAGGAAGAAACCGCCGGGTCGTCGCTCAGGTGCAGCCCGTGGTCCGTGATATCGGCGTCGATCATGTCAACCGTCACGGTGCGGCCATCGTCGTGCAGCTGCGCCGTCATCACCCCGGCCGGCGTCTCGAATCGGCACGACCGTGGCGCGATCTCCATCTCGACCGCGAACCGCACGCCGCACATCGCGCCGTTCCCGCAGAGGTCACCATCGGTGCCGTCGGCATTGATATACCGCCACCGGAAATCCACCCCGCCGGGTCCGTCGTCGATCAGCACCA
The DNA here is from genome assembly GCA_035305265.1 of Thermomicrobiales bacterium. Taxonomy (GTDB): domain Bacteria; phylum Chloroflexota; class Chloroflexia; order Thermomicrobiales; family UBA6265; genus UBA6265. The sequence continues at coordinate 1,007 of DATGPC010000336.1, read as the reverse complement.
CGCCGTCCGCGCCCAGCCCCAGATGTGGCCGGCAGACCGCGCGCGCGAACGCCGCGACGTCATCGGGAGGAACCACGCGCTCGCGATTGTCCACCACGACGAAGTCGTTGCCTGATCCATGCATTTTTACGAAGGGAATACCTGTCCCCGGATAGTCCGCCACCTCGCCACCTCCCCCAGTCGGCCGGCCTTATGCTTTTCGGATATATGGCTCACGCTAACATAATCAATGCCACGCGCCATTTTGGCCAGTGGGATAGGGGAGGCATGCCGGTTTTGACGGCTGATAGGTGGTCTGTTGCGGGTGGACGATCAGCGGGACGGCGACATGAGCCAGGCAAGCGGCCCGGATGCCCGCTTCGTTGTGCCGACCGTCTCCCGGATGTAAGCGTCCGCCGCCCGGAGCGGATCGCAGGTGCGGCGAAGGCGCGCGTACAGGTCGTCACGTCGCGACATCAGCCACAGATAGACATCCGCCCCGGCGCGTTCCAGCACGGATCGGCAGACTCCCCGCTCCCGGGAAATCGTCAGCAGCGGCGTGTACACCCGGTCGTACCAGTCCGTGACGGCATCCGCCAGGGAGACTTCGCGCCCGCCTGAGGACTCTTCCATCCATCGTCGATGCGCCTCGATGTGGCGCCAGAGCTCGCCATAGCCGCCGACCCTGCCGGAGCGAATGTCGTGCTCAGGCCGCAACGCATCGAGGTTCGTTCGCCGCAGGAGCTCCGCATACTCCGCCTGCAGGATCAGCTCCTGAGCCGACATTGCTGGCAGCAGCGGCGCGCGCAAGCGCTCTTCGACGACGATGGCGTCGATGAATTCCTGGCCATGTTGCCGCGCTACCGAGACGCGATGATTGCCGTCCTTCACGAAGTAGATGTCTCCGACCTTGATCAGCTGAACGGGTGGCAGGACCACACCGTCGTGCCACGCCCGGTCGATGCTTGCCCACCGTCTCCGGGCGTGACGGCGTCGCGGCATGAAGCTGCGGTCGAATTCCTCGAACC
>DATGPC010000335.1:0-6894 GCA_035305265.1 Thermomicrobiales bacterium | reverse complement strand
CGCCAGCTGGTGTTCGAGGTCTTCAGGGACCTGGAGAACGCGCCACGCCGGGTGCAAGGCATCGAGCGAGTCGAGGTCCTCGAAGGACCGGCGATGCTCGACGTCGGCACTCGGTGGAGAGAGACGCGCAAGATGCTCGGCAAGGAGGCCGACGAGGTCATGTTGGTCACCGCGCTGGAGGAGAACACCTCCTACCGGGTGGAGGCGGAGTCCCGGGGAACGAAGTACGAAACCTCGTACACTTTCGAGGACACCGCAGACGGCACTCGCGTCACGATGACTTTCCGGGGCACACCAATTTCGCTGGCCGCCCGGATCATGAACGTCGTGTGCGCACTCTTCGCCGGCGCCACCAGGAAGATGCTGCGCGCCGACCTCGTCGATCTGAAAGCGGCATGCGAGTCCCAGACCGCATCACCGCAGGCATAGACGTGACAGCAGGAACCGGCGGCCGTCCCCCAAGCAGGAACAGCCGCCGGCTCCTGTTTGCGAGCCGGGCCCGCCGCGTGTATACTCGCACTGCGATAACGCTTTGGGCGTATAGCTCAGCTGGCCAGAGCGCACGGTTCACATCCGTGAGGTCACAGGTTCAAGTCCTGTTACGCCCACCAGGGAAAGCGCCGCGAGATATCTCGCGGCGCTTTTGGTTTCCCGTAACGCACGAACGACCAGCGATCCCCTCACACTTCGTGCACCGGGTGACATTTCCCCGTCCCAATCGCTTGACCCACCCCAAAGAAGGACACCACAATACCCCTCATGCATCGCATTGATGTGGCGTCGACGCGTGCCCGTGAATCCGTTCCGGTTCTCGCACTCCCGGCGACAATCTTGCTATGCTGTGACCATCATTGTCACGAAGAGTTTGGCACCGGTAATTGTCTCAGTCTTTCTGGAGGAGGGAATCGCATGAGGCGCGAGCAAACGCTGGCCGACCGCATCACAGGTTCGGCAGTGTGGCGATCAGTGGTACGCCACGGCTATCCGGACACGCAGCGGAACCAGGCGCTCATCATCGCCAGCAATGTGTTCCTGCATATCCACCCCGTCAAGATCAAGCGGTACGCCACGAAGGTGACCTACACCTTCTGTCTCGGCGGCCTCTCGTTCTTCATGTTCCTCGTGCTGGTGATGACCGGCGTCCTCCTCATGTTCTACTACGTCCCCTCCACGGATCAGGCGTACCAGAGCATGAAGGACATCGAGGGCAGCGTTACCTTCGGCCAGCTCATGCGTAACATGCACCGCTGGTCCGCTCAGGGCATGGTCATCGCCGTGTTCCTGCACATGGGCCGTGTCTTCTACACCGGCTCATACAAGCCGCCGCGAGAGTTCAACTGGGTCGTCGGCGTGCTCCTTCTGCTCGTCACCTTCCTCCTCTCCTTCACCGGCTACCTCCTTCCGTGGGACCAGCTCGCATACTGGGCCGTGACCGTCGGCGCGGAGATCGGTGGCGCAACCCCGATCATCGGCGATCAGGTCAGCCGCATCCTGCTTGGTGACTTCCAGATCGGCCAGAGCACGCTGATCCGCTTCTACACCCTGCACGTCATCTTCCTGCCGCTCATCGCTGCCTTCCTGATGGCTGTTCACTTCTGGCGCATCCGCAAGGACGGCGGTATCTCCGGTCCGCTGTAGGCCCGGGGACGTCCCTGACGCCCGCGCCCCATCGAAACTGAGGAAAGAGTCGAATGGCAGATATCGCACAGCGGCCGAACCAGGTGCCGGCCGAGATTGATGAGAAGAAGCGACAAAAGCTCCTTGAGCTGGTCCGGGGACGCGCCATCGCGCGTCCCACTGACCTGTCCGAGGACGAGGTCATGGTCTGGCCGTCGCTCGTGGTCGTGGAGGCGGTCTGCGCGGTCGTCTTCCTCGGCATCCTGACGGTCCTCTCCCTGCTGGTGAACGCTCCGCTCACCGAGCAGGCGAACCCGAACCAGACGCCGAACCCGTCCAAGGCTCCGTGGTACTTCCTGAACCTGCAGGAGATGCTCCTGCACATGGACCCGGGTCTCGCGGGCGTGATCATTCCGTCCATCACCCTGCTGGCGCTCGCCGCCATCCCGTACATCGACCGCAGTCCGCTGGGTGTCGGCATCCTCGGCACGTCCTCCAAGGGCCGCCAGATCTTCGGCTTCAGCGCGGTCTTCACCTCCGTGGTGCTGATCGGCATGGTCGTCCTCGATGAGGTCACCGAGCGCGGAACGCAGTTCGGCCTCGGTACGGTCGCGCAGGACCTTGGCGCCCCCGAGTGGGTCGGCGGCATCGTCCTCTCCTCGCTGTTCATCATTGTCGGCATCGCGGTCCTCGCCGGTCTGGTCAAGACGATCTTCAAGCCGACCACCCGCGAGATGATCATCGCCCTCTACACGGGCTTCTTCGTTGCCTACTGGCTTCTCGCCTTTATCGGAACGTCGTTCCGTGGTCCGGGCCAGGAGCTGATGTGGCCGTGGGATCTCCCGCTGGTCCATCACTAGTCGATCGTTCAGTCTCAGTCCCGGCCGTCATGTGGCGGCCGTCACCCAAAAGGGATGTTGCGCACATGAACCCTCTAGTCAGAACCGTTGTAGGTGTCGGGAGTGGCTGGGTCGCCCAACGCGGCCTCAGCGCCCTTGCCCGCCTGCAGGCCGGTCATGGGGAGACCGTCGCGAAGAAACTCCATTCGCGGCGCTCCTTCACCCGGAACGCTGCCCTTGGCGCCTCGGGCATCGTCCTGGCCCAGCTCGGCATCGGCATCGGCGCCCTGCTCTGGCCAAACAAGACCGGTGCGTTCGGTGGTGAGATCACCGTCGGTGCCGACAACATCCCCCCGGTGGAAGGCGAGCCCTTCCGCAATACGGACGGCAAGTTCTACATCGTCCACAACGAAGACGGCATCCAGGCGCTCTATTGGAAGTGCGTCCACCTCGGTTGCACGGTCCCGTGGAATACCGGTGCCTTCGAGTTCCATTGCCCCTGCCACGGCTCCGTCTTCACCTACGACGGTGCCCGAACCGGTGGTCCGGCAACGCGCCGGCTCGATCGCATGCCGATCACGGTGAACGAGGATGGATCTGTCGCCGTCGATACCAATCCCGGCTCGCTTCTGGTGGCCGACGGACGAACGGCATACGAGCCGAGCGACGCGACGCCGTATCCATAGCGGCCCGACGCTGGCATCAGCACGAGTCGCCTCGCGCGGCCGTATTCGAAGGAGCATTCAAGGGTGGGAGCGGTACGAAAGCTCGCAACGGTCGTCATCGTCGGCCTGGTAGCACTCTCCACATTGCTGGTGGTCTACCTCGCCGCGGAACCGGCTCGCCGTGACGACGAAACGACAGAGCAACAGGCCACGTCGATCGAACGTGGCACCAGCCTGTACATCACCTACTGCCTGCAGTGTCACGGCCCTGCGGGATTGGGCAGTCAGGAAAAGGACGAGAATGGAGAGCCGCTGGGGCGCACAGGAGCCGTCCTGAATCAGAACGCCATCATGAATGAAGAGCAGCTCAGCGGTGCTCGCGCGATCTTCCAGTCAGACGATCCCGTACAGCAAGGAATCGCGGAGGACTGGATTCGATTCCGCATCATGTATGGTGCGCCGCCGGAGCAGATGACGCAGGGCTATGACGGCCCCATTCTCATGCCTTCGTTCCGACGCGACCTGAACGTCGAGCAGATCAACGACCTTGTGTACTTGATCATGTACGGCGACTGGAACTACGTGTACAACACCGCCGTTCACGAGACAGGTATTGCCCTCGCGCAGCAGCAGTGCATGGCGACGCCCGGTGCCGATGCTGCCGCCTGTGAAGCTATCGACGATGCGCCGCCAGCCTACCCGACGGTTCCGCCGCCGGCAGAAGAGCCGGATTCCGCATCCGAGGCCGAGGAACAGTCCGGTACGCCTGAGGCGCAGCCCGAGCAGGATCCGGAGGCGGATGAGTCCGCGGGTGGTGCCTCCGGTGAAGAGGGCGAGGGTGACGGTGGAGCCGCTCCGTCTGGCGGCGGATCGATCGAGATCGAATCGCTCGATAGCCTCGCGTTCTCGGAAACCGAGATCACCGTCAAGCCTGGTGACACCATTACGCTCACCAACACCGGCTTCCTGCAGCACGACCTCGCGGTCGATGACTGGGGCGGCCCGCTCACCCCGATGCTGAACAACGGCGAATCCGCCGAGTTCACCATCCCGGAAGACGCCGAGCCCGGCGAGTACGAGTTCTACTGCTCCGTCCCCGGCCATAAGGAAGGCGGCATGGTCGGCACGTTCACCGTCGAAGCGCCGTAACGACAGGAAGGGATCCACATGATTGTTTCCAATCTCGCACAGGCCTTCGGCACCCTCGCCGAGACTGTAGAGCTCTGGATCGCCATCTTCATGATGATTGGCGGTATCGTCCTCACCCACCTCATCCAGAAGTGGGCGGACTCCACCAGCCCCGAGCATCCGCCGGCAGCGAACGTTGGTCTTGGCGGCCGGGAGCAGTACGAAGACAACACGCTGCGCGACTAGACGACGCCGCGCACCGATCTCAGGGATAATGAACGGAGCCTGGTCATTTCGATCAGGCTCCGTTTTCGTTCCGGATACACGAGAGAACCGTTATGCCCCGAACCAGCACCAATACCTATCTCTGGTGCGAGAAATGCCGGCGCAGCTACTCCCACGACGACGCACCAGGAGGCCACTGCCCGGTGTGCGGTGGTGAGGCCCGCCCGGTCGGCAAATTCTCCGCCATCCTGCGTGGCCTGATGGCGAACGAGCTCGCTCCCTCACCCATCGTCTCGAAGCACCGGCAGCTCGTCCGGCTCATCTGGACCCACAACGGCATGGGCGAGCAGTACTACCGCGTCATCGCCCCAGAGATGTCGTACAACAAGTTCGAATCGGCCGTCACCGAGATCCTTTGTCGTGGCGCCGAGGAAGGGTGGGTCCGTTTCAACATCCCGCCCGCACCCCGTGACGACGAATCCGCCTACCGCCTCGAGCTCATTGACGAGGACCGGTTCATCAACGCGCTCCAGGCCCTCGCCGGGCCGGACGCAGCCAAGCAGGAAGGGACCTGATCGTGGATCACGACGAGAAGATGGAATCGCGGCCGATCGGCGACTACCTTGACGCCCTCGCTTCCGACGCGCCGGCGCCGGGCGGTGGCAGCGTTGCGGGACTCGTCGGTGCCCTCGCGGCCGGGCTCGGCCAGATGGTCGTCAGCCTCACCCGCGATGCTCCGGACGAGTTGGTCCAGGCCAATGAGCGACTCGCCGCCCTCCGCGCCTCGATGATCGCATCCGGCGCGGCCGACGAGCTGGCATACGCCGGCTACGTCGACGCCTCCCGCATGCCGAAATCAACGCCCGAAGAAAAGGATCTCCGCCGCGCCACGATGCAGGAAGCGCTCAAGGAAGCCGTCGCCGTCCCGATGCAGCTCGCCGAGACCGCATCCGAGTTGCTGGAGACGCTGGACCCCGTGATCCGCCTCGGCAGCAAGCACGTAATCAGTGACGCCGAGATTGGCATCACCCTTGCCCTCGCGTGCGTCGACGCCTCGCTCGTCAACGTCCGCGTCAACATCCCGATGATCCGCGACAAGGAGATGGCAGGGAACCTCGCCGGCCACGCCCACAAGATCGAGCAGCGCGCGCACCAGCTCGCCGAAAACCTCCGCGCCACTCTCGCCGAACGCTAGGAACCGCTTCGTGCCGTAGGGGCCGACTCCATGTCGGCCCGATCGACCGAAGGTCGATATCCGAGCCAGAATGTGGATTGAAGGCCGCTCCAGGCGTTCGATGCCTTCTGACGACCGTCATCCCTCCACGCACGAACTTTCGGTCCGTGCGTGGAGGGATCTTTGTGCCAGCCTGAAGCTCATGTCGCCCGGAACATAGACCCTTCCTCTCACTCCGCCTCGCGAAGCTCGAACACCCGCCGTCCCACGGCAGCTTCCTCGGGCCGGTGGAGATCAACGCCATCTACCGTCCGGATGAACCACATCCCGCCCGGGATCCCCTGCACGACCGGCCTCAGCACGTCACGGAAGAACGCCACCCGCTCGCCTTCGTCCAGTTCATTCGCCACCACCTCGATCTCCCTGCGACGCACCGTGATCGTTGCCCGGCCAGCGGCCCTGAGATTCCTCACCCATTGCACATCGCCCCAGGGCGCCCACACCCATCTCCGGCTCGAGTGCTCGATGATCGCGACAGGCGTAGTGCGGGGAAGCCCGCTTTTCCGACCCCGGACCGTCAGAAACCCGTTGAAACCCATCGGGACACCGAGGCGGAGAAGAAAGCTCGCGAAAGGGTTGAAAGCCCGGAAGACCCACCGTGGCGGCATTACCGGTGGCGCCGGTACCCGCTGTATGGCATCGCTCATGACTCGATCGCTCCTGCGTCAACATGCATTCGGGGACCATGTTCGGCCCCGACACCCTTAGGACGGGGAGCGACCACCGGGTGTGACACGGGTCGACGCACGTCGCAAACGTCAGGCGGTCGTCAGCCGCAGGTAGTACCCGTCAGGATCGACAATCCTGAAGTCCCGCAGACCCCACGGCCGGTCCTCCAGCGGCTCCGTGATGGGATGCCCCGCCGCCCGGACACGCTCCTGCATCGCGTCGACATCATCGACCTCCAGCACGATCTCCACGCCTGCGCCCCTGTCTCCCGCCAGCCGACGTTGGGTGAAAGACCCGTCAGACACTGGCAACTTCGCGATCGGTCCAAGACCCAGCACGACGTCTCCTGAGCGCAGGCTGGCGTACCCCTCCTCTTTCCGGAGAAGCTCGAACCCCAGGACCCGGCAGTAGAAATCGATCGAGACATCCATATCCTGAACGAACAGCTCCATCCGCAACCCGGTCACACCCACCACGTCATTCCCTCCAGGTCTTGACTGTTTCCGCATTCCCGAAA
>DATGPC010000334.1:0-3510 GCA_035305265.1 Thermomicrobiales bacterium | reverse complement strand
CACGACGGCACGGAAGAGATGCGGGTCGCCCTCAACGAGAGCAGCGCGAACGACGACCCCATCGAGGACGCCACCCCCATCGGCAGCTAAGGGCTCCTGCCTGCACCGGCACCATACCCGCCAGTCGTATGTCCCGAAGGGGCGTACGTCGGAAGCACTAGGCGCCGAGCAGGACGCGAAAAGCGGCCCTGAGCTTGCCGAATGGGTCATCCCTTCCCCGCCACCCGCCGCTCGCACCCCGTAGGGGCGGACCCCGTGTCCGCCCACCCCGCGCCCAAAACCCCCGTCATCCTGAGCGAATGCGAAGGACCCTACGCGAAGCGATGCAGCCGGCAGCCCTTTCCGCCATGAGCCACGCCCCTTTGCGCCCATGACCCGCCTCGCCCGCGAAAACGCCGTCAACAATCCAACTTGCTCAAGTTCCCCTATACCCGAACAACGTGGTTAACTTGAAACGTTGACCCCTAAACGATCCGGGAACCAAATGAGCATGATCATGATCACCTCGGCCCCCGCATGCGGCAGCAGGAATCGAAACCCGCCCGGTTATCGGGTCCTCTCACGCCAGGGACGGCACGAAGCATGCGACGTCCGTGCTTCGGGCGCAGCGTCGACGCTGGTCGTCCCGTACTCGCCTGCGGCGTTTGCGCCGGTGCGAGGGTCGGACGTATAGTCCAAAGGTTATCGTGGGCGCCACTGAGTTGAGGTGCGCCTTACGCAAGCGGGAGATGATGACCCTGTGCCGTCTGCAGTTACCGAACAACAACACGCGCACCAGCCAGGCCCGCCGGTGTCGATGAACACCGCGCCGCGCCTCGTCGCGGATATCACCGAGTCCCCGATCCGGTCCATCACCGTCCTCATCCCCATCATGAACGAGGAAGGCAACCTGCCCGAGCTCTACGAGCGGGTCACCTCGTCCCTGACCGGGATCGGCCTCCCCTACGAAATCATCATGGTCGACGATGGCTCCGAGGACAGCAGCTGGGAGATCATTTCGGGGTTGAACCGCAAGGATCCGCGCGTCATCGGTCTCAAGCACCGCCGGAATTTCGGCAAGGCCCAGGCGCTCTCCCACGGCTTCGCCGCCGCCCGGGGCGATGTGGTCATCACGATGGATGGCGACCTGCAGGACGACCCGGACGAGCTGCCTCGCTTCATCGAGAAGCTCAATGACGGCTACGACCTCGTCTCCGGCTGGAAGGTCCGGCGCCACGACCCGCTCGGCAAGACCGCGCCAAGCAAGGTCTTCAACTGGACCGTTCGGAACGCGTCCGGCGTCCAGCTCCACGACTTCAACTGCGGGTTCAAGGCCTATCGCCGCGAGGTAACACAGGCGATCCGTCTCTACGGCGAGCTGCACCGCTTCACGCCGGTCCTGGCCGCCGCCGAGGGGTTCCGCATTGGCGAGCTCCCGGTCCAGCACCACGCGCGAAAATGGGGCTCGTCCAAGTACGGCTGGTCCCGCCTGACCAAGGGATTCCTCGATCTCCTGACCGTCATCTTCATCACCCAGTACCGCCAGCGCCCGATGCACCTCTTCGGCCTGCCGGGCATCGTCTTCATGACGGTCGGTATCCTGCTCGGCCTCTGGCTGACGCTGGAGAAGTTCGTCTTCGATGAGGCGATCGGCACGCGACCGCTGCTGCTGCTCTCCGTGCTCCTGATCGTGATCGGGACCCAGTTCTTCGGGCTCGGGCTCCTCGGCGAGTACCAGTCCTACGGGCACAACGCGCCCGAGCAGGAGGGCCCGGTCCCACTGCGCGAGACGACCGGTCTCGGCACCCGACCTGAGCTGGATGCAACGGCAGCGTCCGGGAACGTCAGTTGAGCCGTCCCGAACCCATGACGGAGTCCTCGGTGCCCGCCGATTCATCAGGAAAGCGCGTGCTTCGAAAGATCGCGCGTATTCCGACCCCGCTGATCTTCCTGGTCTGCGTCCTCGTCGCCCTGGTCGTTCTCTGGCAACAGGGACAGCTCCAGGAGATGGTCAAGGTCATGCGCGGCGCACGCCTGCGTCCCATGCTGATCGCGGCGCCGATCTACATCGCCAGCCTCAGCCTGCTCTGCCTACGCTGGCATCTGCTGGTCCGGATGGCACAAGGCTGGTGCGACCTGCCGAAGGCGTCCGAAGCGTTCCTGACGTCCGTCGTCATCAACTACGCCGCTCCGGTCGGCCTCGCCGTACCATCCCGCGCCGCGCTCACGAAGCGGGCGCTCGGTCTCGACCATCACGCCACCGGAACCATCGCACTCTGGGAGATCGGCTTCGATGTCCTGATTCTCGGGATCGGCACCCTTCTCTGGCTCTTCCTCGCGGATGGCTCGACCTCCGCTGTCGGCGACGAGCTTTCCAACTCCGCTGGTCAGTACGCGAAATGGGGCTTCGTCGGTATCGCTATCGTCCTCGTCGCGATCATCTGGTTGCTGCGGAACGCATCCCAGCGCCGGCGTTTCGCGAATTTCATGCGCCGCATCCTCATGTCTCCGATGCAGCGGCCCGGCCAGGCACTCATGTCGATCCTGGTGACCGCGGCTTACTGGATCACCCAGGGCATTGTCCTCGCGTTCCTCGTCGAGGCGATGGGCGTCGACACCTCCTTCGTGTTCATCCTCGGCCTGACCTCGTTGCCGCTCCTCGTCGGTATGCTCAGCCCGATCCCGGGCGGCGCGGTTGTCCGCGAAGCGATGATGTACGTCGTCGCCCGTATCGCCGGAGCACCCGGCAGCGAGGTCGTCGCGGCTGCCGTAATCTATCGAATGGCACTCTTCGCGGCCATCCCCGTCCTCTACGGACTGGTCCGCCTGTGGCTCTCCATCCGTGACGGCGATCGTCCCGATCTGCCGCGCGAGGACGTGACAGGCACCGCGTAATACACCGTTGATCGAGAAAGGACTCTCTCGCGAATGAGCATCTCCGAGACATTCCGTTACGAACCGGCCACGCAGGTCGATACGAGCAACTACCGGAAGCACACCAGCGAGAACCCGCTCCAGCGGGCCCTCATCGACCGCTTCCACAAGAAGATCACCGGTGTCGTGAAGGACCTCCAGCCGGAGACACTGCTGGACGCCGGTTGCGGCGAAGGCTTTGTCGCGGAGATCTTCCTCCGCGAGATGCCCGCCCTCCAGATCACCGGCTTCGACCTCCTCGACGACTCCGTGAAGCTCGCGCAGCTCCGGAATCCGCGCGGGACCTTCACGACCGGCAGCATCTACGACATCCAGCAACCGGACAACAGCTTCGATGTGGTCGTGGCGTTCGAGGTCCTGGAGCACCTGCACGAGGCCGACAAGGCGCTCGCCGAAATGGCGCGCGTCGCCAGCAAGTACGTCGTCCTCTCGGTCCCGCACGAGCCGTTCTTCTGCCTCGCCAACGCGGCGCGCGGCAAGAACCTCGACATCGACCCGAAGGGCAGCGATCCGGATCACCGCAACTTCTGGTCACGCGAGGGTTTCGGCGAGTTCGTCTCCCGGGAGCTGGATGTTGTCCAACTCACCGGCTCGTTC
>DATGPC010000333.1:0-7055 GCA_035305265.1 Thermomicrobiales bacterium | reverse complement strand
GCCATTCACCCGACGAATCGAGCGCATCCACGGTCCACTTCGCGACCGGATCGGGTGGCGGTATCTCCCGTTCCGGAAACAGGTCGTCCGGGTTCCGGAGTGATGAACGGGTGCTGTCATGCCGTGATGTATCGAGCAGGGTTTGCGCAAGGAACGGATCCATATCGGACCTCCATCGCGTTCGCCGCCCCACACGGCTTCGACTTTTTCGGTTGACCCGTTCCCCCTTACGTCAGACCCGGTCCCGAAGCTACGACTCCTGGCTCGCCTCTGCCGGCGCGTAGGTCAGGACGATGATGCCTTTCGGATACGTCACCGAGTCCACCAGCCGGAGGGTCGTTTCCGGCAACCCGTCCGGGAAGAGCTTCTGCCCCTTGCCGACGACGATCGGGTGGACCATCAGCCGGTACTCATCGATCAGGCCCGTCGAGAGCAGGGAGTTGATGAGCTTGCCGCTGCCGTGGATAAGGATGTCCTTGCCATCCTCCTGCTTGAGCTGTCCGAGCCGGTCCTCGATCTCGTTGCCGCGAATGATGTGGCTGTTGTTCCAGGTCGCCTTGTCCTCCGTCAGGGAGTCCGACACGACGTACTTGGGCAGCCAGTTGAAGCGATCCGTGAAATACGCCTCGCCGTCCGAGGTATCCGTGGGCTCCGGCTGACCGGCCATGTCCCGGCCCCGCTCGGGCCAGGCGGAGGCGAACCCCTCGTACGTGGTGCGCCCGAGCAGCAACGCGCCGGTATTGATCAGCTCCTGCATCTTGTAGCCTGCCGCTCCCTCATCGAAGAAGGGGAAGTGCCACAGATGCGGATCCTCGATCACGCCATCGACGGAGTTGAACTCGGTTACAGCGATCTTTCGCATGCGTCAGTTCCTTTCAGGTACCTTCAGCCGATCATCCGAAGCGCAACGCCGCGCGCTCCCGCGCCTTTGCCGCCTCGACCTCACGGTTCTTCGGCGGCGCGATCGTCTTCAACGACGAGAGCAGCTCCTCCGAGACGCGGGCGATCTCGTCCACCGCGCGCTCGAACGCCGCCTCGTTGACCTGCGACGCCTTCGTGAACCCGCTGATCTTCCGCACGTACTGAAGGGCAGCGGCGCGGACCTCGTCGTCCGTCGCGGGCGGGTCGAAGTTGTAGAGCGTCCTGATGTTCCGGCACATTGCGTCACGACTCCTTTCGGTCCTCCACCTGATTCTGCTCCCGCAGGGTGACTATGGCTTCTCCGATCATGCTGTCCCGTCTTCGCAGAATAGGGGGCCACGCCGCGGAAATCGTCACGAATCGGACACGAATGTCAGCCTCAGGGATGAGACCGATTCCTCCCCGTAGCCGATGTGAGGCAGCGGCCCGGTCGGCAAGATTGGGAACAGTGACATGTCGTGTCAGTGAGGAGGAATCACATGGCAACAACGCACGTCGGATCCGCACCAGACGTGGTCTACAGGCAAACGCCGTTCGACGTCGCCGCACATCGGAGCAGGACAAAACGTGAGATCGCGAAAGCATCGTTCGCGACCCTCGCCACCGCGTCCGCGAGCAACCGGCCGCACGTCGTCGGCATCCGGTATGCCTTCATCGACGGGCAGCTCTGCATCGTGGTCCACGAGCACTCGGTCAAGGTCCGCAACATCCGCCAAAACCCGAAGGTGGCGATCAGCATCCCGATCCGGAAGGTGCCGTTCTTCCCGCCCTACAGCATCCAGTTCCAGGGGACGGCTGAAATCATCCCGCTGGACGACCCGAACATCCGACAGCTCGTCGAGGACAACGAGTTCAGGCGGATCAGCACCCGCAAGGACCTCGAGAAGCCGGGTCAGGTCGTCATCCGCGTCACGCCGGGCAAGCACCTCTCGACGTACGGATTCGGCTTCAGCCCGCTGCAGATCATCCGCGACCCACAGTCCGCCATGAGGAGCATTGCATGGTAGCGACAACCACCACCTCCGAACACCCGGCCCGCGCCCTCTCCGGCTGGATCATCGTTGGCCGGATCATGTCCATCATGACCTTCCTGCAGCCGTTCTTCATCGGGGCGATGTTCTCCGGGTACCGGGACGGGCTCAACGCCCACCGGATCAACGCCTACGCGCTGGTCCTGCTGGCAATCGGCAGCCTCATTGTCGCCATCGCGACGCAGCGACGGTCGCCAGCGGGCCGGAAACTGATCTCGGCGCTTGCGGAGTTCTCTGTCCTGCTGATCGTGGTTGCGATCATCGGGGTTCTGTCCCATGAGGGGTACCGGCTACACTGGTTGCACCTTCCCGCAGGCGTTGGCATGGTGATGGGCGCCCTTGATATCGTGACCAAGGCCCGGGACCTGCAGCAGCCGACAGACGACTGATCGAGAACGATGCCCGCACAGCTCATTCGCGCCTACCAGGATTTTGTCGACGATCTCCTCGACCGGCTCCGGCAGCGCCCGCTGACCGACAGCGCCGCGCACCGGTGGGACGAGGAGATCCGGCGCGCCGGGATAGAGACGCCGCCGTCCAAAGCCATGAACGTCGGTCTCCCGCTCATCTCGATCGGGATCCTGACGATCGCCCTGCTGCTGTCGATCTTCGAGCCGAGGGACGACATCAAGCCGTTCGGCATCCTGCTCCTGGTCCTGGCCATCGCGCCGTGGGGCTTCTGGTTCTACAAGGGTGACGAAGGGCCACACTGGCAAGCCGTCACCGGGTTGCTCCTCCCGATCGCGCTACTGAACATCGGCCACTGGTTCGTGCCGGCTATGGGTCCGGGAAGCGAGAACGCCTATCCGGCCCTCGCCTTCCCGCCCTTGCTGCTGACGATCCTCGCCGTCGCGATCGCCCCGACGCGCCTCGCCGTCGGGATCGTGATCGCCGCCTGGGCCGTGTTGGGGGTGCCGATGTTCGCGGCCCACCTCACGGACAAACATGTCCCCGGCACGGAGCTCGTCACCTGGCATGTCGCCGTCGCGCTCTGTATCGTCGCCGGGTACGCGATTCGCTTCAGCAACCAGGCGAACACGGCGTTGACGCTGGCGCGGGAGATGGTGGTGCGACAGGAAGCGTCCGAGGAACGCCGCCAGATCGCCCGCGACGTGCATGACGTCGTGGCCCACTCGCTCTCCGTCACCATGCTTCACGTCACCGCGGCCCGCCTCGCCCTGAACCGGGAGGACATCGCCGCGACCCGCCACGCGTTAGAGGAGGCGGAGCGCCTCGGACGTGCCAGCATGACCGACATTCGCCGGATCGTGCAGGTACTCCGCGCCGATGACGATTCGGCGATCGACATGCCGCAACCGACCGCGGACCAGCTGGGTGACCTGGTCCAGACCTGGTGTGGCGCGGGCCTCGCGATCGATGCGACGGTCGACCCCGACATCCGCTCGATCGACGACAACGCCGGGATGACCCTCTACCGCATCCTGCAGGAAGCGTTGACCAACGCCGCGCGGCACGGGAACGGCCATGCGACCGTGCGGGTCAAACGGGTGGACAACGGGGCGCACCTGGTTGTCACCAACGCCATTCACCCGTCGCGGCGAACCGCAAGTCCCGGTAGCGGCATGATCGGGATGAAAGAACGGGCCGAGGCCGCCGGCGGGACCCTGGCGGCCCGGCGCGACGGAAACAGCTGGATTGTCGAGGCCCGGATTCCGGGCGCAGCAACACCTTCGGAGGAACCACGTGATCCGCGTCCTGCTTGTCGATGACCAGCCGCTGGTACGCGCCGGGATGCGCCTGATCCTCGAGCCGGAGCCGGATATCGAAATCGCCGGCGAATGCGCCGACGGCGACGAGGTCCTCGATGCCGTCGATCGCCTGCATCCAGATATCGTCGTGATGGACGTGCGGATGCGGCGGATGGATGGCGCCACAGCGACACGCCTGCTCCGAAACCGGGACGCTGCCCCGCCCGTGCTCGTGCTGACGACGTTCGACGACGACGAGACGGTCGCCGCCGCGCTCGGCGCGGGCGCGGCCGGGTTCATCCTGAAGGACGCGCCGGGCGAGGACCTGATCCGGGCCGTCTCGATCGTCGCCGACGGCGGCTCGTGGCTCGACCCGCAGGTCGCCGGTCGCGTGCTGGAGACGTATCGCCGGGTGTCCGGGCGCGTCGCACCGGCCGACGCGAGGCTCGCGCTGCTGACCGACCGCGAGCGCGACGTGTTGCGCGAGGTCGCGACCGGCGCGAACAACGCCGAGGTCGCGTCTGCGCTCTACATCAGCGAAGCGACGGTGAAAACCCACCTCGGGAACATCCTCGCCAAGCTCGACCTTCGGGACCGCGCCGCCGCTATCGTCTTCGCCCACACCCACAACGTGACGTAAGCGCGCGGCTCCAGTGACTAGAACCAGGTCTCGGCAAGCAGTTGCAGCGAGCGGTTACGGACGGCCGGATCGAACGCGTAGGTGACGGTGATGAGCTCATCGGCGCCCGTGCGCTCCACGAACTCCTGCAACTGCGCCTTGACCGTCCGGGGAGAGCCCACGGCCCTGATCCTCAGCATGGGATTGTCCGCTCCGCCCAGCGTTTCCGGGTTCACTGGCGGCTGGATCTTGCGGCGCTGACCGCGCTGGACGTCGAGGAACATCTGCTGAAGCACCGTGAATTCCCGCTCCGCCTCTTCGTCGGAGTCGGCCACCATGACATTGATACCGGCCATGACGTACGGCTTCTCTATCCGGGCGGTCGGCGAATCGGGGTTGAAGACGTCCCGGTAGACCTGGAGCGCCTGGTCAATCTGGTCCGGGGCGAAATGCGACGCCAGGGAGAACGGCAGGCCCAGCTGGCCGGCGATGGACGCTCCGTTGACGGTCGATCCAAGCACCCAGATCGGCACGTTCGTGCCGGCTGATACGGCAGACACGATCGGCATGCTGTAGGCGGTGCCCGTGTCGCTGAACCAGCCCTGCAGGTCATAGATGCTCTGGGCGAAGGCCTGCGGTTCGGCCGAAGACCGGCTCAGTGCCTGGGCGGTCATCATGTCCGTTCCCGGAGCCCGTCCCAGGCCCAGGTCGATCCGGTCCCCGTACATGTTGGCCAGGGTGCCGTATTGCTCGGCCACCATGAGCGGAGCGTGATTGGGCAGCATCACGCCGCCGGAGCCGACACGGATCCGCTCGGTCACCGAAGCGGCCCGGGAGATCAGCAGCGCGGTGGCGCTGGCGGCGAGATTCGGCGTGTTGTGGTGCTCGGCGAACCAGAGCCGACGATAGCCCAACCGATCGGCAAGGCGGGCAGCGTCCATTGATGCGGCGATGGCATCCCGGGCAGTGGATCCTTCGGAGATGGGGACGAGGTCAAGGATGCTCAAAGGTACAGACATGGTTCGGGATTTCCTTATGTTTGTGTTGTTCGAAAGCACATCTCATCAGCGGTGACAGCCATCGCCGGCTGGATCCCTCTGATCGAGAATGCTGATGGGGTCATGGGATGCATCACCGGAGGGGTGATGATGCTCACCGTACCAAATCCGGTGACCCTCCTGCGTCATTTCGCGCCACACCGGAACGCGCAGAGCGACGCATGACGAGCATCCCAGGATTGCGATCCTGCTCATCCTCTGGCATCATGGGGCCCGAACCAGCCGACCTGATCACCACAAGGACAAGGAGCCGAATGGCACCAGCCTGCTGTAGCAACCTCATCCATTAGAACCACCACGCCGGTGGTGGATCGCGCTCCCGCGATGGGCCTGGAGCGTCAACTTCGCGTGTCGGATTCCCGGCACGCGCGATGGATGAGACCGCCTTCCCATTCACACGCGAATGTGAGGAAGCAATGCAGCAGGATCACTCCGTGTCCGTATCGAGCGGCCCGGTCATCACCGCGACCAGCCTGACCAAGACATATACCTTCCACAAACAGGGCGCCGGGCTTCTCGCCGCCCTCAAGAGCGTCGTCCGCCGCGAGACGGAGACGCGTCTCGCCGTGGACGCGATCGACCTTTCCGTCCACGCCGGCGAGGTCGTCGGGTTCCTCGGGCCGAACGGCGCCGGCAAGACCACGACACTGAAAATGCTCTCCGGCCTCCTTTACCCGACGTCGGGCCATCTCGACGTCCTCGGCTACACGCCATCGAAGCGCGACGTCGAATACCTCCGGCGGATCGCCCTCGTCATGGGGCAGAAGTCGTTCCTCTGGTGGGATGTCCCGGCGATGGACTCCTTCCTCCTGCAGAAGGACATGTACGGCATTCCGGATGGCGTCTTCCGGGACAGCGTCGACGAGCTCGCCGCGATGCTCGATGTCGGGCATCTGCTGGATGTGCAGGTACGCAAGACGTCGCTCGGTGAGCGGATGAAGCTGGAGCTGATGGCGGCGCTGCTGCATCGGCCAGAGATCGTCTTCCTCGACGAGCCGACGATCGGGCTGGACGTCGTGGCGAAGGCCCGTGTCCGCAGCTTCCTGCAGGAGATCAACCGGACGCGCGGCACGACGATCGTGATCACCAGCCACGACATGGACGACATCGAGGCGCTCTGCGACCGGGTGCTGATCATCAACCACGGCCGGATCGAGTACGACGGCGGCCTCACCCGGCTCGTTCACGAGGTGCAGCCGCGGAAGCAGGTCCGCGTCACCTACGCCAGCCCGGTTCCGTCGCTGGCACTGCCGTCCGATCTCGACGTCGCCTCACATCTGGCCAGTGACCCGCACATCCATCGGCTCGAAGTCTCCCGCAGTGACCTTGGGGCCCTGCTGGAGTACCTGCCCCGGCAGGGAGAGATGGTCGATCTCGAGGTGACTGACGCCGATGTCGACGAGATCATCCGCGACCTGTTCACGCGCGGGCAGGAGGTGGCGCGATGAGGTTCCGGAAGTCCGTACATGGGCTCGCCTCCGCGCTCGTACAAACCAATCGTCATTCTGAGGGGAGCGAAGGGTGACGGGCGGGAGGTGACACCATGACCATCGCCCAACGCCTCCGCATCATCCGCCGGCTGGTGATCCTCGATTTCACCGGCGCGCTCATCTACCGCGCCGAGTTCGTGATGTTCATGATCAGCACCGTCCTTGCGCCAGCCATCTCGCTCCTCGTTTGGCGCGCGGCGCTCGCCAGCGGAGCCGACCTGCCGGTC
>DATGPC010000332.1:0-2938 GCA_035305265.1 Thermomicrobiales bacterium | reverse complement strand
TCCGGGCAGCAACAGCAGCCGCGCCAGCAGAAGTCCGGCCAGCAGCGTCAGTCCGGCGAGGGCAAGGGTCAGCGTGGTGGACGTGGCGAGGGCCAGCAGGGATCCCGGCGCAAGGGCGAGCAGCAACAGCAGCAGCCGTCCGCGCAGAAGCAGGGAGGCGGCGGTAGCCGTCGACCGCGGGTCCGGCGTCCCCGGCGCGAGGAAGAAGCGCTGGAGCGACGTCCTGGTACCGGGCGCTCGACGACACACGCGGTGCTCGGCCCGATCGGCAACGACACGCTGCGGGTGATCCCGCTGGGCGGCGTCGGTGAGGTCGGCAAGAACATGACCGCCGTCGAGTGCGGCAACGATATCGTGCTTCTCGACGCGGGCGGCAAGTTCCCCGAGGAAGAACAGCGCGGCATCGACCTCATCATCCCGGATATCACCTTCGTCACGGAGCGGATGCGGAATTTCCGGGGCATCCTCATCACGCACGGTCACGAGGACCACATTGGTGGGCTGCCCTACATCATCCCGCAGCTCCAGATGAAGGATGACGCGAAGGTCCCGATCTACGCGACTCCGTTGGCGCTCGGCTTCATCGAGCGAAAGCTCCTCGAGGCGCGTCTCGACGACAAGGTCGAGCTGCACGAGGTCACGGGCGGCTCCCGGGTGCAGCTGGGCGGCATCGAGGCGGAGTTCATCCACGTCACCCACTCGATCCCGGACGCCTGCGCGATCGCGTTGCACACGCCGGTGGGGACCATCGTCGACACGGGCGACTTCAAGTTCGACCCGACCCCGGTGATGGGCAAGCCGACCGACGAGCGACGTCTGAAGCGCATCGGCAACGATGGCGTCCTCGCGCTCTTCTCGGACACCGTCCGCGTGGAGAATGCGGGCAGCACGCCGTCCGAGAAGGTCGTGATGGACACGCTGGACGAGGAGATCAAGACCGCTAAGGGCCAGGTCGTCATCGCCACGTTCGCCTCGAACGTCAGCCGCATCTACATGGCCCTGAAGGCGGCGGAGAAGCACGGCCGAAAGGTTGCCGTCGCCGGTCGTTCCATGGAGCAGAACTCCCGGGTGGCGATGGATCTGGGCTACCTGGATCCGCCGGAGGGGCTGTTCGTCCCGCTGGACGACCTTCTTCGCATGCCGAAGGAGAAGCGGATCATCGTCAGCACCGGGAGCCAGGGCGAGGCGGCCGCCGCCCTCGCGCGCATTGCCGCCGGCGAGCATCCGAAGATCCGGGTGAGCCGTGGTGACAAGATCATCGTGTCGGCCACGCCGATCCCGGGGAACGACGATACCGTCTCGCACACGATCAACAATCTCTTCCGTCTCGGCGTCGATGTGGTGTACAGCGCGCTGGATCGCGGCGTGCACGTCTCCGGCCACGCCGGGCGCGACGAGCTCTCGAAGATGATCCAGCTGCTCAAGCCGAAGTACACCGTGCCCATCCACGGTGAGTACCGGCACATGGCGCTGTATCGCGATCTGTGCGTCAAGAACGGCATCCGGCGCGACCACGTGCTCCTGCCGGAGATCGGTGGCGTAATCGAGTTCACGAAGCAGGGCGCGAACCAGAAGGGCCGGGCGCCGTCCGGCAATATCCTGGTTGACCGCCTCGGGGATCGTGGCGATCCGCTGACCGTGCTCCGCACCCGCGAGAACCTGACGGACGACGGCTTCGTCGTCGTCACGATGATCGTGGACCGCGTGAGCGGCGAGCTGGTCGCGGGTCCCTACCTCATCGGGAAGGGCCTGGCGAAGAGCCTGAACAACGGCGCGCTGAAGGAAGCAGAGAACGAGCTGAAGCGCACGCTCGGCCGCCGAAAGGGTGGCGCGACGCAGCTTGGTTACCAAATCCAGCGGACCAAGGAAACCGTGGGCAAGGTGCTGTACCGACGCTCGCGGACGCGTCCGCTCATCCTGCCGATCGTCACCGAGCTGTAACCTCTGAATCACGCAACGAGAAAGGGACCGGCACAATGCCGGTCCCTTTCCTGTGCGCTGTGTTTGTCGGGCTCAGCGATTGCTTACTCGGACCAGCGGGCCGCCCAGTCGGAGAGGGCGGTCACGGCCGTATTGAGCTCATGGCCCTTCTGGGTCAGCTTGTACTCGATGCGTACCGGTGTCTCCGGATGAACGATGCGTTCGACGATCTCGGCCTGCTCCAGTTCCTTGAGGCGCTCGGAGAGCAGCCGGTCACTCAGGCCCGGAACGGCGTGGATGATGTCGGTGAAGCGTGTCGCGCCCATCAGCATCGCGCTCAGGATCGCACCCGTCCATCGGCGCCCGACGAGTTCGATCGCAGCGTGGTATTTCGGGCAAACGTGGATTTGGAGGTCTGCGGTTCGGGTAGCCATGATGTGCTCTTCTCAACTTAACCGGGCCAATCAATTACTTCTGGCCCCTATTATAGATGATAAGCCCCTTTTATGCCTCTTATTCGGTACCTCGTCCAGGAAACCGGCCTTTCGGGTAGGGCCGGAAGATCCATTGCCGCGATGTCCTCCTTCAATCGTTTTTATGAACATGTAGACATATGGTCGAGCTGTCACTATGCTGGAATGACCGATGGGTCTTCTGGATCAAACACGTGACGAGAATCGTCGTCGT
Organism: Thermomicrobiales bacterium; assembly: GCA_035305265.1. GTDB lineage: Bacteria > Chloroflexota > Chloroflexia > Thermomicrobiales > UBA6265 > UBA6265. The sequence continues at coordinate 331 of DATGPC010000332.1, read as the reverse complement.
AGCGTACCCGGCGCGATGTCTCCGGGTATCCGGGATTCGGGATAGCACCGCCCGGGTGCTCGATCATCCTTGCCTGTCGCGATGCGTCTTCAGGACACACGGGTCATCGAGTCCTGGGTAGGACCCCCATCCCGTATCGGCGCGGATGCGCCACTGGAGGATCTGCCATGTCCGCGATACCTGTCGCGGGTCACGCGAGCGGGACCCCCGAACGTGTTTTTTCGGTTGCCAAAATGCGCGGGGCGCAACGCCTCGATTTCACCCGGGACTATCTCACCGCGCTGTATCGCGACGCGGCGGAGCGGGGGATCAATGCGGACGTGCTCGTCGC
>DATGPC010000331.1:0-2685 GCA_035305265.1 Thermomicrobiales bacterium | reverse complement strand
CTGCTGCCGATCATCGACCCGCGCGTGCGGCGTAGCTGATTCGCCGGAAGCGTGAAGGGGAGAGGGAACCTCAATGCCGTTCAGGACAATCTGGAAATCCAGCCCGAAGTTTCGCATCGGCGTCATCATCTTCATGACGCTCGTGATCGCGGCTGTTTTCCATCAGCTCATCATCACCTGGTATCTCGGGCCGGACGTCAACGTGCCGGAGGCCGGGTCGTCCGGCGCGATTTTCCAGGATCCGTCGTGGAAGCACCCGCTGGGCACCGATCGCTTCGGCCGTGACTGGCTCGGGATGATCCTCGTCAGTTTGCCCGTGTCGCTGACGGTGTCTGTCCTCGCCGCGATCATCTCGGTCACGCTCGGATCGACCGTCGGCTTTGTCGCGGGGTTCAAGGGCGGCAAGATCGACACGGTCCTGCGGATGCTCACCGACATCCTGATTGTCGTGCCGACTTTCCCGCTGATCATGGTGCTCGCGGCCTATGCGCGTGCGCTGTCGACAGTGGAGCTGGCGCTTGCCATCTCGATCTTCGCCTGGGCGACCTCGGCGCGCGTCATCCGCACGCAGGTGTTGAGCCTGCGGGAGCGGCCGTATATCGAGCTGTCGCGCATGACGAACATGTCCGACCGCGAGATCATCATCCAGGACATCCTGCCGAACATGATCCCGTATCTGGGTATCAACCTGGCCCAGGCGACGATCTCCTCGGCCTTCGCCCTCGTTGGCCTGACCGTGCTTGGCCTCGCGCCTCGCGGATTGACCGACCTCGGCGCGCTGGTGAACCTCTCGCTGAGCTGGGCGGTCCTCAGCCTCGGCAACTGGTGGATCTTCGCCGCGCCGGTGGCCGTGCTGACGGCGCTCTTCTTCGGTTTGGCGATGGTCAATATGGGCATGGAAGAGTTCTACAACCCGCGCCTGCGCGGGACATCGTAAGTCGGGAGAGAGGACAGGAACCTGTGGCACACATCCTCGGCACCCGACCGCAATCGGGGCAGGACCTGAAGGCATACGCGGGCAAGCCGCTGCTCCAGGTCAATGACCTGCAGATTCATTTCCACACGTCTCGTGGCGTCGCCCGCGTGGTCGACGGCACGACGCTGACGCTGAATCACGGGGAGATCCTCGGCATCGCCGGGGAATCCGGATCCGGCAAGACGACGCTCGTGGAGGCGATCCTCCAGATCGTGCGCTTCCCGAATCGTGAGGCGCGCGGCGAGGTCCTGTTCTCGCCCGGTGATCACGATCCGGTCGACCTGATGACGCTCAGCCAGGAGCAGATGCGGCCCTGGCGCGGACGGCACATCGCCTACGTGCCGCAAGGGTCACAGAATTCCCTCAACCCGATCGACCGGATCGGAAGGCAGATCGTGCTCGGGATGACCGAGCACGGGATCAGCGAGCGCGAGGCCGAGGCGAAGGTTCCGGAGCTGTTGGAAAAGGTGGGTCTGGACGCGAAGGTTGCGCGTCTGTACCCGCACGAGCTGTCCGGCGGCATGAAGCAGCGGGCGATTATCGCGATGGCGATCTCGATGGATCCTGAGCTGATCATCGCCGACGAGCCGACGACCGCGCTCGACGTGAACGTCCAGCGTTTGATCATCGACTCGCTGAAGCGGCTCCGGGAGGAGATGGGCATCGCGATCATGATGGTGAGCCACGACCTGCCGGTCCACGCGCAGCTCGTCGATCGTCTGGGTGTCATGTACGCCGGGCAGATCGTCGAGGCGGGCGGGGTTCGGGAAGTGATGAAGCAATCTCTGCATCCGTACTCCGATGGCCTGATCAGCTCGGTACCGCGCATTGGCGAGCCGAGAGTCCGCCTGGAAGGCATCAGGGGCGGGACCCCGAGCCCCTTGGCCTGGCCACCCGCATGCCGCTTCCATAACCGTTGCCCACACAAGATGCCGATCTGCGAGAAGGTCGCGCCGACATTCGCGCGCGTCCAGCCGGGCCCGCGGGAGATCGCCGGCAGGCGCGTGGATGTCGACGATCGCCATTTCGTGGCATGTCACCTACACCCGGAGAGTCGACCCGAGGGTGGCACCGAACCGGCTGACCTGAGGCAGGTGGAGCATGAATAGCACCCCGACCCCGGCGCTGCTGGAGCTGAAAGATGCGACGGTCGTCTTCGGGCACGGCGCCGATCGAACCGTTGCGAATTACAAGATCAACCTGCGCCTGGAAGAAGAACCTGCCCGGATCATCAACATCGTGGGAGAGAGCGGATCCGGCAAGACGACGGCGACCCGCGTGCTGCTCGGACTCCAGCCGCCGACACACGGACAGGCGTTGTGGCGCGGAAAGGACATCTACGGCCTCTCGAAGAAGGAGCTGATCGAGTTCCGGGGCGATGTCCAGGCCGTCTTCCAGGATCCGTACGGCATCTTCAATCCGTACTACAAGATCGACCGCGTCTTCACGATGGCCATCCGGAAGTTCCAGCTCGCGAAGAATAAGGCGCACCGGCAGGAGCTGATCGAAGAAGCGTTGGCGGCGGTCAACCTGCGTCCACCCGATGTGCTGGGCCGGTATCCGCACCAGCTCAGCGGTGGCGAGCGCCAGCGGGTGATGCTGGCGCGGGCGTACTTGCTGAAGCCGAAGGTCATCGTCGCGGACGAGGCGATCTCGATGCTCGACGTGGCGGTCCGCGCCGTGATCATGAACATCCTGCTCGATTTCCG
>DATGPC010000330.1:0-3732 GCA_035305265.1 Thermomicrobiales bacterium | reverse complement strand
CCGACGGCAGCTACCGGCGGGAGCAATGGCTTTTCGACCGGGTGACGGCATCGCTCGACGCGGTGCTGGACGGCAGCGGCAATCTCGTGTGCAGTGCGGCGGCACTGGCCGCATTCCCCGATTGCGTCGCTATGAACCCGTTCACCGAGGACGCGCTGCTGCGTGGCATTCTCCCGGCGGACGTCCTGGATTTCATCGGCGCCACCGAGACGGGCAATACGGAATACACCAGCCGTCAGTTCGTCGGGTATGTCACCGGCCCGGTCTTCGAGCTGCCGGCGGGAGAGCTGTCGCTGGTGATCGGTGCCGAAGTGCGCAGGGAGGAGTTGGAGGACGTGCCTGGACCGCACACGCAGGCGGATAACCTGTGGGGGTTCACGTCGTCCGGTATCACGGCGGGTAGCGACACGGTGCGTGAGGCCTTCGTGGAAGTGGAGGTGCCTTTGCTCTCAGACCTGGCGCTCGTCGAAGACCTCACGTTCAACGGGTCCTGGCGTTTCACGGACTACAACTCGTACGGCAGCGACGACACCTATCGTCTGGCCTTGAACTACCAGCCGGTGGAGTGGCTGCGGCTCCGCGGCACAAAGGGGACTTCCTTCCGCGCGCCGGATCTATTCGAGCAGTTCCTGGGTAACCAGACCGGGTTCGTGCCCGCGCTCGGGAACGATCCGTGCATCGACTACGGGACGAACTTCGATCCCGGCACGAACATCTACGACAACTGTGCGGCGCAGGGCTTGCCGGAGGACTTCGGTACACAAGGCACTCCGAGCATTCGCGCGGTCACCGGCGGCAACCCCGAGCTCGTGGCGGAGACATCCGACTCCTGGACGGCAGGCTTCGTCGTGCAGCCGGAACGGTTCGGCCTGTCGATTGCGGTGAACTGGTTCGAGATCGAGCTGAAGAACACGGTAGCCTCGCCAACGGTCGGTTTCGTTCTATTCGACTGCTACAACTCGAACAATTTCAGCAGTCCTTTCTGCAGCCGCGTCGCCGCGCGCGACGGCATGGGCTTTCTCACGGATGTGGATGCGTCACTGCTCAACGTGGGACTGCAACGTTCGAAGGGTCTCGACATCGATCTCCTGTTCGAGCACGAGTTTCCCGCTTTCGACATGTCGATCGACATATCCGCAACCCATCTCCAGGAACAGGATCGCGACCTCTTGGGTGAATTCGACGAGTTCGTCGGTAAGTGGGGCTTTCCGCGCTGGACGGCGCAGGCCGACTTGCGCATCAACTATCGCGAATGGACGTTCTTCTACAATGTCGACTGGATAGGCAACTCCGCGGAAGATCCGGTTAACAACCGGTTCTGCTCGATCGACAGCGAGACCTACAACGCAGTCTCCGTGCGCTACCGTGGTAGCGACTGGGAGGTCATCGGTACCGTCCGGAACCTGCTGGACAACGATCCGCCGATCGTGTCCGACGGCTGCGGCTCCGCGACGGCGGCCCGCGTCTTCAACACGGTGCCCGGGACCGGGTACGACCTCCTCGGTCGGACGTACGTGCTGCAGCTTTCAAAGAGGTTCGATTTCTGATGCAAGGCGAAACCCGGGCGGGCACGGATGTCCGCCCCGGTTCCGGGACCGGCCGGACGGCGATGACGCACTCGCACCGCATCGCACGCAATCTCTGCCGCGCCGCATTCCTCCTGGGGCTCGGCTTCGCCGTGCTCCGGGCCGCCGCCGAACCGATCCCGATGAATGCCTGGGTGCACGATCCCGTAATCACCAGCGTGGGCGTCAGCCCGGACGGCCGCAAGCTTGTCGCACTGACCATCTCGGATGTGAGCCAGCCCCCCGACGTCACCGTGTGGGATGTCGCGAACCTTTCGGCACCGCCGAAACGCTTCCGCCCGAAGGACTCGAAGGCCATCGCAGTGCAGTGGCTGAGCAACGACCGGCTGTTCGTTGTGGGCCGTCAGGCTTTCGATATCCGCGGTCGCGGCAAGCTCGTCAGGACGTTTCGGAACAGGGCCTATTTCGTCGACGCCGAGGGCAGGAAGTTCGAGGAAGTCCTGGCCAACAAGGAGATCCTGTCGTTCACGGTGCTGAACCTCCTGCGAAACCGGCCCGACAAGATCCTGGTCGAGGCGACGAACCTGCAGTTCGCCGCAGACATCTACGAAGTCGACATGGGCACGCTCCTGGCAAAGCGCGTGATGCGGGGTGCGGAGGGTGAAGGCCTGATTACGGACTACGCGGGCAATGTGCGTGCGATATCGCGGCTGCGCGGGGGCGGTGAGGATGTCCGCATCGAATTTTCGTACAAGAACCCACGGACCGGTGAGTGGGAAATGCATCACGCCCTGTATGCCGTCGATCGTGGCGGCATGACTCCGGTGGCGTTCGATCCGGACGGTCGCACGGTCTACATGAGCGACAGCACCGATGGGGACAAGGCGGTCATCTCCACCTACGACCTGCTGGAGCGGAAGGTGACCGGCGTGGCTTTCGGCGATGCGAGCATCGAAGCGACCGGTGTGATCCAGAGTCCGCAGCCGGAGGAATACGGCAAGGTCATCGGCTTCACCGGCTGGGGTCCGGCGGCATTCCAGGTCTACAGCGACCCGGAATGGGCGGCGCTGCAGGAAGCGATCGATGCGGCCCTGCCGGACGGGAGGAACAATCGAATCACCTCCATTTCGCTTGATTTTCGATACGCCGTCGTCAACTCGAGCGGGCCGAGGGAGCCGGGTGAGTACTACCTGATGGAGGATGCGAGGAATCTCGTCTTGCTCGGCCGGGAACGGCCGCTGCTGGATCCGGCGAAGCTCGCGGAGATGAGATTCGTCACGTACGCGGCGCGAGACGGGTTGACGATACCCGCCTTTCTGACGGTCCCCGTGGACGGTGGCCCGCCGTATCCGGCCGTCGTGATGCCGCACGGCGGTCCCTGGGCGCGCGATTTCCTGGGCTTCGACCTCTGGGCCCAGTTTCTCGCCAACCGGGGATACGTCGTGCTGCAACCGCAGTATCGCGGGTCCGAAGGCTGGGGCAAGGCCCTGTGGATGGCCGGCGACCGGGAATGGGGCCGGCGGATGCAGGACGACAAGGACGACGGCGCAGGCTGGCTGGTCGAGCAAGGCCTGGCGGACCCGGATCGGATCGCGATTTATGGCTACTCGTACGGGGGCTATGCGGCCATGGCGGCGATCGTGCGCCCCGATACGCCTTACCAGTGCGCGATTGCCGGGGCCGGCCTCTCCGAGCTCAGGACCTTCGACAAGGTCACCTTCGAGAACCCGTTCAACCGGATGTTCCAGAATCCGACGGTGGCGGGGCTGTCACCGCTCGATCATGCCGCCGACGCGAGGATTCCGATCTTCATCTTCCACGGCGATCGCGACCAGCGGGTCCCCATCGAGCAATCGGAGAAGTTCGTGGCCGCTCTCGAGAAGGCAGGCAAGGACGTTGAGTACCTGCAGATCCCCGATCTCTGGCACAGCTACCCGTGGCTCCCGCAACACCACCTGGCCGTGCTGTCCTCGATCGAGGAGTACCTCGGGGAGCGCTGCGGACCGGGAGGCCTGTAGGAGCCGCGAATTGAGCGCGATGCGTGCTCCTACAGGGTGCGCGGCATGCCCGACCCTGCCTCAGAACAGGTTCGTCGGGTCGGGCTCGTTCTCTTTCTTGCGCTCGCGGCTTGGGATGAAATCGCCCGTGATCATGTGCTCGTAGCTGAGCCCCGGGCCGACCATCGGGTAGACGCCCGCATCCGGGT
>DATGPC010000329.1:0-19425 GCA_035305265.1 Thermomicrobiales bacterium | reverse complement strand
CCAGGCCTCGTGGCGTCTCGACGCCCCTCGCGCGCATCCACGCATCGATATCCGCGTATTCGGCCACGTCGCTCAACGGCAGGCTGTCGTCCGCCAACCGATCAGGCGAGTACCCCAGCATGTTCTCGATCGAGCCGCGCTGGATAGGCAGGACGGTGACGAGATCCTGGGTCGCCACAATCGGACCATCCCCACTGTCAGGCGTCGCTGCCGGCGTGCTCGCGGGCGTGCCAGGACCGGCGGCCACCTCCGTCGGCACCGGCGTCGGGTCAATCGGCGGCTCCTCGTCCCGGACGACGCTGAAAACCCAGACGATGACGCCGATCGCGGCCGCGATGGCGATGGCAACGACAATCGTGGCGGCGGAGATGCGGCGAGGAGCGCTCATCATGCCTGATTAGTCGGCCTCCACCGGCACCAGCCCCATCGCGGAGGCAAGGTAGGGCGCGGTGACGCTGGCGTCGTTGTGCGCCAGGTCACGCGGCGTCATCGAAGCGACGATCTCGCCGCCCCGGTCGCCGCCTTCCGGCCCCATCTCGATAGCCCAGTCCGCGCGGGCAACGACGTGCATGTTGTGCTCGGCGATCACGACCGTATTTCCGTCCTCGACGAGCTGGTCGAATACGCGTAGCAGCTGCAACACATTGACCGGATGCAGCCCCGCCGCCGGCTCGTCGAGCAGATAGAGCGTGTCGCCTCGCTCGCTGCGCTGGAGCTCGGTCGCAAGCTTCACGCGCTGCGCCTCGCCACCGGAAAGGTCCGTCGCCGGATGGCCAAGCGTGATGTAGCCGAGCCCGACATCCTGCAGCGCCCGCAGTCCCCGAGCGATCGCGGGGACGTCCTCGAACACCGGGATCGCCCGGTCGACCGTCAGGTCGAGCACCTCGGCGATCGTGTGGCCCTTGTAGGTGACCTCCAGCGTCTCGTCGTTGTAGCGGGCCCCATTGCAGGTCGGGCAGGGGGAGAAATTCTCCGGCATGAACAGCAGCTCGACCTTGATGTACCCCTCGCCCTCGCAGGTCTCGCAGCGACCGCCCTTGACGTTGAACGAGAACCGGCTCGCGCTGTACCGTCGCTTCCTCGCCTCCTCCGTGGATGCGAAGACCTTGCGGATGCCGTCGAACAGCCCCGTATACGTCGCCGGGTTGGAGCGCGGCGAGCGCCCGATCGGCTTCTGGCTAATCGTGACCAACCGTCCCGGCGCACCCTCAGCATTCGGGGCGCTCTCCGCGATGCTGACGAGCAACGAGCTCTTGCCGGACCCCGACACGCCGGTAATCGCGGTGCAGGCGCCGAGCGGCACGTCGACCGAAACGTTCTTCAGGTTGTGCAGTTCGAGCCCGGAGAGGCGGACTGTGCGCCCGACGGGACGCGGGTCCGGGATCTCCGGCGGGCTATCCGGGAACATGAACGGCGCCGTCCGGGACGCCTTGACGCCTCGCAGCCCTTCGGGCGGCCCGCTGTAGACGATCTCGCCGCCATGCTCACCGGCGTCCGGGCCGATATCGACCAGCCACTGCGCACGCCTCGCGATGCCGAGATCATGCTCGACGACGAACAGCGAATTCCCGGTATCCCGTAGATGCAGCAGCGCCTCGAAGAGCGCGTCCGCATCGGCCGGGTGCAAACCGGCAGACGGCTCGTCCAGCACATAGACGACACCAAAGAGGCCGGAACGGATTTGCGTCGCGATCCGAAGACGCTGCAGCTCGCCAAGCGAGAGCGTCGTGCTCGGGCGATCGAGGCTCAGGTACCCAAGTCCCAGGCGAACCACACTGTCGATCCGGTCCAGCACATCACGCCCGAGCGAGGCCGCGACGGAGCGCTTCGAGCCACTCCGGCCCATCGACCCGCGCCCGTCATCGGCGAGCGCCGCATCGAGCACCTCGACGAGGTCGACCAGCGGCAACGACGTCATCTGCGTGATGTCCCGCCCCTCGAACGTGACCGCCAGCGACTCCGGTCGCAGCCGCTTACCGTGGCAGTCCGGGCAGGTTGAGTCCTCCATGAACGCTTCGAGCCGCTCGCGCTGCTTCGCCGACTCGGTCTTGTTGTAGGTCCGGAAGACGTATTTCTCCACCGATTGCCACGCGCCCTTGTAATCGCGCATCGGCCGCTCTTCGGGCGGGCGGTGAACGGTGAGCACCGGCTCCTCGTCAGTGAAGAGGATCCAGTCACGGTCCTCTTGTGAAAGCTCGCGCCACGGCTTGTCGATGTCGTAGCCCATCTCGCGCAGGAGCTCGCGATAGTTCTTGCTCAACCACGCTCCCGGCCACGCGGCGATTGCTCCCTCACGGATGGAGAGTGACGGGTCAGGCACGAGCAGCGCCTCGCTGGTCGTCCGGGCGATACCGAGACCGTGACAGGTCGGGCAGGCGCCGACGACCGTGTTCGGCGAGAAGGCGTCCGAATCGACCTTCTCCGCGCCCTCCGGGTAATCCCCGGCGCGGCTGTAGAGCATCCGGAGCACGTTCGAGATCTGCGTGATCGTCCCCACGGTCGAGCGAACGCTGGTCCCACCCCGCCCCTGCTTCAGGGCGACGGCCGGCGGTAGTCCCTGGATGTCATCGACGTCCGGCGTCGTCACCTGATCCAGCAAACGCCGCGCATAGGGCGCGACGGATTCGAGGAAACGGCGTTGGGACTCCGCGTAGAGCGTCCCGAAGGCAAGGGATGACTTGCCGGAGCCGGAGACACCGGTGAAGACGACGAAGGCGTCGCGGGGAAGGTCAAGATCGAGATTGCGCAGGTTGTGCTCCCGCGCGCCCCGGACATGGACCTGACCGGGGAAGGCGTTGCTGGACACTGGGTTCACGGATCCTCGCCCCACGACGAAGCCCCGTCGTAGTCACACGAGGCTTCGGACGCGGCGATGCTATTCCTCAACGAAGGCCAGATGGGCCTGGAACGATTGGGCGGAACGATAGGCGGTCGAGACACTCGCGCCAGCGTGGATACGCTGGATCGCCTCGCCGAGTAGCTGCGCCACCGAGAGCACGCGAAGCTTGTCGAACTGCTTCTCCGGCCCAAGGTTGATGGTGTTCGTCGTGACGACTTCCTTGATCGGGCTGTCGGTCAGGCGCTGGATCGCCGGACCGGAGAAGACCGGATGGATGCAGCTGGCGTAGACCTCGGTCGCCCCCGCCTCGATGCAGACCTGTGCTGCCTGGGTGATCGAGCCCGCGGTATCGATCTCGTCGTCGACGATGACCGCCTGCTTGCCCTCCACCGAGCCGATCAGGTTCAACATCTCCGTCTTGTCCTGGTTCCCGACGCGACGCTTCTCGATGATCGCCAACGGACTCTGGAGGATGTCGGCGAAATTACGCGCGCGCTTCGTGTTTCCCAGGTCAGGAGAAACGACGACCGGGTTCTCGAGGTGCATCTCGACGAAATACCGCGCTGTCAGGTACATCGCGCTCATCTCGTCGACCGGGATGTCGAAGAAGCCCTGGATCTGCCCGGCGTGGAGATCGACCGTCAACACGCGGTCCGCGCCCGCCTCAACGATCAGCTTCGCGACCAGCCGCGCCGTGATCGGCACGCGCGGCTGGTCCTTCTTGTCGGTGCGCCCGTACCCGTAGTACGGGATAACGGCAGTGATCCGGCCGGCCGAGGAACGCTTCAGCGTGTCGATCATGATGAGCAGTTCCATGATCGAATCGTTGACCGGCGTCGTGAACGACTGGACGACGAACACATCATCCTGCCGGACGCTGTTGCCGATCCGCACGAAGGTGTTGTCGTTGCTGAACTTAAATACCTCGGCGCGCCCGACCGGAATGCTGAGGTAGTCGCAGATCTCCTCGACCAGTCCGGGGTTCGAGTTCCCGCTGAAGACCTGAATCTGCTCCCACGGTCCTGCCATCGATGGTCCTTTCCGCCCGGTTCGGGGCATCTATGCGGGAAACCGTCCCGGTTGGTGATGCGCGGTCGTCCTGGCCAGCGCCCTACTGCTCGTCCGTGGCGGCCTGGTCCTCGGCGCCAAGAACCGCCAGCGCCTCGCGGGCCGCCGCCTGCTGCGCCTCGCGCTTGCTACGACCGCGACCGACGCCGTATCGGCGCCCGTCAACCAGTACTGCGACGGTGAATTCCCGCGCATGATCCGGGCCTTCCTCGCCGATCGTCTCGTAGGCCGGTTGGTCGAGCCTGCGCTCCTGCACAACCTCCTGAAGACGGCCTTTCGGGTTGGCCGTCTGCTCTTGCGCCAGAATAGCCGTCATATCACGATCGAGAAAGCGATTGATGAACGCCGACGCGGCATCCCGGCCCTGATCGAGATAGATAGCCCCGACCAGCGCCTCGAACGCGCCGCCCAGCATCCGGTCGCGCGCGCTGGTGGTGATTCGCTCGCCCGTCCCGAGGTACAGCCCCTCCGGGATGCGAAGCTCCCTCGCCCACCGCACGAGCGTCTCGGCGCGAACCAGCGCCGCGCGGCTCCGCGTCAGGGTGCCCTCATCGGCGTCCGGGAATTCGTGGTACAGGCGCTCGCCCGCCACCATACCGAGGACGGCGTCACCCAGGAATTCCAGCCGTTCGTTCGACTGCAGGATCGCGTCGACCTCCTCCTGCTGAAGCCAGTCGTGCAACACCGAGCGGTGCGTCAGCGCGAGGCGAAACAGCTTCGGGTTGGTAAAACGCAAGCCCATATGCTCGGCGAGCATCTGCTCGAACGACGGGTCCGGCATCCTGAATGGCGTCGGGCCAGAGCGCGAGGATTTTTCAGCTTTGGTCTTGTGAGAGGTCATGAGAAACGGCGATTCCAGGTGTTGAGGTTGCGGATGCGGCGCCAGATGCGCCTCACACCGATGTCAGAGAGGAGTATACGCCCCTCGGGTTCGCCGCACGGGACGGGTGTATCTACGTGCCGATCTCCGTAATTCTACGGATGCCTTTTCAGGATCACCTACCTAGGGTGTTGCGTGGGTCCGAAAAACATCCACTGCGATCGCCCACCAGGGTGGGCCTGGAGGTTCTATGTTTCGTCGTCGACCTACGACACCCTTGCCACTTCTCATCGCGATGCTCCTCATCGGGGCATTGCTGCCGGGGCACGCCATGGCGCAGGACACCGGCGCGACGTACGACATGATGGTCACTGTCGGGGGAGAAGCGTCCCCGTCGATCCCCGATAACACGGTAAGCCTGTCCTTCCTCAGCGAAGACCAGTCCACCGAATACGCGAACTGCCTGCTCTCCATCAACACCAAGCCGAACGGTTGCTCGCGCGAGGTGCCTGCCAGCACGACCATCGTCGCGCTGGTCGACGAGTCGACCCTGCCTGAAGGGATTGTGCCGGTCCAGAACCCGATCACCTATATGACGCCCGCCGAGGGATCCGGTATCGGCGATATCACCTTCGAATTCGTCTGGGCCGACAACGGTGCCCCGGTCGTCGACTACGACCTGCAGCTGATGCTCTCGGGCGACCCCGTGGGAGAGATCACGAACCAGAGCGTCATGGTCACGGTTTTTAATGAAGACCAGAGCCTCACCTACGGAGAATGCTGGTTCGATACCGTCAACAAGCCCGGGGGCTGCTCCGTCGCTGTTCCCGCGAACGCCACGGTGCTGGCGGTCCTCAACGACACCACACTTCCGGCCGGCATCGTCACGGTCGAGACGGCCGTCTGGTACACCACCCCGGCCGAAAAGACTCAGGTCGGCGACATCTGGTTCAAGCTCGTCTATGCCGACGATGACACCGGCGGCGAGGATGACAGTGACGCCCGGGTTCCCGAGGCGCCGGAGGATCCGGAGAGTCCGGAACGACCGGTTAGCAGCCTCCCAAACACTGGGTCGGGCGTGCAGCCCGGTGAGGCGGCGGCCAGCACAGGTATGGCGACACTGTCCTGCGTCGCGGCCGGGCTGTCGGTGCTCGCGATCATCGGCTCCGCGCTGGCCCGAACGCGTTCCTAGAACTCGGGGTCACCAACTCGTGCAGCGGCGGCAATCCCTGACCGGGATGCCGCCGCTTGCGATCTCTGCCGCAATTCCTCCTGATTCCGGGCGATTCACGGGTTCCCACATCACGATAACGGAGTACTATGTAACCGCGGTCGCACCCGGGACCGTTCCCAGACATCGTTGGCAGATACACCCATCCAGAAAGAGGTGACCCCATGGCCACTCGACGACGACTCATCCAGGTTTCCGGCGGCGCACTCGCCGCGGCGGCGCTCGGCCGCAATCTCCAGGTCTACGCGCAGGGCAGCACGCCCGAGGCATCAGGCTCCGCGGTTGTCAGCGCCACGCCGTCCGTGGAAATCGGTGACATCTCCGTCCTTCCCCTGAAGGAAGAGGGCAAGCTCATCATCCACACCGATGAGCCCGTCTACGAGCCATGGTTCGTTGACAACGATCCGGCCAATGGCCAGGGCTTCGAGTCCGCCGTCGCCTTCGCGGTCGCCGAGAAGCTCGGCTTCAGCGAGGACCAGGTCGAGTGGGGGCGAACGCCGTTCAACAACTCCTACGCGCCCGGCCCGAAGCCGTTCGACTTCTACATCTGCGACGTCTCCAACACCCCGGAGCGCGCCCGCGCCGTCGGCTTCAGCTACCCGTACAACTCCGTGCCGCTGGTCGTTGTCACCAAGGCGGACAGCCCGGTGATGGAGGCCACGACGCTCGAGGAGCTGGCGCAGTTCAAGTGGGGCACGCAGGTCGGCACGACTTTCCACAGCTATATCGAGGAGTACATCCAGCCGGAGCAGGATATCCTTGTCTACGACACCAATGCCGACTCCCTCACCGCGCTGAACAACGACACCGTCGAAGCCGTCGTCCAGACGCTGCAGATCGGTATCTACAACGTCGAGGTCCAGTTCGAGGGGATGGCCCTCGGCGGCCTGCTCCCGGACTCCGACCAGTACACCGCGCTGGTCACGGAGCTGGACAGCCCGCTGATCCCGTACCTCGACGCCGCGGTCATTGCCTGCTGGAACGACGGCACGATCCCGTCGCTGCAGGAGGAATACCTCGCGCCGCCGGCAGACCTCCAGGAGTACGAGGGGTAGTTCACGTCAGGAGGGTGCGGGGCGATCGTGTTCGCCCCGCACCCTTTGTTCCCCGTCATCCTGAGCGAACGCGAAGAGCCCTACGCGAAGCGGTGTGGCTAACGCCCTACCCGCCCTGAAGCCAATCGAAGGCGCTTCGCGCCATTGAACGTGCTTCGCACGGAGATTCTTCGCTGCGCTCAGAAGGACGGTGCATTCGAAGTCGCGTTGAGTTGCACCCCTCCCTCTCCCTCAGGAACCATCACCGCATGAGCACCACAGTCCCACATTCCCCGCCACTCTCTGACGAGGAGATCGCGCGGCTGCTGCAGAAGAAGAGCGCCTGGCGCCAATCCGAGGTCATCCGCTCGACCCTGATCGCGATCGTCAGCACCTTCGCGCTGTTCGGCGGCATGGCCTGGCTGATCCAGCAGTCGGAAGGATGGGACGCCGTCCGGCAAGCCTTCTTCAGCCCGCCAGACTTCCGCGAGGCATGGCCGAAGGTCGTCGACGGCTTCAAGCTGAACGTGAAGATGTTCCTGATTGCGGAGCCGATCATCCTCGCCTTCGGCCTCCTGCTCGCCGTCTTGCGACTGAACCGGAACCCGGTGCTCTTTCCGCTCCGCGCCTTCGCCATCGGCTACATCGACCTCTTCCGGGGTATCCCGACCCTCCTGGTGATCATGATGCTCGGCTTCGGCATGCCAGGCCTTCGCATCGACTGGCTCCCGGCCTCGCCGGTCTTCTGGGGCGTGACGGCGATCGTCCTCAGCTCGGCGGCGTATACGGCGGAGACGTTCCGCGCCGGCATCGAGTCGATCCACCCGAGCCAGCGGGCCGCCGCCCGATCCCTGGGCCTCAGCAGCACCCAGGCATTCATGCACGTGGTCCTTCCGCAGGGCGTGCGGGCCGTCATTCCACCGCTGCTGAGCGGGTTCATCGCGCTGCAGAAAGAGACCGCGCTGGTCAGCACCATCGGCCCGCTGGAGGCGACGCGCCAGGCGCAGATCTACTCCAGCCTGAACTTCAACTACACGAGCTTTCTCGCGGCGGCCATCCTCTTCATCATCATCACGATCCCGCTGACCCGCCTCACCGACTGGTTGCTCCAGCGGTCGGCACGGCTGCGAGAGCTGGGGATGACGGCATGAGTGCACCTCTGATCAGCTACCGCGGCGTCTACAAGGCCTATGGCCAGCACCTCGTGCTGCGGAACATCAACCTCGACGTGCCGGAGCACACCGTGACTTGCCTGATCGGCGCGTCCGGTTGCGGCAAGTCGACGCTGCTACGCTGCACGAACCTGCTGGAAGAGATCCAGCATGGCTCGATCACCCTGCGCGGGCGGGACATCGCCGGGGCGCAGGACGACGCCGACGCTATCCGCAAGCAGATCGGCATGGTTTTCCAGAGCTACAACCTCTTCCCGCACATGTCGGTGCTGAAGAACATCACCCTCTCGCCCGTGAAGGTGCTCGGCAAGAACCGGAGCGAGGCGGAAGATCGCGCCCGGGAGCTCCTGGGCCGCTTCGGGCTCGCCGACAAGGCGAACGAATACCCGGACCGCCTCTCCGGCGGGCAGCAGCAGCGCGTCGCGGTCATCCGGGCGCTGGCGATGGAGCCGGATGTGCTCCTGCTGGACGAGATTACCTCGGCGCTCGACCCGGAGATGGTCGGCGAGGTGATGGACATCATCGTCGAGCTGAAGTCGCTGGGGATGACGATGATCATGGCGACGCACCAGATGGGCTTCGCCAGCCAGATCGCCGACAACGTCGTCTTCCTCGACCAAGGCATCATCCTGGAGCAGGGTCACCCATCGACCTTCTTCGCCAACCCGCAAAACGCGCGGACGAAGCAGTTCCTGGAACGCGTGACGAGCGCGCTGTAACGGGGTCGCGCCAACTTTCGTTGTCATGCGGGGTTGTACCCCCGTCATCCCGACCAAGCGGACCGCGCAGCGGGTCGCGCGTGGAGGGATCTTTGCTCCAGCCCGATGCATGTGCTCGCCGGAGCAACAATCCCTCGACACAATTCGCCTCGCTGCGGCTCGGCCCGGGCAGCTCCGGAGGAGTTGAAGCGGAGCAGCCCTTTACCGGCTCGCGATGACGAGTTTACTTATCGTGGCGACAGAGCCGGCTGCTCCAGAAGCCTCTCGATATCCCCGGCGATCTCCTTTGGATCCTTCCTCGGGTCGTAGCGTTTGACGACGTTCCCCTCGCGATCCACCAGGAACTTGGTGAAGTTCCACTTGATCGCGCTGCCAAGGAAGCCGCCCTGCTCCTTCTTCAGGAACGTGTAGAGCGGATCCTCGTCCTTGCCGTTGACGTCGATCTTCGCCATCAGCGGGAACGTCACGCCGAAATTCATCCGGCAGGCCTGCTGGACCTCATCGTCACTCCCCGGCTCCTGGTTCGCGAACTGGTTGGACGGGAAGCCGAGGACGGTGAAGCCGCGATCCTTGTACGTCTGGTAGAGCTCTTCCAGCCCATCGAATTGAGGCGCCAGACCGCATTTCGTGGCGGTATTGACGATCAGCACCACATCGCCCTCGTACTCCCGAAGCGACCGCTCGCTGCCGTCCGCCGTCTTCACCGTGTAGTCGTAGACACTCATGGGTCCCTCGATCCTGGACAAACCTCAACTCATTGTCGAGATATATAGCGCATATCCGGTGCCAGAACGCAGCGGGTTTTCATCCCGGACCTGATCCGGGCACAATGCGGTAGGTACGAGACCTCGCAACAAGGTGGTCAGGCGAAAGGGATATTCAGATGCGGAGATTTACCCAGGTTGATGTCTTCACCGACGAGTTCATGTACGGCAACCCCGTCGCAGTCGTCCACGATGCGGACGGCATGAGCGACGACGACATGGCTGCGTTCGCCCGCTGGACGAACCTCTCGGAGACGACCTTCCTCCTCACACCCACCACCGACCTTGCCGACTATCGCCTGCGCATCTTCACGCCTGGCGGCGAGCTGCCCTTCGCCGGACACCCGACGCTGGGATCGGCGCGCGCCTGGCTGGAGGCCGGGAACACGCCGCGGAAGACTGGCACCCTTCGCCAGGAGTGCGAAGCTGGCCTGATCAACATCAAGCAGGACGGCGACCGCCTCGCCTTCGCCGCGCCGCCGCTGGTCCGCGAAGGGCCGGTCGACATCGCCGTCATGGCCCAGATCACCAAGGCGCTGAAGCTCGACCCGGACGTCATCGAAGCGGCGAACTGGGTCGACAACGGTCCAGGATGGATCGGCATCCTCCTGCTCGGCGCGGAAGACGTGCTGGAGCTGAAGCCGGATTTCTACCTGCTGGGCGACTACGCGGTCGGCGTCATCGGGCCGTATGAATCCGCCGAAACGCCGACCTACGAGACCCGCGCCTTCGTACCGGAACTCAGCGTCCCGGAAGACCCGGTCACCGGCAGCCTCGCCGCCGGGTTCGCGACGTGGCTGATCGGCGAGGGGCTCGCCCCGGACCGCTACACGGTGCATCAGGGCACCGCGCTGGACCGTCGCGGCCGCATCCACGTCGCCCGGGAAGACCGCGATATCTGGATCGGCGGTGACACCGTCATCGGGATTCGGGGTGAGGTCGCCCTGTAGGCGCAATTGTGACAACGCCCGGATCATTGCCGATCCGGGCGCTCCTCCCTTTACCATGATCTAGACCGCAATCGGGGCAGGGGCCGACTCAGGAGACCCAAGTTGCTGGATGAGGAATTCCTCCCACGTCCGGCGACCTACTGCCCGATCCTCGACAAGATTCGCGCCTTCCCGGAACACGTGCGAGGCCCTACCGGGCATTCGCATCGGCATGATCGGCCGGTACCGGTTGACCTCCCAGAGATAGCGTCGGATGAGGTCGGTCATGCTGTAGACAGCCGGTCCACCCATGGCGGGGACGAGACCGGCCGGGTTTCCGAGCGCAAGGTCCACAAGACGATCTGCGACTTCCTCGGCGTCGATCGGCTGGAACCGGAACCCGGATGGTGCGGGAACCACCGGCATCTTCGCCATACCCGCGACTGCCTTGAACAACAGCTGGTGGAACTGGGTTGCGCGGAGCGTTGTCCACGGGATGCCTGACTCCGCGATAATCAGTTCCGCAGCGCGTTTTGCCCCGAAGTAGCCAAACATCATCCGGTCGAGGGTGCCGGTCATGGGGATGCGATCTGCCCCGACGACCGAGATGTAGACGATGTGGCCAACGCCGGCCCGTTTCGCAGCGTCCACCAGGTGCCGCCCCTTAACGTCGTCGCCCTTCGAGGATCCGGCCAGATGCACGACGATCTCTGCGCCCTTCACCGCGGAGTCGATGCCTTCTCCAGTTGCAAGATCGCCGCTCACGAACCGGGTTCCCCTGGCGCCATCCCCAGCCTGTCGGCTCAGGATTCGGACGTCCCGACCAGACGAAAGCAGCTTCGGAACGACGTGCTGACCCAGTGTGCCTGTCCCGCCGGTTACCAGAATGGATGCTGTCATGGGGATTCCTCCGTGTATTCCCTGCCCAGAATGTGAGCATGGAGAACGAAACCGATGTCACAACGGCCGACTTTCGACCGTCACTCCCATGACGTACCCACTGGAAAGGATGTGACCGATGGAAAAGGGAGACTGGCTGGCGCAACGGTTCGAGGAGAACCGGCCACACCTGCGAGCAGTCGCCTACCGGATGCTCGGATCGGCGGCCGAGGCCGAGGACGCCGTCCAAAATGCCTGGTTCAAGCTCAACCGCGCCGAGACGGACGACGTGAAGAATCTCGGCGGATGGCTGACGACCGTTGTTGCGCGCGTCTGCCTCGACATGCTGCGCTCACGCACATCGCGGCGCGAAGTGGCATTGGACAATGACCGGGTCTCCGAGCCGGTCGCGGACCAGGCAACCGTCGCCAATCCAGAGGAACAGGCGATCCTCGCCGATGCGGTCGGGCCGGCGCTGCTGGTCGTGCTCGATTCGTTGTCGCCCGCTGAACGGCTCGCCTTCGTGCTGCACGACATGTTCGATTTACCTTTCGACGAGATCGCGTCGATCGTCGGGCGCTCGCCCGCGGCCGCGCGACAGCTCGCCAGCCGCGCGCGTCGGCGAGTGCGAGGGCTAGACGCGCCATCCGGATTCAATCATGACCAGCAGCGCGAGGTGGTAGCGGCATTCTTGAGGGCATCCCGTGAGGGCGACTTCGCCGGATTGCTCGAGGTGCTGGATCCAGACATCGAGTTCCGCGCCGATCCGGAGGCGACGCGCATTGGCGGCGTCTCGGTGATCCACGGCGCGCGGGACGTAGCGGAATCCTTCGACGGCCTGGCACGAGCGGCAAGATTGGTCCTGGTCAATGGGGTACCGGGAGCGGTTTGGGCCCCGGGCGGCAAGCCGAAGGTGGTACTGGAGATCACGATCACGAATGGCAAGATCAGCGGCATCGACGCAATCGCCGATCCCGGACATCTGGAAGAGCTCGACCTGATGTATCTGGACAGTTGAGACGTATGGCGGCCAGTCCCGATTCCCGTAGTGGCCTGCGGGAATCGGGACTGCCCCCTGGAGGCACGCATGCCCGTCAGCACGTTCCCGATCAGTGTCGACCTCGACGGCTCGACAATCGGGCGTTCCGGCTTGGCGACGCGATGAGCGTACGAGTGCCGGGCGCGGAAGGGTACGTGGCAAGGGTCAGGAAGGAGGACCATTGGCTGCCCCGGCTGGCATCACACCCCGACGTGCTCGCCGACGCTCGAAACGGAACTCGAGCTACACCACCGAATCCGGCGCGTTCAGGGAAATGGCGTCCACCTGGTTCGGAAGCGACGCAAACACCTTCTCGAGGTCTTTCCCACGCACCTGCACCGTGGCGCTCGGGCGGCAGGGGCTGAACAGCAGCCACTCCTGCGCGTAGATATCCGGGTCAACGAGGATACGGATATCCTCCCCGAAACCGAACGGATAGGCGTTGCCCGGCTGGGCGCCGAAATGCTCATCCAGCTCGCCGTCCGTCGCCATCCGCAGCTTCTTGACGCCGAGATACTTCTTCATCGCCTTCGTGTCGGACCGCACGCCCTGCATCGTGACGTAGACGACGAAGTCCTCCCCCGCTTTCATGACGAGGTTCTTCATCTCGGTGCCTTCCCAGCCGGTCTCCTTCGCGACGAGCTCGATGTCGTCGTAGGTCAGCACCGGCCGGTGCTCGTAGAGCTTGTACTCCGCGGCGGCGTCATCCAGGATCCCGATGATCCGGTTCGCGATCTCGTTCATGTCGTGCATCTGTCGTACCCTTTCCTCTCCTGGAAACTCTCCGGTCGCGCCGGATGGTAGCACGCGAGATCATGCTGGTTTGCATGGAAAGGGAAGGCGCGTACATGGACTGGTCCACCCTCATCACCGGCATCGTGTTCATTGTTGGCGTCTGTACGCTGGCCCTGTGGGCGAACCATGCACGCTAGGAGCAGGCCACACGATTCCGGGAGCAACGTGAGGCGCGCCAGGCGGAACAGGCTGGCAAGGACGTCGACGTTCCCTGATCGCCGGACTGTCAGGTATCCGGATCCCTGAACCGCACGCCCATCTCCGCCATCACCGGCTGCAGGATGCGGATCGCCTTCGGCCCCATGCCGTGCAACGCGAGGATCTCTTCCTCGGTGTAGTCGGCCAGCTGCTCGACGTTCCGTACGCCGATTTGGGCAAGCGCCTGCGTCGCGGGACGCCCGATCTTCGGCAGGTTGCTCGGCCCGGTCGGCTCGATGACGTCCTTCATCCGCTCCTCCGCCATCTGGCGGTTGATCGGCTCGGCGCGTTTCGGCGACGACGGATCGAACGACAATCCGGCCTCATGGACCGCCGCCTCGACCGTCTTGAAAGCCTTCGGCCCGAAGCCGCGCAGCGCCGCCAGCTCCTCCGCAGGCCACGTCGCGCAGTCCTCCAGCGTGAACACTCCGGCAATGTTCAGCACCTTCACCGCAGATTTCGGGATTTTCGGCAGATCCGTCATGTCAGCTTCCGTCCTTTCATCTGGTGATATTGCGGGGATCACGCCCATCATGCGCCAGGATCACCGGTCCATGCTTCTCGTATCATGCGTTCATCCACGGCCCGACTCCTGCGGGTCAGGCAGCTCCCGGTATCGCGCAGCGGCCGGAGCGCATGCCATACTGGGACGACACAACTTATTGGGGCTACAGCGTTACCCCCTCTATGGCAACCCTCACGGAGGTACAGAGCCATGTCCACCACGATCGTCGACCTCGTTAAATCTCGCCCAGTCTTCTACGACGGCTCCATGGGTGCCACCATCCTCGACCTCGAACTGACGAAAGAGGAATACGGCGGCAAGGAGGGGTACAACGACTACCTCTCCGTCGTGAAGCCGGACGTCATCCGGACCATCCACGCTTCCTTCCTCGAAGTAGGCGCGGACGTCATCGAGACCAATACCTTCGGCTCCAGCGTTATCAAGGCCGAGGAATATGGCCTCGGAGACCAGGCGTACGACATCAACCGCGCCGCCGCCGCGCTGGCCCGGTCTGTCGCCGACGAGTACAGCACCGCCACGAAGCCGCGTCTCGTCGCCGGCTCGATCGGCCCCTCCGGACTGCTTCCCGCGTCCGAAGACCCGATGCTCGGCAACCACACCTTCCGCGAGGTTAAGGACCTCTTCGTCCCGCAGATTCGCGGTCTCGTGGACGGCGGCGTTGACCACCTCATCATCGAGACGGTGCAGGACATCCTCGAGCTGAAGGCGACGATCTTCGCCGCCCGCGAGGTCTTCGAGGAGACGGGCAAGAAGCTCCCGATCCAGGCGTCGATCACGCTGATGCCCTCCGGCAGCATGCTGCTCGGCACCGACATCGGTGCCGCGCTGACCATCCTCGAGCATCTCGGCGTCGACATCATCGGCCTGAACTGCTCCACCGGCCCGGACTATATGCGCGAGCCGGCCCGATACCTCGGCGAGCACAGCACCAAACCCGTCTCGATCATCCCGAACGCCGGCATCCCGCACAATGAGGACGGCAAGGCCGTCTTCCCGATGACGCCGGAACCGTTCGCGCGGGACCTGCGCGACATGGTCGAGAACTTCGGCGTCGGCATCGTCGGCGGCTGCTGCGGCACCACGCCGGACCACATCACCGAGATCATCCGCGAGGTCACCTCGAAGCCGATCACCCTCCCGGCACGCCCGTCCTCGCCGCGACCGCAGGTCGCCAGCATGATCACGTCCTACGACCTCGCGCAGGAACCGGCGCCGACGATCATCGGCGAGCGGGTGAACACGCTCGGCTCGCGCAAGGTGAAGCGGCTGGTCCTCAAGGACGATCTCGACAGCGTCGTCAACGTCGCGGTCGGCCAGATGGAAGAAGGCGCGCACCTGCTCGACGTCTCCGTCGCCACGACCGAGCGCGAGGCGGACGAGGCCGACCTGATGCGGCGCCTCGTCAAGAAGCTCGCCCTCTCGGTCAACGGCCCGCTCGTGATCGACACAACCGAAGCCAACGTCGTCCAGGAGGCGCTGGAGCAGTACCCCGGTCGCGCGGTTATCAACTCGATCAACATGGAAAACGGCCGCGAACGCATCGAGAAAGTGATGCCGCTAGCGATGGCCCACGGTGCCGCCGTGATCGCCCTCACCATCGATGAGGACGGTATGGCGAAGACCCGCGAGAAGAAGCTCGAGGTCGCGCAGAAGATCCACAAGATTGTCACCGAGGAATACGGGCTCGCGTCCCGCGACCTGATCTTCGATGCCCTCACCTTCCCGCTCACCACCGGCGACGAGGAGTTCCGGAACTCGGCGGTCGAGACGATCGAAGGTATCCGCCTCATCCACGAGGCACTGCCGGAGGTCAACTTCACCCTCGGCATCTCGAACGTCTCGTTCGGCGTGAACCCGGCGGCCCGGAAGGTCATCAACGCCGTCTTCCTCGATGAATGCATCAAGGCCGGACTGACGATGGCGATCATCCATCCGTCGCACGTCCTCCCGCTCTCGGAAATCCCCGGGGAGGAAGTCGAGCTGGCGCGAGATCTCGTCCTGAATCGCCGGGAGGACGCCCTCGCCCGCATCATCCAGCACTACGAGGGCCGCACCGAGGAAGCATCCTCCGGGCCGGACCCGATGGCGGAGATGAACGTCCGCGATCGCCTCTACTACCGCATCGTCCACCGCAAGAAGGAGGGCGTCGAAGCCGACATCGACCAGGCCGTTGCCGAGGCGAACGGCGACGCCGTCGACGTGCTGAACAACGTGCTGCTTCCGGCGATGAAGGAGGTCGGCGACAAGTTCGGCGCCGGCGAGCTGATCCTGCCGTTCGTGCTCCAATCTGCCGAAACGATGAAGAAGGCCGTCGCGCAGCTCGAGAACTATCTCGAGAAGGTCGAAGGACAGACGAAGGGCACGGTCGTGCTCGCGACGGTCTACGGCGACGTCCATGATATCGGCAAGAACCTTGTCAACACCATCCTCACGAACAACGGCTACACCGTTGTCGACCTCGGCAAGCAGGTGCCGATCACCACGATCATCGACAAGGCGGTCGAGGTGAACGCGACCGCGATCGGCCTCTCTGCCCTCCTCGTCTCGACCAGCAAGCAGATGCCGCTGGCCGTGAAGGAGCTGCATCATCAGGGGCACAAATTCCCGGTGATGATCGGCGGCGCCGCCATCAACCCGGCCTATGCGCACCGCGCCCTCTTCCCGGAGGACGACGTGGTCTACGAACCGGGCGTCTTCTACGCGAAGGACGCGTTCGAAGGCCTGTCGCTGATGGATCAGATCGTGGTTCCGGAGAAGCGTGCGCAGCTCAAGGAAATAACCCTCGAGAAGGCGCGCAAGACGCTGAACAAGCCGACGCGCGAGTCCTTCCTGAACTCCGCCGACCCGAACGATACGAAGCGTTCTGACACGCGCATCCTCGACGAGATCCCGACGCCGCCGTTCTGGGGCGTGCGTGAGATGACCGACTTCACGCTCGACGACATCTGGCCGCACATGGACATGAAGACGCTCTACCGACTCCACTGGGGCGGCAAGGGCGTCAAGGGCGAGGAGTGGGAAGCGCTCCTCAAGAACGAGTTCGAGCCACGCCTGAAGCGGATGCAGGAGAGCGCCAAGGAGCGTGGCTGGCTCCAGCCACGGGTCCGCTACGGCTTCTTCCCCTGCAACAGCGAGAACAACGACCTCATCATCTACGACCCGGAGGATCCGGAGCGCGAGCTCGAGCGGATGACCTATCCGCGCCAGCCCGCCCGCGAGCGTCTCTGTCTGAGCGACTACTTCCTGCCGGTGGAATCGGGCAGGAAAGACGTCGTCCAGTTCCAGATCGTGACGATGGGCAAGGCCGCGACCGAAGAAACCGACCGGTTGCAGGCCGCCGGTGACTACAGCGAGAGCTACTTCACGCACGGCCTGAGCGTGTCGGCCGCCGAGGGCCTTGCGGAGCTGGTCCACCAGCGCACCCGCGAGATGCTCGGCATCCCCGAGGATGGTGGCAAGCGCTACTCCTGGGGCTACCCGTCCTGCCCGGACCTGGAGCACCACGCGATCGTCAACCGGCTGCTGGACATGGAGTCCATCGGCGTCGAAGTAACCGAAGGCTACCAATTCAACCCGGAGCAGACGACCGCCGCGATCGTCGTCCACCACCCGGACGCGAAGTACTTCGCGCTCCTGCGCACCGGCGGCACCCCGGACGCGGCAGCCGAGCCGGTAGCCGCCGCCGGAGATTAGGCTGGGGTACCTGGCACGTAGCAAAAAGGCGGAGAGCATAATGCTCTCCGCCTTTTCCATTCCGAACAACGGTTCTTCCCAAAGATGGCCGCCAACGCGCCTGCGGTCCGTACGACTTGCTAACCTGAAATCGCACAATCGGTGCTGCTGCGTGCGACACCAGTCGTCGGCGCTGGCGCAGGAAGCATCTGCATGGGCTAATACTGATGGCGCCTAGCGTTGTTCCAGCTTCGGGATCACCTGCTCGGCCAGCGTCGTCACCATGCCAGTCGTGTACGGCGGCGACAGGTAGAACACCATGTGCGTCACGCCCGCATCGATAAACGCCTGCGCGTCTGCGATCGTGCCCTCGATATCGTTGATATCGATCCGGCGCTGGGCCGACAGCTGGATCTCGCCAAAGTCTCGACCGACCGTCTCGCAATGTCCCTTCAGCACCTCAACCTTGTGCCGGAAGGTTTCGATATCGCCGCCGGCGTAGTTCCAGATGTCGGCATGCTTCGCCACGATTTTCAGCGTCACCTGCTCACCACTGCCCCCGATCAGGATCGGCGGATGCGGCTTCTGGACCGGCTTCGGCTCCAGCCGGGCGCCGTGAAGCTGGTAATAGGTTCCGTCGTAGTCGACCTTCTCCTGCGTCCAAAGCGCCTTCGTGATCTCGATCGCCTCTTCCAGCATCCGCAACCGCTTCCCGGGCGCCGGAAGCTCGATGTTCCGGCTGCGGTGCTCGTACTCGTTCCAGCCCGCCCCGTCACCGAAGTCGATCCGGCCGCCGGAAATCACGTCCGCCGTCGCGGCGATCTGGGCGTGCAGCGCCGGATCGCGGTAGGTGTTGCAGCCGGTCAGCAAGCCGAGCCGGAGCCGCTTCGTGTGCGTCGCCAGCGCGGTCAGCATCGTCCACCCTTCAAAACACGGCCCGATGCCCTCGTCACTGTCGATCGGGTTCAGGTGATCGAAGAGCCAGCCGTGCTCGAATGCCGGGATGTCGTCGGCTTCCTTCCAGACGGCCAGGATCTCCTCCCACGTCGAATGCTGCTGGGCGGTCTTGAACCCGAAGCTGAGTGGACGCATGCATGACTCCTTCGCGGACAATTGGTCGATGTGGTCAGGATTGCATCGTATCCCGGTGAACGAAAGCGATCAACAGGTTCTTCCGCCGCAACATTGAAGAAGCCCCCTCTCCCTCGCGCTGCTAGAATCATCCTGCGATATGTACGTACACAATGCGTTCAGCAAGGAGCAGCACATGGGCGGAGTACGAGTCCTCGTCGGGACACGCAAGGGCGCGTTCATCCTCACCTCGGACGAAGAGCGCAAGAACTGGGAGGTCAGCGAGCCGCACTTCCCGGGCATGGAGATATTCCACCTCAAGGGCTCCCCGGCGAACCCGGATCGCATCTACGCCTCCCAGGCCAGCGACTGGTTCGGCCAGATCATGCACCGCTCCGATGACGGCGGAAAGACGTGGGAGACGGTCGGCAACGAGTTCGCCTACGAAGGCGAGGTCGGCACGCACCAGTTCTACGACGGCACTCCGCATCCGTGGGAGTTCAGGCGTGTCTGGCACCTCGAGCCGTCGCTCCACGACCCGGACACGGTCTACGCTGGCGTCGAGGATGCTGCCCTCTTCAAATCCACCGACGGTGGCCAGACCTGGAAGGAGCTGGACGGCCTGCGCCATCACTCCACCGGCAACACCTGGCAGCCGGGCGCGGGCGG
>DATGPC010000328.1:0-2953 GCA_035305265.1 Thermomicrobiales bacterium | reverse complement strand
GCCGACGGCACGAATTACCCAGGCCAGGACAGCATGGTCGAGCGCCGCCATCGCCTCCGCGAGTGCCTGGAGACGGCCTACGCCGCGATGCCGGACGGTTGCCGGCTCCTCGTCGAGTACAAATTCTATGAGCCGGCCTTCTATCACACCGATCTCATGGACTGGGGTGCCGCGCTCACGATGTGCCAGCGGCTCGGCGATCGGGCGCAGGTGCTCGTCGATCTCGGTCACCACGCGCAGGGCGTCAACGTCGAGCAGATCGTCGCCTACCTGCTGGACGACGGAAAGCTTGGCGGCTTCCATTTCAACGCCCGCAAGTACGGCGATGACGACCTCATCGTTGGCTCGACCAACCCCTTCGAGCTCTTTCTGATCTTCACGGAGCTGGTCTCCGCCGGGCCTGGGCGCACGAAGGACGTCGCCTACATGATCGACCAATCCTTCAACATCGAGCCGAAGATCGAGGGCATGATCATCAGCGTCATGGCTCTGCAGGAGGCGTACGCCCGCGCGCTCGTTGTCGACTACGACGCGCTCGCGACGGCTCGCCGGGAGGGCGATGTTCTTGGTGCCTACAGCCTGCTGCAGGACGCCTACCAGACCGATGTCCGCCCGCTCTGCGCGAAAGTCCGCCAGGATCTCGGCGCGTCCGCCGACCCCGTCGCCGCTTTCCGCGCCAGCGGCTACCAGTCTCGCATCGCCGAGGAGCGCGTCGGCGGCAACCAGATGGGCTGGACGTGAGGTATGCCCACGACAGCGCCTGTAGGGGCGGCTGGCCGAAGGCTCGCCGCCCATCGACATGAATGGTCCCTTCAGGGGCCCGAATGTCGATATTGGTAGAAGCAAGGACACATCTATGCCTTCGAAACATACTTCCGGCCCAATCGCCGCCACCGTCGAGAACGCCTGGGACGCCACTGAAGCACGCGATCTTTCCCCGCTCGACGCCCTCGTCTACCGCTCCAACCTTCTCGGCGCTGACCGACGCGTCGCCAACTTCGGCGGCGGCAACACCTCGACGAAGGTCATCGAGCCGGACCATACCGGCCGGCAGGTCGAGGTCCTCTACGTGAAGGGCTCCGGGACCGACCTCGCGACGATCACCGCCAGCGGCTTCACCGGTTACCGCCAGGACGAGGTCCTGCCGCTGTTCGAACGTGACGACATGACCGACACGGAGATGGTCGCCTATCTCGCGCGGTGCCAAATCGCCCCGGACATGCCGCGCGGCTCCATCGAGACCCTGCTCCATGCCTTCATTCCCGCCGCCTGCGTCGATCACACGCACCCGGATGCCGTAAACATGATCTGTTGCGCGGAGGACGGCGAACGGCTCGCGAAGGAGTGCTACGGCGACGATGCGATCTGGATCCCGTACATCCGGCCCGGATTCACGCTCGCGAAGCAGGTCGGCGAGGCGGTCCGCCAGTATCCTGACGCGAAGCTCGTCCTGCTCGCGAAGCATGGCCTCGTGACATGGGGTGACGACGCCGAGAGCAGCTACGCCAGCACCGTCGACGCCATCAACCGTGCCGCAGCCTTCGTAAACGATCGCGCAGGGGATGCGACGCCGTTCGGCGACGATGCTGTGCCTGCGCTGGACGCCTCGGAGCGCGATGAATTGCTGGTGCAGGTGCTCCCGGTCCTGCGCGGTGCCGTCTCGACGGAGCATTCGAAGATTCTCACCGTCGATACCTCCGACAGCGTCATGGCATTCGTTCGGGGAAGCCGGTCGGCGGCACTCTCGCAGGTCGGCGCAGCCTGCCCCGATCACCTCGTTCACACCAAGATGAAGCCGCTCTGGATCCCGTTCGATCCGGAGAGCGAAAACGCCGGTGCGCTCCAGGACCGCATTCGCGAAGAGGTCGCCCGCTACCGCGAAGAGTACTCCGCCTACTACGAGCGCCAGAACGAGGGGCACCGGCCGCCGGACGGTGGCGATCCAATCTCCTTCGACATGGATGATCCGAATCCTCGGGTTGTCCTCATCCAGGGCGTTGGCATGATCGGTGTCGGGCGCAACCGGAAAGCGGCCAACCTCTCCCGCGATCTCTACCACCGCGCCATCGCCGTCATGGGCGGCGCGTCGGCGCTTGGTGGCTTCGTTTCCCTTACCGAGGCGGAGTCGTTCGCCGTCGAGTACTGGCCGCTGGAGCGCTACAAGCTCTCGCTCGCCCCGGCCCCTCGCGATCTGGAGGGGCGCGTCGCTTTCGTCACCGGTGGCGCGGGCGGCATCGGCAGCGCTACGTGCGAGGCCCTCGCGGAAGACGGCGCCTGCGTGGTCGTTGCGGATATTGACGCGACTGGCGCTGAAAAGACCGCCGCGACCTACGGTGACAAGGGGCTTGGCGTCGCGGTGGACGTCACCAGCGAGGACGCCGTCGATGACGCCTACCGTCGTGCCGTCCTCGCGTTCGGCGGCGTCGATATCGTCGTCTCCAACGCCGGCCTCGCCTCCAGCGCATCGATCGAGGAGACCAGCATCGAGCTCTGGGACAAGAACCACGCGGTGCTGGTGAAGGGCTATTTCCTCGTCTCCCGCGCTGCGTTCCGCCTGTGGGACCGGCAGGGGATGGGCGGCAACCTCGTTTTCATCGCCTCGAAGAACGCCGTCGCTGCCGGGAAGAATGCCGCCGCGTACTCATCCGCGAAGGCCGCCGAGCTCCATCTCGCTCGCTGTCTCGCGGAGGAAGGAGGTGCAAGGGGGATTCGCGTCAACACGGTGAACCCGGACGCGGTGCTGCAGGGCAGCAAGATCTGGGGTTCGTCGTGGCGGGAGGAGCGCGCCGCCGCCTATGGCATCGAGCCGGAAGAGCTGGAAGCGCATTACCGCGCCCGGACGACGTTGAAGGTCAACATCCTGCCGTCCGACATCGCCGAGGCGGTCCGCTTCTTCGCCTCGCCGCGTTCCTCGAAGTCCACCGGCAACATGCTCAACGTCGACGGGGGCGTA
>DATGPC010000327.1:0-9078 GCA_035305265.1 Thermomicrobiales bacterium | reverse complement strand
GACCCCGGCGGTCTCCAGCGCCTCGAGGAGCGCATAGCCATAGCCGGGCTCCTGGAGGAGCGCGAGTACCGAGAGGACGACTGTCCCTCGCCGGAGTTCCTGTATGTGCGTGGTGAGCACCGCATCGTTCGTGTCCATGGCCATACAATACTGTGTGATACACACTAATGTCAATCCCACATTAGTGGATTGCGAGTATGGCTCTCATCATCGAGCGATGGGCATGTAGAACCGCGCCACGTACAGACTGCAGCGGCGAGGCGCGTCGGCAGGGCTGGATTGATTTGGATGGAGGCGAATCAGCCGATTGGCGTGAGGTCCTTGTCCTCCATCTCCCACGCATGATCGAGGACGTGCCACGCTGCGCGGCGGAGGAAGTACCGGACAGGCCATTTGCGGGCCGAAACTCCGCGAGCGTTATGATCGCGAACCGCCTCGCAGACGGCGTCGCGATGGGCCTGAAGACCATCCGGCGTGAACACGGCAGCTTCGGGTGTCTTGACGCCAAGGTTTCGGGCGTAGCTTCGATCGGCGCCAAGGACGTGCTCGACGATCTCGTCGCGATCCCGGCCACCACCTCGCGGCCCCTTGCGTAGCTCTGCGGAAACGCGCGGGACAACGTCATCGAAGTAGCGCCAGCAGGCGCGGAGGATCCGGATCTGGCGCTCGCATTCCTCTTCGGTCATCGGTTCGTTCTCGCATTGCGCGGCACGATCCGGAACGCCGAAATCCGTCGCGCCCGAGCCCTGCAGCCGCTCGACAATGTCGATCCCTTCCGGGATCGACGGCAGGCTCCCCTCCCCCGCCAGGTCCACCACACGCTAGTAGCGGTCGGTGTAGTCGGCCAGCGTCGCCAGCGCCGCCTCCTCGGTCTTGCCGGACCGACTCCAGCCCGGCCAGTCGAGCGCCGATACGAAGACCTTCTTGCTTCCGCTCTCTGACACGATACGAATCGGTGCTGTCATGAGATCTCGTTCTCCTCGCCGGTCAGGTCCTTGTCTTCCATCTCCCAAGCGTGATCCAGCGTGTGATAGGCGGTCCGCCGCAGGAGGAAGGTCAGGGTCCACGTCCGGCCGACCCGCTTCCCGGTCGCGTGGTAGTGCCGCAGGGCGTCGATATAGTCCTCGCGATGCGCCTTCAGGCCGTCCGGCGTCAGCATCACGCCGGGCGGAGTGATCACTCCCACCTTCTTTGCCATCTGGCTTCGCTCGGTCCCGAACACGTGATTGATGATCTCGTCACGATCGCGCCCGCCCCCACGTGGCCCCTTCCGCAGCTCCGGCGATACCCTCGCCGCCACGGCATCGAACTCCGCCCAGCAGGCCCGCAGGAGCCGCAGGCGCCGTTCCCACTCGTCGGCGGACATCGGCTCGCGGTCGAGGGCGCTGGAGGTGTGGGAGATTCCCCAGTAGTCAGTGGACGTGTTGCCGTCGTATCGCTCGACGACGCGAAGACCGGATTGCTGGCGGAACTCGTCACCCAACCCGGCGCGCCCTGCCACTCGCGCGTATCGATGTAGGTACTCCTGCAATGTCGCGAGCACCTGGGACTCCGACGTGCCGCCTCGCTCGAGACCCGGCCAATCCCAGGCGGTGCCCACGACCCTTTTCCCTTTCGGGCCGATCTCGAGAATCACATTGAGGTCGTTCGTCATGGCGTGCTCTCCGGGAAGGTCCGCGCGCATTGGATCCGCGGTCGCGCTGCGTCCAGCTTGCGTGACCATGCTAGCGAACGAGCCGGACAGGTTCGGTCCGGGTTTCAGGAAACACAAAACGGGCCGGCAGATTGCTCCACCAGCCCGTTTGTCTTGCCTTCAGGATATCGCCGTTGATCCCCGAAGGTGCTTAGTTCTTGTTTTCGTCGTCGTTGACCTCGCGGAACTCACCTTCGACCGTCGTGTCGTCGCCGGCCGTCGCGCCCGCGCCTGCGTCCGTGCCGCTGGCGTCGAAGCCGCTCATGTCCGGGCCTTCGCCGTCACCGCCGGCTGCCTGGTACATGGCCGCACCCGCCGCCTGCAGGCTCTGCATCAGGGCCTCGTGCGCCGGCTTGATGCGATCGATGTTCTCGCGGTCGTTCTCGAGGATGTCCTTGATGTCCGCGATCTTCGCCTCGAGGTCCGACTTGAGGTTGTCCGGGATCTTGTCCCCGTTCTCCTCAACCAGCTTCTCGGCCTGGAACATCATGCTCTCAGCCTCGTTGCGGGTCTGGATCGCCTCACGCCGCTTCTGGTCTTCGGCCGCGTGCTGCTCGGCCTCCTGGACCATCCGCTGGACTTCTTCCTCTGAGAGGCCGGAGGAGCCGGTGATCGTGATCTTCTGCTCCTTGCCCGTCGCGGTGTCCTTCGCCGAGACGTTCAGGATGCCGTTCGCGTCGATGTCGAACGTCACCTCGATCTTCGGCACGCCGCGCGGTGCCGGCGGGATGCCGTCGAGGATGAACCGGCCGAGGCTCTTGTTGTCGCTCGCCATCGGGCGCTCGCCCTGGAGGACGTTGATCTCCACCTGCGGCTGGCTGTCGGACGCGGTCGTGAACGTCTGGCTCTTGCGGGCCGGGATCGTCGTGTTGCGCTCGATCAGCGGGGTCGCCACACCACCGAGGGTCTCGATGGAGAGCGTCAGCGGGGTCACGTCGAGCAGGAGGATGTCCTTGACGTCACCGCCGAGCACGCCACCCTGGATCGCGGCGCCGATCGCGACGACCTCGTCCGGGTTGATGCCCTTGTGAGGCTCCTTACCGAAGAACTCCTGGACCGTCTTCTGGACCAGCGGCATGCGCGTCTGGCCACCGACAAGCAGCGCTTCGTCGACATCACTCTTGGACAGCTCGGCGTCCTTCAGCGCGGCCTCCATCGGGGCCTTGGTGCGCTCCACCAGGCTGCCGACGAGCGACTCGAGCTTGGAGCGGCTCAGCGACACGTTGAGGTGCTTCGGACCGCTCGCATCGGCCGTGATGAACGGCAGGTTGACGTCGGTCTGCTGCGTGCTCGAGAGCTCGATCTTGGCCTTCTCGGCGGCCTCCTTGAGGCGCTGGAGAGCCATGCGGTCGCTGCGGAGGTCGATGCCCTCCTGCTTCTTGAATTCGTCCGCGAGCCAGTCGATGATCACCTGGTCGAAGTCATCACCACCGAGGTGCGTATCGCCGTTGGTCGACAGCACCTGGAAGACGCCTTCGGAGAGATCGAGGATCGAGATGTCGTACGTACCACCACCGAGGTCGTAGACGGCGATCTGCTCGTCGCCCTTCTTGTCGAGGCCGTACGCGAGCGCCGACGCCGTCGGCTCGTTGATGATGCGGAGGACCTCGAGACCGGCGATGCGTCCGGCGTCCTTGGTGGCGTCACGCTGGGCGTTGTCGAAGTACGCCGGGACCGTGATGACGGCCTTGTCGACCGTCTCACCGAGGTACGCCTCGGCGTCGGCCTTCAGCTTCTGCAGGATCATCGCGGAGATTTCCTGCGGGCTGTACCACTTGTCGCCCATCTTGACCTGCACGTCGCCGTTCGGGGCGGCCTGCACGCTGTAGGGCACGAGCTCCTTGTCACGCTTCACGGAGGGATCATCGAACTTCATGCCCATGAAGCGCTTGACCGAGAAGATCGTATTGTCCGGGTTCGTCACCGCCTGGCGGCGCGCGAACCGTCCGACAAGTCGCTCGCCATTGTTGGTGACCGCAACCACCGATGGCGTCAGGCGCTCGCCCTCGGCGTTCGGGATAACCACCGGCTCGCCACCCTCGATGGTGGCCATGACGGAGTTTGTGGTTCCCAGGTCGATTCCGATTGTTCGTCCCATATTCCTTGGTCTCCTTCAGCAATAAGGCCACCCTTCCGTGGCCTCTTAAGGTCGTCAGGCTTCCTTGTTTTCGGTTTCGGTCTCCGGATCACCGGTCTTCACCATCGCGGCGCGGAGCAGCGTGTCCCCGAGCTTGTAGCCCTTCTGGTACACCTCGACGACGACTTCGCCTCGCGAACCCGGCTCGGTGGCGACGGCCTCGTGGACGGCGGGGTCGAACGGTGCGTTGACGCCCTCAACCTCTGTCACACCGGCACGCTCCAGGAGTCCCTTGAGCTTGCGCTGGATCATGAGGATGCCCTCGATCCAGCCGTTGTCCCTCATTTCCTCCGGTACATGCTCGACAGCACGGTCGAAGTCGTCGATGACCGGGAGGAACTGAGCGAGGGTATTGGAGGTAAACATCTCGCCGAGCTTCGCCCGCTCCTGTTCGGTGCGGCGGCGGAAGTTAATGAACTCCGCCCGGCTCCGCTGGAGCTGCTCGAGGTAGTCATCCCGCTGGGCCATCAACTTCTCGATGACCTCCTGGGCGTCCTCCTCGCCAACCTCCGGCGCCGGCTCCGCCTCTTCGGCGTTTACCTCTTCAACATCGGCGTCCTCGGGGATATCCCCGTTGAAGCCGGTCGTCTGGTCCTGTTCGTCTTGAGCCACTCAATCCCTCCCTGTTCCCGGACATCGCGTCCGCGACAGACATCGTTCGTATTGCAGTTCTTTAGTTCGGTGAATACAGCTCTTCCATCAGGTCGCTCATCAGACGGGCCATGTACCGGACGGACGAAATGGAGCGACGATACGGCATGCGGGTCGGGCCAAGCACCCCGAGGATGCCGGTGACCTCGCCGTCGATCCCGTAGGTGGCCATCACGACGCCGAAGCGCCGCAAGGCTCCCGCCGGGTTCTCCTCGCCGATGAATACCTGGACGTCTTCCGCCGGCGTCATCTGCGGCAGCAACGCGCTCAACAGCGACGTACCGCGCAAGAGCTCGAGCACGTTCTGCCCTTCGGCTCCGGCGAATTCCGGCTGACCCAGGATGTTCTCGAGGCCAGAATGACGAACGCGCGTCTCCTCGACCGCGTCCATCCCCTTCAGGCCGTTGGCGATCTGGTCCAGCACGAAAGCCACCAAACCGGAGGCGCCTCGCGACTGGGTCTCGACCTCGGCCCCGCTATGCCCACGCAGGAGGGGGGCCAGCGTACCGGAGATCTTGCTCAGGGTTTCCTGATCCGCCACCTCGGGCAGGTGGAGCATCATCTGCCGCACCGCGCTCTCCTGGGTCACCAGGATCAGCAACGCCAGCCGTGGCTGGAGGGAGATGAGCTCGACATGTCGCAAACGAGCGACGACAGACCGGGGCGCGGTCACGATCGAGACGTTCCCGGCCGTTTCGGCCAGCACGCCCGCCGCGAAATCGACCCACGAATCGAGCTGGGCCTCCACCTGGCGGAACTGGTGCCGGATCATCACCTGGTCACCGGACGGCAATTCGGCACTGCCCATCAGGCGATGGACGTAATACCGATAGCCCTTGTCGGTCGGGATGCGACCGCCCGACGTATGCGGTTGAAGGACGAAGCCCATTTCCTCCAGGGCCGCCATCTCGTTGCGGATGGTGGCGGAAGAAACCGCAGTCGGGAAGACATTCGCCAGGGTCTTGGAGCCGACCGGGCGACCGGAGACGACATACTCCTGAACGAGGAGCCTCAGGACGACCTGTTGTCGTTCCGTCAGTTCCGGGTTACTGGATTGAGGCGTCGCCATATCCACCGCGAATCGTTCTCCTTACACCGATTAGCACTCTTACACTCTGAGTGCTAACACGAAAAATACTAGCGCCTTGATACGGACCTTGTCAAGGTTGGAGGGTACCGTCAGCCCACCATGGCCGGGATCTCTTCGGCCGAGACCAGCTCCGGTTCCCCGACGCGCGCCTTGAGCTCAAGTTTGCCCTGACTGAGGGACCGGGTGGACACCACGACCCGCCACGGGATACCGATAAGATCGGCGTCGGCCAGCTTCACACCGGCAGAAGCTTCCCGATCGTCCCACAGGACCTCGATCCCCTGTCGCGTCAACGTCTCGTAGGTTTGGCGCGCGGTATCGACGACACCCTCGTCAGTACCGAGATTCACGAGATGGACCTGCGCAGGAGCAATCGAAGCCGGCCAGATAATGCCCCTGTCATCATGGAACTTCTCGACGACAACGCCCATCAACCTGGTGATGCCGATGCCATAGCAGCCCATGACCGGATATTGTTTCGATCCGTCACGGGCGATGAAGCCCAAATCGAAATCCCGCCCGTATTTCTTTCCAAGGTCGAAGACGTTGCCGACCTCGGACGCGCGCGCGAGGGAGAGAGCCCCTTTTCCACAGGCAGGGCATACCGCTCCCGCCGTCGCATCGCAGATCTCGACGTTGACGCAGAAATCACACGTATCGCAATACAGGATGTCGTCCTCACCAGCATCGGTGAGCACCATGAACTCGTAGGAAAGTTTCTCCGTGAAGGCTCCGCCAGACGCCTCGGTCACTTTCGCCACCAGGCCAAGGCGATCGTAGATGCGGAGATAGGCATCCTTCACGATGGCGTAAAAGCGATCGAAATCGTCCTGATCTTCATGGAAGCTGTACATGTCCTTCATCAGGAACTCACGACCGCGCATGACGCCGGATTTGGGACGAAGCTCGTCACGGAATTTCCACCCGATTTGGTAGACGTGCTGGGGCAAATCCCGGAAGGTCTGGACCCGGCTCATGACCAGTGGCGTGACGACCTCCTCCTCGCTCTGGCCGAGCGCGTAGGCGCGTCCCGCCCGGCTTTCCAGGCGAAACAGGACGTCGATCGAATCCCAGCCGCCAGTGCGGACCCAGTTCTCCTTGGGATGCATCATCGGCATCAGGAGTTCGCTACCGGCGATCGCATCCATTTCCTCGCGAACGACGGCGCTGATCTTGTTCAGCACGCGCAGCCCCAGGGGTAGATAGGTATACGAGCCGGCCATCAGTTTCTCGACGAAGCCGGCCCTGGTAAGCAGCTCGGCGTTGGCCGTCACCTCGTCTTTCTGGACATTCCGCGTCGTCTTGCCGAACAATCTCGTGTATCTCACCGATCCACACCCTTCATCAGCTCGACGGCTGGTCATGATCTGTCCGCTTCTTGCCGAACAACCGGCCGAAGAAGCCCTGCTTCTTCTCCGCCTGGATCGCCTTCTCGATCCGTGCCCGAAGCGCGGGGTCCATTCGCTTCTTCTCGGGCGCCCGGATCACCCGCATATCCGGCGTCACGACGTCGAGGGCTTCCATCAGGCCCAGGTTGCGCTCCTTCGCGTAGTCGACGGCTTCCCGCATCAACGCGATCATCGGGAACGGATCGAACTCCGACTCTTTGAGCCGCTTCGCCATCGGCTCCAGCCGCTGGTCGATCATCTCGTCGAGCTGGCCGATGAGCCGGTCCGGAACATAGGCGCCGCCCATCATGCCGCCTTGCAGATCGAGCCGGATCGGCATCGCGTCGACAAGGCGGCGATCGACGCCGGCGTCGACGAAGATCCGCGCCGGCGGACGCACCAGCATGCCGAGTCCACGATCGACGCGCGCTTCCCAGGTGGTGAAGCCGAATCCTTCCTGCACGAAGACGGGGTGCGCCTGCGCCATCGCCCTCGCCAGCCCGACGGTGAGCCGATTGGCGGCCAGCTCGTTCCCGGTGGCGAGCTCGTCCAGCCCTGTACGAAGGTCGTCGCTCCACCACGGCGCCCATGCCGGATCAGGCTCCCCGCGCCCGGTCACTGCCTCGACGTAGGTGTTGGCAATCCGGACGTCGAAGGGATGCAGCGAGATGAATTCCACGGTGTGCTCCTCTCAGGGCCTCGTTTCGTACGTCTTTCAATCATTGGGCACCGTGTCTCGCGAAGACTGTGCCACATGACGGAATATCCTCCTGTCGGGCATACTGCCATGAGGTACTCGCCATGCATAGAAAGGCCCGCCTGCGTTCATGCCAACCGCCCTGCCCGCCCTGACTCTCGAGCCCGAGCTCAGCTCGAATATTCACCATTCACAGACGCGGGAGCGGTGCCCGGATATCAGGTTCGTCGAGCACTCGACGGACGGTCGCCGCTTGCTCGGCGGCATACGCACGGATGTAGAGAAACCACGGCTGGACCTGCCGGACGGGGCGATCCGGCACATCGACGCCAGTTACGCGCTCTCTCTCGTGATCGACGAACCGGCGTGGCTGGCGGAGCTGGCACGTGTCCTGGCGTCCGGCGGGACGCTCCAGATGGCGATGCCTGCAAGCGGCCCGCTTGCCTGGTTCGACGCCCGGAATGCCTACCGGTACATCACGGATATCCTCGGCCGGGGTCATGCGCCGGACGAGACGTTACCCACTGGCTGGAATCGGCACTACGCAGACCGGGATCTCGTTGCCATGCTCGAGGATGCCGGGTTCACCGACATCCAGAATATGCGCGTGGGTGTCGGCCTCGCCGAGCCGGTCCAGCTCGGCGGTCTCATGTTCGGGAACTTCCTGCTCCGCCGGCGAGACACGGAGCTCCGCCTGCATCCACTTCGGCGAAAGCTGGAGCGTATCGACGAGCAGATCCCGGCTCCCGGCATCGGCACACGGTTCGCCATCACCGCACGGCGGGCTGCAGCCGAACCCGACGATCCGGCAGACGATGACGCCACCGGAAACCGCCCGGCCCCTGAGATCGACCACGAATAGTTCGCATCCTGACCCTCACGTGCACCTGGCCCCGAGCGAGCAATGCGGGCAACAACGAGGAACGCCGCCCCGAATGGAGCGGCGTTCGCGTTTGCACGATTGGATGCCGGGGGCTAGCTGAGGACCTTGGTCAAGGCGTCCGGCGCCGGAACCGGCACGTCGACGCGCTTCACATGCTTGTCTACCAGATCCGAACGGCCGGCGACGCCAAGCTCACGCATGACCAACTCGAACCGCGGCTGCAGCTCGGCGTAGATCGCGTCCTTGGTCTCCTGCGGGAGGCTCCACAGCTCACGCTTGAACGGACCGAATGCCTTCTTGCGGGTCGTGTAGTAGAACTGCGCGTCGGTCTGGCCTTCCTTGCGCTCGTCAGCATTGTGCTCGGCCAGATGCGCGTAGATCTTCTCGCGCAGCCCGGAGGGGAAGTGCTCGCTGTCGAAGTAGGCGTTCTGGTACGCCGTCGCGAGGTGGACCTCCACGGCGTCCGCCTGGGCGAACTTGCCGAACGCTTCTTCCGGCAGCGTCGACGCGCCGTGCTGCACCGCGCCGCCCATGCCGTA
>DATGPC010000326.1:0-5367 GCA_035305265.1 Thermomicrobiales bacterium | reverse complement strand
CGGTCATTACCATTTCCATTAGGGTAGCTGCAATGGAAACCGGCACCAGAATTTTCGATGGCTTCGAAGTCGTAATCGGCCCCGATATCCGGCACGAGGAGGTCAAATCCGAACGACCCTACCGGGACATTGCCGGCGTTGGTGAGCGTCAGCGTGTACGTCACCTCATCGCCCGGAGCGGCCGTTGCCGGCCCGTCGATGTCGACCTCCACGACGGGGAGGCAGTTGACGGTGATGGTCGCGGTGGCGCTGTCGTGGATTGTCTGCTCGGCGTCGTAGAGCTCGACGGTGTTGGTGATGCTGCCGCAGACGTCACTGGTGACGAGGTGCTCGACGGTGATCGATCGGCTCTCTTCCGGCGCGATCGGGTCGACAAAGCAGTCGAGATACTGCCCGTCCGTTTCGGTGGTGATGGCGCACAGTGCGCCAAAATCCGATGCGGAGATCGTCCAGTCGGTTTCCTCGCCCATGTCCGGCAAGCGATCCTGCAGGCCATACACCAGGCTGGTGGCATCGCCTTCGTTCGACACGGTGATGGTGAAGGAGGCGATGTCACCCTCGTCCACCGTGGCTGATGCGGCGGTCTTCTCGACAGTGACATTCGCTTCAGAGCAGTTGACTGTGATCGGCGATGAGGCGGAGAGGTACGCTGGCCAACCAATATTGGCAGCGAGTGCTTCGATGCCGCAGCTACGCTCGGTGACCGTTCCTCTCAGGGTGACAGACGTGGAGTCGCCAGGGCCGAGCGGTGGCATAATGCACTGAAGCCCGTCCGCGGAACTACAGGCTGCTACAGGGCTCCAATGATAATCATCCAGATGATTGTATGAATCCGGGTCCATGCCCATTTCCCGAACAGAGAACTCGGAATGGTTCCTGAGCGTGATTGTGTACGAAATGAAGCCTCCAACAGAAACCACGCTCTGGCCGGATGCGATCGAGAGTTCGAGATCCTCATACTCGCACGGGACCCCCACCGTATCTCCCGTTCGTCCAACGCCCACCGCTGTAAATTCTGCAGTCACGGAGTAGTTCAACGAGCAATACGGGGCCGCTGTTGTTGTTACCCGGCTCGTAAAAGTTTCCCCCGCCCCCAGGGTGATATTCCAGCAGGAAACAGTTGTTGGGCCCGCCAGGGCGCATTTCGACGCATCGTCAGCTGTGAGATTCCAGGAGCTATAGGTCGCATAGCTGTAGGTAAAGCCAATACCACTGATGGATTGGGATCCCGTATTCGCGATGGTGACTTCCATAGCGAACGCCGGACCGTCAATGAGGCTGGCGTCGGCGGCGATCGTGAGGTCATCCGGCGAAAATGAGGGGCATGTCACGGTGAAGCTGCCCGAGTTGATGGCGCTCCCCTGTGTTCCAAATGCTTCGGCGGATATGGTATGGGTGCCACATGATGCCTCGGTCGTTGGACTCGTCAAGTGAAGTTCGAACCCGGGGGCGCCTCCCATACCAAAAGGAAAACAGTAAAAATCCGTGTCGCATTCGCCATTGACTGGAGCGGCGCTCCAGTTTCCTCCTGCCAAGTCCGGTAATGCGAGCTGGAGACCGAAGACGTTCACGGAGTCCGTGGTGACAGTGATGGTGATGGCGATGGGCATGCCTGCCACCACTTCGGGACTGTCGGGCGTGAAGGTAATGGTGAGGCCGGAGTTGGGGTTGGGCTCCGCCATGGGAGCCAGTGTCTCACTACTCCCAGACCTGCTGATCACCTCTGTTGTCGGTTCCACGGTGGGGTCGACGGGAAGCTCCTCGGTGACGGTTGGTTCCACGGTGGGAGCGATCGAGGGGTCTGGATCGGTCGTTGGCTCGACGGTCGGCGCCTGTGGTGGTTCGAGGACCGGCGCATCTGGTGTGGCGGCATCCTGAGCGACGACGAGCTCCGGCTCAGGGGCGATCGGTTCAGCGAAGGCTTCCGCCGTGATCAGTGGGGTAAACAGGCTGAGCACGATCGAGACGAGCCCGAGCCAGTGAATCAACGCCGAACGTCGTTGCATGTGGGTTCTTCCTGTCCATTCGTGAGGAACACTGATTGCCGGGCATGATCAACGCAGCGGCGGCCTTCCCCGAGTATTGGGACTCAGGAAGGCCGGACCGTTTCGACATCGCTGGCGAACCGATGGAGCCGGAAGATGTCATGCCTTATCGCATAAAAACTAAACGTGACAATACCGGTCTTTTATTGCCCCTGTCAATCTCTTTGGGTGGCTCATTCGTATAGGCGTATGTGGCTCGAATCCACCGTTGAGCCGGAGAACGCAAAGCGGGCCGGAGCGAAAAGCTCCGGCCCGCTTCATTCAGTACCTGTGTTGCCTCGATGCGCCTGACGATTAGGCCATGGTCGACATCGGTGCTTCCGCGTCAGCGGCCATGTCCTTCAGGCCCTGGGACACGCGGCTGTGCAGGTCGTCATCGATCTGGGCGAAGTGCTCGAGCATCTTGTCCTGGATGCGCGTATCGCACTGGCTCAGCGCGGTGACGAAGTTCAGCACGAGGTCATCACGCTCCCAGTCCTCGAGGATATTGCGGTAGTGGTTGCCCGCCTGACCGTAGTTGTTCGTGCGGTCGATCGGGGCGCGGACGACCTTCGTCTTCTCGATCACCGGCTCGTAGCTCTTGTAGCTCTCGTCCGCCTCCGACAGGCCGGCGAGGAACGACGGCTCGTAGTTCACCGACGGGTCTTCACCGCGCGGATCGTCGCCGTGGGTCATCTGGCCAGCGTGCTGGTTCGTGTGCACATCCACCAGCGGGCGGTTGATCGGCAGCTGCAGGTAGTTGGCGCCGATGCGGTAGCGCTGGGTGTCGCTGTAGGAGAACGTCCGGCCGACAAGCATCTTGTCGTCCGAGAAGTCCAGGCCGTCGACGAGGACGCCGGTGCCGAAGGCGATCTGCTCGTTCTCGGCGAAGTTGTCCTTCACGTTCTCGTTCAGCGTCATCATGCCGACCGGGCGCAGCGGGAACTGGTCCTCTGGCCACGTCTTGGTGTCATCCAGCGGATCGAAGTCGAGCTCCGGGTGCTCCTCGTCGCTCATGATCTGGACGTTGAGCTCCCACTTCGGATAGTCGCCGCGCTCGATCGCGTTGACGAGGTCCGTGGTGTGGCTGACGAGCGTCTTCGACTGGATCTCCGCGGCCTGCGCGGCCGTGAGGGATTCGATGCCCTGCTGCGACTTCCAGTGGTACTTGACGAGGACGCCCTCACCCTTCGCATTCACCATGCGGTAGGTGTTCACGCCGAAACCGTCCTGCTGGCGGTAGTTGGCGGGAATGCCGCGCGGCGAGAAGAGCCACATCAGCATGTGCATCGCTTCCGGCGACGCCGCCCAGAAGTCGAAGGCGCGCTGGGGGACATTTTCCTCGTTGGTGACCGGGTCCGGCTTCTGGCTGTGGATGAAGTCAGGGAACTTGATCGCATCGCGGATGAAGAAGACCGGCAGGTTGTTGCCGACGAGGTCCCAGTTGCCGTCCTCGGTGCGGAACTTCACCGCGAAGCCGCGCGGGTCGCGGGCGACCTCTGACGAGCCCAGGCTACCGGCAACGGTCGAGAAGCGGACCGAGACCGGCGTCCGCTTGCCCTTCTCCTGGAAGAGCTTGGCGCGGGTGTAGGTGCTGGCCGGCTCGTCGCCGATGGTGCCGTAGGCCTCGAAGAAGCCGTGGGCGACGGTGCCGCGCGCGTGAACGACCCGCTCCGGGACGCGCTCGCGGTCGAAGTGGCTCATCTTCTCGAGGAAGTGGTAGTTCTCCATCGTGGCCGGGCCGCGGTTGCCGACCGTGCGGAGATCCTGGTTGTTGTGGACCGGATGGCCCTGACGGGTTGTCAGGACAGGTCGCTTTGTATCAGCCATGTAACAAGGGCTCCTTACTGAATTGTGGGGGCGTGGTGCTCCGGGCGTCTGGCGCCCGAAGTCAGGGCTCAGGCAAAAAGAACCCCCTACCGTGCTATGCACAGCAGGGTCCATGCCTGAACGTACCTACCCTAATGGTGCCCAGATCTGCACCCCATTGTCAAGAATGATTCTCAACTGGACGATGCGATAACGGGAACGATTGCCCGGCCGTCAGGTGCCGCTCTTGCCTGCTGGAGACCTCACATCAATCCACCAGTTGCGCCTCATCGTTGAAGAACGTCCGGGAGCCCCATTCCACGAGGATCAGCACGGAGAAGGCGACGCTGCCCATGATCCCCAGCATGATCGCGATCTGGTACCGGATCGCGATGAGCGGCGAAACGCCGGCGAGGATCTGGCCGGTCATCATGCCGGGTAGGGCGACAATGCCGATACTGACCATCGAGTTGATGGTTGGCAACAGTGCGGCGTCGAATGCGTTCCGCACGACCTGCCGGGAGGCAACCTTCGGCGTCGCCCCGAGCATCAACGCCGTCTCGACCATCGCCCGCCGGCTCTTGATTCCGTCGACGAGCCGGTTGGCGCCGAGCGCGACGCCGGTCATCGCGTTCCCGACGATCATCCCGGCGAGCGGGACGACGTAGCGCGGGTCGCGCCATGATTCGTCGCCAACCACCACGAACAGGAAGAAGGCGAGGCTGAGCAGCGACCCTGCCGGAATCGCCACCGCGATGATTCGCTTCAACATGGAGGAGAGCGCCACGTTCACCCGCCGGATCGCGGTATGGACGGCGAATGTCTCCATCACCAGCAGCACCAGCAGGATGGTCCAGATCGAGCGGTAATCGAACAGGTAGAGCAGCACGTATCCGGCGATGATGAGCTGGATCGTCATCCGCAGCGATGCGGTGAGGATCTGCATCTCTCGCGGGATGCCCATCCGCCGGATGATCAGGATGACGGCGGCGACATAGACGAACGTCAGCGCCAGCTGCGGGATGGAGATATCGATGATGCCGTTCATGCCCGCTCCACCCCGTTCGTCGTGACGACTCGCCCGGCCTCGATCTCGACCAGGTGGTCGGCAACAGCTTCCGCCAGCGGTCGCGAGTGCGTCACCATCACCACCGTCACCCCTCGCTCGCGGGCCG
The DNA here is from genome assembly GCA_035305265.1 of Thermomicrobiales bacterium. Taxonomy (GTDB): domain Bacteria; phylum Chloroflexota; class Chloroflexia; order Thermomicrobiales; family UBA6265; genus UBA6265. Next base: position 359 of record DATGPC010000326.1, on the reverse strand, counting down.
CGTCGGCGAGGCGGCCGATGACCGCGCGCTCGGTGCCCTCGTCCAGCGCCGACGATGGCTCGTCGAGCAACGCGGCGTCCGGCCGCATGACGAGGATGCGTCCCAGCGCGACGCGCTGCTTTTCGCCGCCGGAGAGGGTCGCGGCGTCGTCTTCCAGCTCCTTGCGCAGGTCCATGATCTCCAGCACGCGATGCAGCGCGTCGTCAGGTACCGGCTCCCGCTCGGAGAATTCGAGGCCGATCAACAGGTTGTCGCGGATCGTGCCGTCGAACATCACGGGCGTCTGCGGCAGCATCACGACCTGGCGCCGAAGCCTGACCGGGTCGATCTCGGAGATCGGGGTTCCTTTATAGAGGATG
>DATGPC010000325.1:0-6319 GCA_035305265.1 Thermomicrobiales bacterium | reverse complement strand
CCTGAAGAGGTCCATCATGCGGTTGTGGAGTCGGGTGCGGGCGATCTGCGCGTCGTAGATGTCCTTTGCGGTCAGGTCCAGCCCTGCTTCGATATTCCAGATGATGTTCTCGCTCAGATCCTCCCGTCGCTCGCGATACAGATCGGCGTACTTCTGCGCCATGTCCCATGCGCGCAGCCTCCGGAACGCCTCTTCCGCACCCTCGAAGTCCGGCTCGATCTCGCGCACATCCGCGCCGAGCGACTCCAGCACCGGGCGGCCGTCACGCTCCAACACTTCCGTCACCGCCGGTTCGACCGGCAGGCCACCGAGTGTCTGCGACCAACCAACACGCCATCCGCGAAGCGAGCGCGGTGGCTCCCCGAGCGCCACGGCCGCGAACTCCGAGCCGTCGCCCGGCAGCGACATCGGGTCGCGCGGGTCGAACCCGGCCAGCACGGACTGCAGGAGCGCCGTATCTCCCACCGTCCGCCCCATCGGCCCGAGGACCGACATCGTCGACCACCCGTTGGCGACCGGCGCTTTCGTGACCCGCCCCGCCGCCGAGCGCAGTCCGACGACGTTGCAGAACGACGCCGGATTGCGTAGTGAACCGCCGAGGTCGCTGCCGTCGGCGAGGCTGATCATGCCGCTCGCCAGCGCCGCCGCCGCGCCGCCGGACGACCCACCGGCGCTCCTGCCCGTGTCGTAGGGATTTCTTGTCGGTCCGAAAACCGGGTTGAACGTATGCGACCCTGCCCCCATCGCCGGCACGTTCGTCTTCCCGAGCCGGATCGCCCCGGCCGCGCGCATCCGCTCAGCGATCGCCGCATCCTCATTCGGTACATGGTCCCGGTAGATCGGGCTCCCGTGCGTCGTGCGCATGCCCTTGGTGTCGAGCAGGTCCTTGTGCGCGACGACGAGACCGTGCAGCGGACCGACGCTCTCACCTCGCGCCAGGGCGTCGTCCGCCTCCTGTGCCTGCCCCATCGCTTCGTCGGCGTGCATCGTCACGATGGCGTTGACCACCGGGTTCACGTCGTCGATCCGGTCCAGGTACGCCTGCAGCAGCTCCCGGGCCGAGATCGCGCGGTCCAGCAGGAGCTGCCGCTGGTGTGTCGCGGGCAGGAAACAAAGGTCGGTCGGGTTTGTCGGGATATCCATCAGGCGATGCCGCTCCAGTGCTGACTACGGGTCATTTGCCTGATTATCCCGAGGATGGACGAGGGAGCAAGGGCCTGGACGGGGAACGGGGGCGGGAGATGCGGTCGATCGCATCTCCCGCTGTAGGAGCCATGTTTCTTTGGTGATGGTCGATACCTAGTTCAGGTAGTCGGTTGACGCCCACCCGGTCGTGCCGTTGTACGACACCTGCCGCCAGCCGGGAGCGGTGCCAGCCTGTGCAGTCACTTTCGCGCCGGACGGCATCACCAGAAGGATCCTCGCGGACGTGCTTGGCTCGGCCCTCAGGTTCAGGTAATCGGTGGTCGTGAACGTTCCCGTGCCGGGCTGGCTGCCCCACGCAAGGTACTGATCGGACATCCAACCGGCCAGGCCGTTGTGGATAACGTAGCGGAATCCGCCCTGAACGGTGCTGCTGGTCTGCACGGTCGCGCCGTATGGCACGACCCTCAGGACCTGGTGGGAAGTGGACGGGCCGGAGCGAAGATTGACATCGTCGGCCGCCGTCGCGCTGCCGGTGATGACGGGGTCCTGGCCACTGCTGTCCGGAGTCGAAAGCAGGACCGAGGCGACGTAGCCAACCGCGCCGCTGGAGACGACCTTGACGCGGTGCCATTCGTAGCCGTTGGCGCTCCCGCCGTAGTCGAGGTATTGCGCCTCTGTGCCTTTCGCGAGCGAGGCGAGAATGCCGTACCCCGTCCCTGGTCCGGAGCGGAGGCGCGCGCCTTCCGTGTTGACGACGCGCATGTCGGTTGACCGCGCGCCTGCATCCCTGAGTGCACCAGCGCCGAATGCCAGGGCGACAGTGCCCGCACCGACGGTCTTGAGGAAGCTGCGACGGGTAACAGATCGGGTAGAAGAGGTGAGTCCGTGCATTGTGATGGATTCTCCAAGGGAATATCCCCGTGACAAAAGACAGGTCGGCACGAGCCGGTACAGCGTCGCCGGGAAAGGGCTCCCGGGTGTCAGGAGCGTTGATTGTGTCGCGTCTCCTGTGCACCAGTGTGCTGGTGTGCGGATGGCGCAACATCGGTAGGCCGACGCAACCCGTCTACCTAATGCCTGGAGGAGGGACTACCTAACCCGGATATCTCGATCGGTAAGGGAGACCGTGCTGGTGCTGTTCGTCGATAATGGGTGCAGGACGAGACGCGCGGCATGCCGCTCACGCACAAGGGACTCGACGATTATGGCCGAAGAGCAGCAGTACTGGATCATCGTCAGCTCGCTGGACAACCACCACATCACTCGTGACCGTGGATTCGATCTGCAGGGGTTGAAGAGCCGCCAGCGCAAGAAGCTGGAGCTGGTGAACCCGGGCGACAAATTCATCTACTACACGACCGGCGTGAAGAAGTTCGCCGGGATCACCACCGTCACCGGGCGGGGATTCGAAGATCACACACCGATCTGGAAGAGTGGCCCGAACAAGAAGCAGGACGATTATCCCTATCGGTTCCCGATCGAGCTGGATATTTGGCTGGATGACGACAAGATGATCGACGTCGAGCCGATCGCCCTGAAGATGGAGCACACCAAGCGCTGGCCGGAGAAGAACTGGCACCTGGCGTTCCAGGGGAACGTCCACAAGATCAACGAGGCGGATTACCAGATGATCCGCGCCGAGATCGAGAAAGCGGCGGCCGGGTAAGGTCAGGTACGGCTAGCGGGGCGAGGTCAGATGACCTCGCCCCGCGATCTTTTTTCCCTCTACCAGGCCAGGAACGTCAGCGAGCGACTGATCGCAAGTTCGTAGATTGCTCGAGGGGTCGTTGTCTCTCCCGGTACAAGATCGATCCTCACCACCGGCGTACCGGCCAGTGCCTCGACCGTCCACTCTGAATAAATCTCCCGGAATGGTGGGGCCGAGAGTGGTTCCCCGGTGGCAAGCCGCTCGTCGATCACCGGGACCGCGGCCTGTGCGTCTGCGTCACTCAACAGGTGTGCGATCGCAACATTCCGCGCGGCGGGAACGCCATCTGGTTGCTCTGGCGTGTCACTCCCCGCGCCAGCCGACCAGCCGGCTGTGACCCCGAGCAGGACGTGCCGCACCGGCGGCATCTCCCCTCGGGACTCCATGTCCTCGGCGACCCGCGTCGCGATGGCGTCGAGGTCGGGCGTCCCGCTGGCGAGCGCTCCAACGGGATCAGCGCCAGCAAGCTCCTCACCGTTGACGAGCATCGCCGAGACGAGATCGTCTGGCGCGGCGCTGACGAGCGACGAGATTTCCGGCCGCTCCGTGAATGCCGGGGCGTTCCCCTGCGCGACGTCCACGACGGACTGGATGATCCCGAGTGACGACGCGAAGACCAGCGTCCCATCGTCCAGGATCGTGCCGAAATTCATGTTGGCCAGCTTGTAAGCCGTCGGGGCGTTCATGTCGAATTCGTGATCGTCCCTAACCGACCAGATCGCTGGTTCGTCCTCGCTGACCGGCTGGTAACCGACCTCCTCCAGCGCCTGGATAATCGCCTGTTCGTCGAAACGTCCTCGATAGAGCGAGAGATGGTAGGGCGCGACACCTGCCTCCAGCGTCTGGTCCGCCTGGAGCAGGTCGAAGCCGTAGTCCTCTCTCCAGAAGGGGAGATTGGTGAATGCATCGTTCGGCGGCAGCAAGGTCCTGCTGACCTCGGCCTGCCAGTCGCGGATACGTTCGTCGTCGATGGAGTCGGGAGGTTCGATGCCGACCGTTGAGAGCTGTGCGCTGAAGTCCGAGTAATAGACCGGGAAGTCCGCGGGGTTGACCAATCCTTCCATCGTCTGCGGGACGAGGGAAAGAAGTGACGCGAACGAATCTTCGGGGTCGAGGGATCCTATAGCGGGCGAAACGCTCTGTGTGGCCGCGCTAACCGGCGTCACCAGGGCGATCGCGACAAGAATGGCAAGGACTACGTGCTTGACGGGACCAGTGCTTGGGCGCATGAATCCCCGGGAAAGTTTCGCCATGACTCCCTCGTTTCTGCGGCGGGTCACCGATCGAGCTCCATTGACGTATTGCCCATTAAGTATATCTGGGCAACGAAATCCTGGTCGAAAGTCGTCGAGAGAGCCATGTGCTCGCGCTAGTTATTGGCCAGGCTATTAATGTAGACAGTGTGTTGACTTTCTGCATGCGCGTGGATAGCATCCGGTTACCTGTACAAGGATTTTTGGGGGCCGATGTTCTTGCCCGTCATGCGCGTGGGAACGGAAAGGGAGGACGTATGTCCACAAAGGAACAGAACCATTCGCCAGATGGAGCAGGGATGCCAAAGGCGAGCGAATCTGGCGTCGATCCGCGCGTGAACCGCCGGGACTTCGTCCAGTGGGCGGGGGCTGTGGGGGCGCAACCGCCATTGGAGCGACGTCCGGAGTCGCCGCGACTGCGCAGGACGCGTCTCCTCAGCCAACGCTGACACCTGAGGCGGAGGAGGCAACGGCGGAGGTTGTCGAGAACCTTGCGCCGTGGACTGGAGAGCCCGTGACGGGCTCTGGGGCGCCGCCGAACATTCCGCCCTGGATGCAGTACTGGGGTCCTCTACCGTCTCCCTACGGAGAGCGATCTCGCTACGAAGAGCATGTCGTTCGGGTCAACAATGCCGAGGTCAATCCCGCATGGAGCTTCACGCCGCTCCAGCATATGCACGGCACGATGACCCCGAACAGCTTGTTTTTCGAGCGCCATCATGCCGGAATTCCCGACATCGACCCCGCCGAGCATTTCCTCATGGTCCATGGAATGGTGGATTATCCGACCATCTTCACCATGGACGACATCAGGCGGTTCCCGTCGATCTCGGTAATCCACTTCCTCGAGTGCTCGGGGAATTCCCTCTATGAATGGACCGATGAGGGCAAGGCCGATGACGTCCAGGTCGGGTTTGGCCTGGTGAGCCAGACCGAGTGGACCGGTGTTCCCCTGAAGACCGTGCTCAAGGAGGTCGGTGCGAGCGCGGATGCGACATGGGTGCTCGCCGAGGGCGCCGATGCCGCCGGGATGGACCGCAGCATCCCGATGGAGAAGGCGCTGGACGATGCGTTGCTGGCCTACGCGATGAACGGTGAGGCCCTGCGCCCGGCGCACGGATACCTACTTCGCCTGGTGCTTCCAGGCTGGGAGGGCAACGCCAACATCAAGTGGCTTCGACGGCTCGAGATCGGTGACGGCCCGTGGGAGACGCGTGAAGAGACGTCGAAGTACACCGACCTGATGCCGGATGGCACGGCGCGTCAATTCACCTACGTGATGGACGCCAAGTCGGTTATCACCTACCCGTCTGGCGGTCAGAAGCTGAAGGGGCAAGGATTCCACGAGATCTCCGGGCTCGCGTGGTCCGGCCGGGGCAAGATCACCCGCGTTGAAGTCTCCACGGACGGTGGTGAAACGTGGGAAGATGCCGAGCTGCAAGAACCGGTGCGATCCATGGCACTGACCCGTTTCCGGCTGCCGTGGCAGTGGGATGGTCAGGCGGCGCGTCTCCAGAGCCGTGCGACGGACGAGACCGGCTATGTGCAACCGACGATCCAGCAGCTGATCGAAGTTCGGGGAACGAACTCGGTGTATCACATGAACGGCATCAAGACCTGGGCGGTCGATGAGAATGGGGAGGTGACCAGTGCTTGGGGCTAACCAGGAACAGGAGCGATTCGGGTTCGGTCAGCCGGCGTCGGAAGAAGAGATTGCCGGCTGGGACATCGATGTGAAGCCGGACGGTACCGGCCTGCCGCCCGGTAGCGCGACGGTCGAAGACGGTAAACAGGCATGGGCGACATACGGGGCAGCCTGGCACGGCGCGAACGGCGAAGGGACACAGTATGCGCCTGCCCTTGTCGGCGGCATCGGTAGCCTTGATTCGGACCAGCCGGTCAAGACGGTCGGCAGCTACTGGCCGTATGCCACCTCTGTTTTCAGCTATATCCGTCGTGCCATGCCAGCCAATGCGCCCCAATCCCTGACGGCTGATGAGTACTATGCGTTGACCGCATGGGTGCTCTGGGCGAACGGCATCATCGACGAGGACCAGGTGATCGACCAGGATACGCTGCCCACGATCGTCATGCCGAACCAGGACGGGTTCACCAGCCCGGACCCGCGTCCGGATGTGGACGGCGCGAGCTAGGGCAACCCGCCAACAAGCCAAATGGAGGCCCCGGGCGCATGCGTCCGGGGCCTCCCTTG
>DATGPC010000324.1:0-11877 GCA_035305265.1 Thermomicrobiales bacterium | reverse complement strand
GAGGCATCACGCGACACCTTCGTCCTGGCTCCCTGCACATCCGCGTGCCGGGAGAGATGTACTCGACTCTTTTTGTGTAAACGCTGGGTTACGAGATGATGTTCGGTGAGTTTCCGGTGGTCGCCGCGAGATCGATCTCCGATCCCGTGAACCGGCGTGTAAGACCGCTTTCCATCCTTACTCCCAGACCGACCCTTTGCCGGTCCTCATCGTTCTCGGCAGGTCCCTTACCTGCGTCGAACCGTGTTCGCCATATCACTGATTAGGATTATGCAGCCCCGGCCATACAAGGGCCACGGAACTTCCGTGGCCGTTCAGTCGGGAGGAGCGCCCCGTCGCCAAACACCTCTCCGGGGGAACGGAAAAGGCGGTCACCCCATGGGGGTGACCGCCTCTCACGTCTCTCCTGTTTGATGGTCGTCTAGGTCAGTGGCGGGAGATATCCCTTCGGGTCCTGCGCCGCGCCGTCCTGCCGCACCATGAAGTGCACGTGGGGGCCGGTCGAGAGGCCGGTGCTGCCCACCGGGCCGATCGTGTCGCCCTGGGCGACCTGCTGGCCGACGGACACGTACGGCTGCGACGCCATGTGGCCATAGACCGTGTGAAGGCCGTCGCCGTGGTTGATCTCGACGTAGTAGCCGAGGCCACAATCGCACCAGCCAGCGGCAACCACTTCGCCGGAGCCCACCGCGACCAGTGGCGTGCCGGACGGCGCAGCCAGGTCGACGCCGTCGTGGACCGAGCAGCCCCACGCCGGGTCATACGAGTAGAAACCGAGCGAGCTGCAGCCAAAGTCCTGCGTGAAGCGGAAGCTCTCCACCGGCAGGATGAAACCGGTCGTGTCGTTCACCGCGCCGGAGGATCGATCGCCGGACGGCTCCTCGTCGTCTTCGCCCACCGCTTCCGGATCGGCGAGAAGGTCGGCACGAACCCAACCACTCTGGTCACCATCGGTGACGGCGTACCAGGCGTCGCCCTCATCGTCGTCCACCGGGCCAGCGGTGACTTCCACGATCGCGCCATTCGAGAGGAACCCGACGCGGTCGGAATCGATCGCGGCCTCGGCGCGCATATTCACGCCGACCCCGGAGTCCGAATCCACCTGGACCTCGTCGCCCTCGACGAAGACTCCGTCGGCCGCGGGAGGCTGTGTCGCTTCGGCGGTTGCCGTCGCTGTCGCCGTCGGTTGCGGCCGTCCGGCCTGCTGGGGCGGCTCGGCCTCGGTGAGCAGCGAACCATCGATATAGCCGGTCTGATCATCCCAGCGGACCTGGAACCAACCGTTTCCGGCGTCGGCGATGATCTCGACGAGACCGTTGTCCGGCGCGAAGCCCGACTGACCGGATTCAGCGTTCGGCGCGGACCGAAGGTTGACGCCGTTGCCATCCCGCGTGCTGATGACCGCCCAATCGCCTTCAGCGAGTCCATCGGCTGCATCGTCGGGCGCCTGTGTCGGGACCGGCGTGGTCGTCGACTCGGGGGTCTCGCCGGTCTGCGGCTCGGTACCCGGCTCGATCAGGTAGAAGCCGGAAACCCAGCCCTCATACCCTTCCCAGGCGACCGGCCACCAGCGGGTGCCCTGGGCGTCGTAGACGGTATCGAGCATGTCGATCCGAAGATCGACGATCGACCCTTCCGGAATGCTGGTCACCGCTTCGGAGGACGCGTCCGGCTCCGCGCGCAGGACGAGGCCGTCGCCATCAGCGGAGACCTCCGCCTGCATCGAGCCGGTGTAATCGTAGGGAACGCGATTGGTCGGCGGCGCTGACGGCTGTTCTTCTTCCTCCACGAGTGACGGGTCCACCAGGAAGAAGCCGGAGACCCAGCCTTCCTGCCCGCCGACCTCGACCGGCCACCACCGGGTGGCGCCGTCGTCGTCGTAGACCGTGTCGGCCACGTCCACGCGGAGGTTCACGACCGTCCCGTCGTCGAGCCGCTGGAGGACCTCGCCATCATGTGCCGGATCAGCCAGGAGATCGGCGCCGCCGGTCCCGGTCTGGACCACCGCGCTCAGCCCGACGAGGCCCCCATCCGGGGCGATGTCGAACTGGTCAGGTGTGGTGACAACCGTTGGTGTCTGGTCGTCATATGACGCGAGCGTCGCCGGTACGACGGGGATCATGGCGCCAATCGCCAGGGTTCCCGCCAGTGCCAGCGTGCGCGCACGCCTGAGCATAGTCATCGATCTTGCGGTGGTCACCGCGCCTTCCCTCCTGAAGTGACCGTCTGGAACGCCGGGTTCGCGGCCAGGATCACCGTCCCTCGATGCCGGATGACGGACAAGAACGCCCCCGATCCCGCCGCACTGCGGCCTGGATGGTCCATTCGGGCGTACCTCGTCATCATTCCGGCCTTTCCGAACGCCGTGGCCTTTCGACCCCTGCTCGATACGCGAGCTTCGCGCAGATTCCCTTGACGTGTCCGGTCTCCCGGTCAGCCGAACCGGATTGTAAAGATCGTCCGGACACCTGTAACGTCGTACCTCCCCGCGATCATGTCGGTGCGGGGGAGTTCTCTGCCTGAAAGGACGATACCACCCCCCGCAGAGATTGATCAATGTGTACGTACGAGCAGTTCGTTCAGAAGTGTCATATTCGCACGTTCACACTATACGTTCCGCGAACATACGGCCCATTCTAGCGGACGGGTGCAAGGGCTCCGTCCAATCTGATACCGGTTCGCTCCCAAGATCGAGATGGCGCCAGGCTGAGGAGGATTGTCCGGCCGATGGGCCCGGAGGGGTGAGCGGGCGTCAAGTCTCGCTGCTCCCGGCGATGCTGCTATACTTTCCCGCTGAGAACGCGGCCGTGCCTGCGGTCGTTCTGCTGTGCATACGCGGAGTCAGACGCGGCACGCCGGAATATCCGCACGGTGCTTTCACAGCAGGAAGCAACCGAGAGACACGGGATCGGGCGATTCCGGTATCCCGTGCGGATCAGCCATATTAAGGAAGGGACGCGAAAAGCGTGAAACTCACTACCGAACGCAAGCCGGGAAGCCTGGTCGAGCTCAACATCACCGCCGACGAGAAGGAATTCGAGGCGGCCGTCGACAAGGCCATCACCCGCCAGGCGAAGAACGTCCAGATCCCGGGCTTCCGCAAGGGCAAGGCGCCGCGCCACATGGTGGAGCGCTTCTACGGTGGCCGCGAGGCTTTCCAGCAGGACGCCGCCGAGCAGCTGATGGACAAGTACTACCGCGAGGCTCTCGAGCAGGAGGACCTGCGCGTCGTCGGCGATCCGGAAGTCACCAGCATCTCCTTCGACCCGACGCTGAACTTCGTTGTCTCGGTCCCGGTCTACCCCGAGGTCAAGCTTGGCGACTACACCTCCGTCAAGGTTGACCCAATCGACGCCGCCGTGACGGACGAGGATGTCGAGGATGTCCTCACCCGCCTGCGCCGCCAGGGCGCCGAGTGGACGGACGTCACCGACCGCAAGCCGACCGAGGGCGACCAGGTCACCATCGACTACACCGTCAAGGAAGGCGACGAGGACTTCCAGGAGCCGGTCGAAGACGCGGTCTGGGTGCTCGGTGAGACCAATCTCCTGCCGCAGCTCCGCGAGCGGATCGAGGACATGGAAGTCGGCTCCACCGAGGAGTTCGACGTCCTCTTCGAGGAGGATGACGAGACCGCCGACCCGCAGATTCGCGGCAAGCTCCTCCACTACACCGTGACGCTGAAGAGCATCAAGGAGCGCAAGCTCCGCGAGCTGACCGACGAGTTCGCCAAGGAAGTCGCCGGCGCCGAGTCGGTCGAGGACCTGAAGGAGCAGATCCGCCAGGATGTGCACCAGGGCAAGACCCAGGAGGCGCGGACGGAGGTCCTGAACTCGATCATCGAGAAGATCAGCGAGACCACCGAGATCGACATCCCTGAGGCGATGATCGAGGAAGAGGTCGAGCACCAGCTCGGTCACCGCAAGCAGGAGATGGAGCAGCAGGGGCTGAACTGGAACCAGGTCCTGGCCATGTCGAACATGACCGAAGAGGACCTGAAGGCCAGCTCCCGGCCGGACGCCGAGAAGCGCCTCCGCAATACGATGATCCTGCAGGAGATCGGCCGCCTCGAGAAGGTCGAGGTCGAGGATGAGGATCTGGACAACGAGATCAACCGCATCGCCGGCCCGGACCTGAACCCGGACGAGGCGGACGAAGAAGCGGTCGCCCGCGCGCAGCGGATGCGCGAGGTCTACAACAGCGATTACTTCCGCAACGTCCTGCGCAACGACCTCTACGAGAAGAAGCTCAGCGACCGGATCATCGAGATCGCGACCGATGGCAAGGGCGCGGTGCTGAACGGCTGGGAGCCGGGTGAAGGCGAAGAGCGCCCGGGCCTCGGCATGGGCAGCGGCCTGAGCCTGGCGCACACGGCGGGCAGCGGACACGCGGCCCACAGCCATGATCATGATCACGACCATGACCACGATCACGATCACAGCCATGAGGCCGAAGAGGCCGAGGCTGCGACCGAGGACTAATCCTCCTCGATCGGAAACGATCACCAACGCGGGTGCCGGGAAACTGGCACCCGCGTTGCTGTTTCCAAAGACACCGGCTGTACGGAGATGCGGCAAGCCCCTATGACCACCTCGCGCACCGACGATACGCTCCATCACTACGAATGGCTCCTCACGACGCACGGCGAGGCTCTGATGTCAGAAGCACGGCATCGGCTGGACGCTGGCGAGGCGGTGCTGCGCGTCTCTGAGGTGCTCCGGAGAGAGCACGACCCCGCATCGGTCGCGCTGGTGATCACGCAGGTGGAGCTCCGGGCGCAGGCGAGGAACAAGTTCGCGGACGCCGACCGGCTCGTCTTCACCCGTGAGGGACTGGAGCAGGCGACAAGCGACCCCATCGCCGCTCATCGTGCCCGACGGTACGAGCCCTTCGGCCGCATCATCGATCTGTGTTGTGGCATCGGTGGCGACCTCATGGCGCTCGCAGCGCTGCCGGGCGACCGCTCGCTCGTCGCGGTCGATCTCGACGCCGTGCACCTGCTCCTCGCGAGGCACAATGTCGGCGTTGTCGCACCGGACGCCAACCTCACGGTCATCGAGGACAACGTCCGAAATGTCGACATTACGGCCAGCGACGCCGTCTTCATCGACCCCGCCCGCCGGGATACGCGGGGCCGCCTCGGCGGCGTCTCCAGCGAACCGCCACTCGCATGGGCCATCGGGCTGGCTGACCGGGCGGCGGGTGTCGGCATCAAGACCGCGCCGGGCATCCCGCACGAGCTGGTGCCTGACGACTGGGAGCTGGAGACGATTGCACTGGGAAACGAATTGAAGGAAGCGGTCCTGTGGTCCCCTGCTCTCGCCTCGTCTCGTCGCACCGCGACGATCATCGACGACTGGGGCACACACCAGCTCAGGCCAGTTACGGGAGATCCCGTCACCGTCGTTGAGCCCGCGCCCGACACGTGGCTGCTCGACCCGAACCCGGCCGTGACGCGGGCGGGGCTCGTCGAGGACCTGGCCCGCTCGGTCGGCGCCTCGAAGATCGATGACGAGATCGGCTTCCTGGTGGCGGATCATCCGGTGGAATCGCCGTTCGCCCGCGCGCTGCCGATCATCGACGCGATGCCCTGGCACGAGAAGCGCCTGAAGAAGCGATTGCAGGACCTTGGGGCGGGCCCAATCGACGTCCGCCGACGTGGCCTCGCTGGAGACGTCGCGGCGATCACGAAGCGGCTCCGTGGCAAGGGTGATCGCCGGATGATCGTGGCCATGACCCGCTACCGTGGCGAGCCCTGGGCCATCCTGTGCGATATCCCCGAGTCGCACGGTTAGAGAACCATTCCCCTTACTTGCACGCGACCCTCCCCGGCAGTACCATGCACATAACGTAATTTCTCCCACAACAAGCGACTCGGGTGGGGACTCTCCCGACAGAACCGCACCCGATCACGTCAGAGGAGTCAGGCTATGGACACTCGTGACCGTGAGACCTCCCGCACGCCGGCGATCCTTCGCCCCCGGCTCAATCGGCGTGTCGCCGTCAAGGGAGCCGCGGCCATCGGCCTCGGCGCGCCCTCCATGCGCTTCGCAATGCCGGCGGTTCACGCCCAGGACATCGTGCAGATCCGTCTCGGGACGTGGGCGGCCGTCGAAGAAGCGAACGAGCTCCAGGCGGTGCTCGACGAGGTCAACGCGGCGGCCGACGGCTTCGAGATCATCTCCGAGCCGCAGCCGGCCGATTACTACACGAAACTCCAGACGACGCTGGCAGGAGGCACCGGTCCCGACCTGTTCTGGCTCTCGCAGGAATTCGTTGCCGGGTACGCGGATCTCGGCGCGATCCTGGACATCTCCGACATGCTGGAATCGGACGACACCCCGGCGGCCGACCTCTCCGACTACTTCGAGCCGATCCTCAGGACCGCCCAATACGACGGCCGAACCTTCGGTTTGCCATGGATCAGCCAGCCGGTGATGCTCTACTACAACCCGCAGCTCTTCGCGGACGCAGGCGTCGACGAACCGACCGAAGACTGGACGTGGGACGACTTCCGCAGCGCCGCCGAGGCCATCACCGACGCGGACGCCGGCATCTACGGCACCAGCTTCAATTCATGGCCGCCGATCCACATGTTCATCTGGCAAGCCGGTGGCGAGACGATCACGCCGGAGCTGGACGCCTGTCCGATCGACACACCTGAAGCGATCGAGGGCGCGCAGTTCTACGCGGACATCATCTACAAGGAGCAATACGCGGCGCCGGAATCGGCCATCGCCGAACAAGGCTTCGGCGAGATGATGAAGGCCGGCAAGATCGGGATGTTCTACGGCGGCGCGACCGACGATCTCGACTACGCCTACAAGAAGGATCCGGCCAACGCCGAGATCAAGATGGCACTCGTCCCGTCCGGTCCGGCCGGAAGGACGACCTTCGCCTGGACCGCCTCGACCGTCATCAACGCCGACACGGAGAACCCGGACGTCGCCTACCAGGCGCTGGTCGCGCTGACCGAGGGCATCCATCACTGGAAGATCGTCGCGCCACGCCAGTCCCTCGCGACCGAAGAGACGATCGCCGAGGTCGTTCCGGACAAGGCAGAGTCGGCACCGATCATTGTCCAGGCGCTGGAGGACATGCGCTCGTTCAACATCATCCCGGACCAGGCGGAATGGGACCTGACCTTCTCGGAGGAGTACCAGACACCGCTTTTCTTCGATGAAGCGACCGCCGAGGAGCTCGCGCCCGAGGTCCGGCCGATCCTCGAAGACCTGCTTCCCTGACCTGCCGATTGAGCACGAGGAGCCTGGAGCGCACGAGTCCGGGCTCCTCACCGGACACCAGCGGAGACGCGATGGGGTAGCTCCATGTTCAGTTGGTATGGGCTGACGCTTGTCGACTACGTCGTGGTTGCCGTCGGCATGGCTGCCGCGATGTTCGGTGTGTTCTGGATCCTGCGCCGATTCGGGGTCGGTCGCGAGACGTCAACCGGGTATGCGCTGATCCTGCCGTGGCTGATCGGGCTGGTCGTGTGGACCGTCGGCCCGTTCCTCGCATCGCTCTACCTGAGCTTCACCGAGTACGCGCCGATCCAGAAGGGCTGGCCCACGTGGATCGGGCTCGACAACTACGTCGAGATGTTCACGGAGGACCGGCGGTTCTGGCGCGTGCTGCGATTCACGCTCGGGTACTCGGTGATCAATGTGCCGCTGGGGCTGATCGGCGCGCTTCTTACCGCGACCTTGTTAAACCAGGACGTGAAGGCGATCGGCGTCTGGCGAACGCTCTACTACCTGCCGGCCGTGCTGCCTGCCGCGGCGACCGCCCTCCTCTTTCGCTGGATGCTCGCCTCGAACGGCCTCCTCAACGACATGCTCTCACCGATCTACAACCTGATCGATGTCGACCGGCCGTCGTGGTTCACCGACCCGGAGATGGTCCTGCCCGCGTACATCATCATGGGGCTCTGGGGCGTCTTCGGCGCGAATACCGTGATCCTGCTCGCGGGCCTCAAGAACATCCCGCGGGACCTCTATGACGCCGCGAAAATCGACGGCGCCGGGCGCTGGTCAATGTACTGGAACGTGACGATCCCAATGCTGAGCGGCACGCTGTTCTATGTGCTGATCATCGGGATCATCGGGTCCCTCCAAACGTTCACGCAAGCATTCTTCATCCAGCACACCGCCCGCGCCGGGACATTCATGAACGTCTACATCTACCAGGAGGCGTTCGAGCGGAACAATATGGGCTACGCCTCCGCGCTCGGCTGGGTGATGCTCGTGATCATCCTGCTGTTCACGCTCCTGGTATTCCGGTCGTCCAGCGCCTGGGTCTACTACGAAGGAGAGCGGGCCAAGTGATCACCAACGACACACCGTCATCCTCGGCACCGACCATGACGACGCTCGCCGCCTCGGCGCCGGTCAGCTCCGGCTCGTCCCGAGGCCGGCGTTGGGACTCGCTGATCGTGCGCGTCATCATCTACGCGTTGCTACTGGCGGGCGTCGCGGTGGTGATGATCCCGTTCCTGTGGATGATCTCGACCTCGCTGAAGAACGCGTCCGATCTTTTCGTCTTCCCGCCGGAATGGATCCCGAACCCGATCCAGTGGAACAATTACCCGGACGCCTGGAACGCGTTGCCCTTCGACCGATTCCTGCTCAATACGCTCTTCACGACGATCCTGGCGATGTTCGCGGAGATCGTCAGTGCGGCGATCGTGGCCTACGGCTTCGCCCGCTTCCGGTTTCCGGGGCGCGACGTCCTCTTCATCATCCTGTTGTCGACGATGATGCTGCCGGGCATCCTGACGCTGATCCCGAAGTTCATCATGTGGCGCGAGCTGGGCCGGATCGACACATTCACACCGCTCACGGTCGGGGCCTGGTTCGCCTGGGGACCGTCGTTCATCTTCCTGCTGCGGCAGTTCTTCATGACGATCCCGCGCGAGATCGAGGAGGCGGCGACGATCGACGGGGCGAATGTCGTCCAGACCTTCAGCCAGATCATGCTGCCACTGGTGAAGCCGGCGCTGCTGGCGATCGCGGTGCTGAGCTTCCAGGGGAACTGGAACAACTTCGAGGGCGCGTTGATCTACCTCAATACGCTGGAGAAGTACCCGATGGTGCTCGGGCTCCAGTTCTTCGGCGCGTCGCTGTCGCGCGAGGCGCCACAATGGCACCTGATGATGGCGATGGCGACGATGATGGCCGCTCCGATCCTGCTGCTGTTCTTCTTCGCGCAGCGATACTTCATCGAGGGCCTGACGGTCGGCGCCGTGAAGGGTTAGTCGATCTAGCCGACATTGCTCTGCAAGTCCGGCCCTTGCGCGATACGACATGACAACCTGCTTGCCTTTATCTAGACAGGAGCGTGTTGGTGAAACTGACCCGGTACGTAGGAAACCCGATTCTCGAGCCGATCCCGGACCACGCGTGGGAATCGCGCACCGTCTTCAACTGCGGCGTGACGAACCATGACGGGAAAGTGATCCTCATCTATCGCGCCCAGGGAACGGAGAACGATGTCTCGCGGCTCGGGTACGCCGAGAGCACCGACGGCCGCACCTTCACCCGCCTGCCGGAGCCGGTCTTCGTGCCGGAGACGCCGGACGAGGCCTTCGGCGTCGAGGACCCTCGCCTGACGTGGATCGACGGTCGATGCCACATGGTCTATACGGCGTGGGGGCCGGACCTGAAGACCGGGCGCACCGGCGTCGACGAGCACGGGTACCCTTACGCATGGATCCAGGTGAATCACGCCTCGACCACCGACTTCCGGACCTGGGAGCGGCACGGCATGATCTTCGACGGCCCGGACAACAAGGACGTCGCGCTCTTCCCTGGCAAGTCAGGCGGTCGCTACATGGCCTTTCATCGCCTGCCGCCGTCGATGTGGCTGGCGTCGTCCGACAACCTCGGAACGTGGGGCGACTTCGTCGAGATCATGACGCCGAGAGAGGGATGCTACGACGAGCTGAAGCTCGGCGCGGGCGGGCCGCCGATCGAGACGGAGCTTGGCTGGCTCGTGATCTATCACGGCGTCGACCACAACCTCGTCTACCGGCTGGGCGTCGCCCTGCTCGACCGCGATGATCCGACGAAGGTGCTCAACCGGCCGAAGACCCCGATCCTCGAACCGAAGGAGCCATGGGAGCTGGAGGGCGATGTCCCGAACGTCGTCTTCACCTGCGGCACCGCGGAGATGGGCGACGACTACCTGATCTACTACGGCGGCGCGGACAAGGTCATTGCCCTCGCCACGGCAAACAAGCGGGAGCTGCTCGAGTTCGCGGCGCACGGGGAGTGATGCGAGGTCATTCGCCTGGCCACAAGGTTGCGAAGGTTGGTGGTGGAATACGATGGTGTATGGACGGCACTATCGGCTATGCTTCGCTGCTATGAATCTCGACGGGACGGGGTATCATGGAATCACTGGACACACTTCCCGTACCATAGTGACACCGGAACCCGTCGAGGGATTCCAACCGCAACTCAGGAAGAAGGCCTGCAACCCATATGGAACATCCCGACATTCACAATCTCGTCCCAATGGTCATCGAGAGCACCAATCGAGGTGAGCGCTCGTTCGATATCTATTCGCGCCTGCTGAAGGACCGCATCATCTTCCTCGGGACCCCGGTCGAGAGCCAGATGGCGAACCTGATCATCGCCCAGCTGCTCTTCCTCGATCATGACGATCCCGAGGCCGACATCCGTCTCTACATCAACTCGCCGGGCGGCGAGGTCTACTCCGGCCTGGCGATCTACGACACGATGCAGATGATCCGCCCGGACATCCAGACCTACTGCGTTGGCATGGGCGCCTCGATGGCGGCCGTGCTGCTCGCCGGCGGCACGCCGGGCAAGCGCTTCGCGCTCCCGAACAGCCGCATCATGATCCACCAGGGTTCCGGTGGCTTCCGCGGCAACATCCCGGACATCGAGGTCCAGGCGAAGGAGACCTTCTCGGTCATCAACAAGCTGACCGAGATCCTGGCAACCCACTCGGGCCAGCCCTTCGACAAGGTCAAGGAAGACACCCAGCGTGACTACTACATGACCGGCGAGGAAGCCCGCGCCTACGGCATCGTCGACCAGGTTCTCACGCCGGCGCCGATTGATCTTTCGAAGATCGGCCGGCTGCAGGACGAGGAAAAGTAACATCGGGCCCGGCTCGCGGCCGCCACGGGTAGACCAATCGCTCCCGCGGCCGTGAGCCATCCCGTCACGAGCGTCGTCATCACGGATGACGCGCACAATGAGGTGAATCGTGCATTATCGCTGCTCGTTCTGTAACAAAGGCCAGGAAGAAGTCCGCCGCCTGATCGCCGGCCCAAACCAGGTGTACATCTGCGACGAATGCGTCCAGCTCTGCCGGGAGATCATCGAGGAAGAGGAGCCGACCGCCGCCACGCACAAGGCGGAGCCGGTGGCCGCGGATATCCCGACGCCGAAGGCTCTCTATGAGCACCTGAACAACTACATCATCGGCCAGGACCGCGCGAAGAAGATCCTCTCCGTCGCCGTCTACAATCACTACAAGCGCATCAACGCCGAGATGGACGACGACGTCGAACTCCAGAAGAGCAACGTCCTGCTCGTCGGCCCGACCGGCTCCGGCAAGACGTACCTCGCCCAGACGCTCGCCCGCATCCTCGACGTTCCGTTCTCGATCGCGGACGCGACGGCGCTGACCGAGGCGGGCTATGTCGGTGAGGACGTCGAGAACATCCTCCTGCGGCTGATCCAGAACGCCGGCGATGTGACCCGTGCCCAGCGCGGCATCATCTACATCGACGAGATCGACAAGATCGCCCGCAAGTCGGACAACCCGAGCATCACCCGCGACGTCTCCGGCGAAGGCGTGCAGCAGGCCCTCCTCAAGATCATCGAGGGCACCGTTGCCAACGTC
>DATGPC010000323.1:0-35567 GCA_035305265.1 Thermomicrobiales bacterium | reverse complement strand
CGAGGACAAGACGCTGCACTACCTCGCGCTAAAACCGGTGAGCCGGTTCCGGATCGTCTTCGAGAAGTGGCTCTCGGTGGTGGCCCTGACGACGGCGATCGTCTGGACATCGCTGGCGGTGATCTGGGTGGTTGCCGCGTGGGGACACTTCGAGGTCCTGGATTCGTTGATCCCTCCGCTCTTCGTGTCGTCGCTGGTCGGCATCCTCGGCTTTGGATCGCTCTTCCTGTTCCTGAGCCTGGTGATCAACCGGGCGTTGCTGTTCGGCGTTTTCTACGTCTTTATCTGGGAAACGACGCTGTCGCGATTCTTGCCCGGCATTCGCTCCATCAGCATCAGCCACTACACGCGCTCGACGTTCGTGCGGATGCTGGATGACTGGGTGGATGAGCGCATGGCCAGGACGGTGACGATCGATGGTCCGTCTTCGGCGCAGACAATCTTCATTGCGATTGCGCTTGTCGTGATCGTGTCGCTCGCGCTGGCGACATGGCGCATGCGCACCATGGCGATTGACTAACGATGCAACGAATACGCAGGTGGCTGAGACGGATTTTCGAGCTGGTGATGGAGGTGCTGGCCGCGCCCTGACGCCGTTCACACTCCTGTTCCTTACCAACCGCGATGACAACGCCGACCCTATTCGAGGTCGGCGTTGTTCATTCCTGAATGCGGACGCATTCTGTCCCTTTCTCAATGCAAGATAGGCGGGTGGATATCTGTGTACAGTCACCTGATGGAGGAACCTCATGGCGATCGCAACCCTGGCTGCGGTGAATATCGATTGTCCCGACCCGAAAACGCTCGGCGAGTTCTACCGGGACCTGGCGGGCCTGACTTTGCATGAGCAGGACGGGTTCTTCTATCTCGAGGGCGAGAACGGGATGATGATCTTCCTGCAGCAGGTCGAGGATTACGTGGCGCCGACCTGGCCGGACCAGGAGCGTGGACAGCAGATGCACCTCGATTTCCGCGTCGACGATCTCGACGAGGCGGTGGAGAAGGCAGAGCGCCTCGGTGCGACGCTGGCTGCGCACCAGCCCGGGGAGTTCTGGAAGGTGATGCTGGATCCGGCGGGGCACCCGTTCTGCCTCGCGAAGACGAGCTGATTTTGCGTGCAAGTCATCGATCCGGTCGCGCCGGCCCCGATCCCGATGAAGGGTCGGCGCTGGCCGTTCGTGGAGTCGGGCAGCCTTCTGCCACCGGATTCCCCCAATCCGGCTCCACATGATTCCCTATCCAGAGGAGACTGGCATGGCAAACGTCCGTTTCGAAGGTGTGGTGATCGATTGCCCGGACGATGTCGCGCTGATGCGCTTCTACCATGACCTGACGGGCATGCCGGTCGAGGACTACGGTGATGCGTTTCCGACGATCTCCGCGCACGGTGTTGCGCTGGTGTTCCAGCAGGTCGACGGCTATCAGCCGCCGACCTGACCAACACAGGAGCGCGGCCAGCAGCTGCATCTGGAGTTCGTCACCGGCGATATCGACGGGGCGGTTGCGTACGCGGAGTCGATCGGGGAGGTCCGGGCGGACAACGCCTCGTGGGACGACTACTCGGTGATGCTGGACCCGGCCGGGCATCCGTTTTGCATCGCCGCACCGTTTACCGGCCTCGAGGAGCACGCCAGGCGACGCGAGATCGTGCGAGACGGTATTCCCACCATCACGCTGGCCGGCGTGGATGTGGATTGCCCCGACGTGGGGCCGATGATCCGGTTCTATATCGGGCTGACCGGCATGGAGTATCGCGCGCCGGCGGGTGAGTACCCGAAGCTCGTGGGCGAGAACGGGCTGCTGTACCTCTTCCAGCAGGTGGAGGAGGAGTATCTCCCGCCGACATGGCCGACGCAGGAGCGCGGTCAGCAGATGCATATCGACTACCTCGTGGATGACCTCGACAAAGCGGTCACGCAGGCGGAGGCGTTGGGCGCGACGGTTGTGGATCGGGAGCCGGGTCGGTATTTTGTCGTGATGCTGGATCCGGCCGGACACCCATTCTGTTTGTGCTATCGCGGATAAGGAGGGCGGCGTATGGTCTCGATTGAGGTTCGAGAGATCGTTATCGATTACCCACCCGACCGGACAACCGAGCTGCTGGACTTTTACGCGGCATTGACCGGTTACACGCCGTATCGCAACGAGGGACACCCATCGCTCCTCGAGAACGAGCATGGGGTAGATCTGGGCCTGCAGCCTGTCGACGATTACCTGCCGCCGACGTGGCCGACACAGCAGCGCGGGCAGCAGATGCACCTTGACTTCGCGACGCCGGACCTGGAGGTCGCGGCCCGGTTCGCCGAATCGATCGGGGCAACGAGGGCTGATGTCCAGCCGGCGGAAGATCATCCCGACGATGATTTCATCGTGATGCTGGATCCCGCCGGGCACCCTTTCTGCTTCGTTGGCCACCATGAACCGGTGGACGGACCGGTGAAGGAGGCCGTGGACGGTCGACCGCCTGTCGCGCTGCGAATGCCGTTCCTCGACTGTCCGGATCACAATGCGCTGGTCGACTTCTACCAGGCCCTTCTCGGCGGTGAACGCATCTGGAATCCGGACGACGAGTACGCGGCGGTGCGTTCGGCCAGTGGCTTCGTCATCGGCACCCAGCGGGTTGATGGATATCTGGGCCCGACGTGGCCGACGCAGGAACGCGGACAGCAACTGCACATGGACATGGCGGTCGACGACCTTGAGGCCGCGAAGGCGCACGCATTGGCCTGTGGCGCGACCGTGGCCTACGAGCCGGGCGAGGGCGCTCGTCATGTGGTGATGCGTGATCCGGCAGGGCATCCATTCTGCCTCGGGCAAAACGGGTAGGGCGGGGCTGAAACGGTTGAATTGGCAGGCGGCGGTCCGCATTGGACCGCCGTTTGGCCTGTCTCCCCTTCCAGATCGGCATCTCCCGTGCGATAACCGGTAGAGCGATACGCGTTACGAAGGAGATCTCGATGCCTGACGACACCATGCCGGCCACGACCGCCCCAGTCTGGTTCGACTCGCCTCGGCAGATGAGCCTGGGCATGATGCTGCCGATCCGGGAAGGGAGCATGGGCGGTGAGACGCCACGCTTCGATGACCTCGTCACGATGGCGATGGCCGCGCGGGATGTGGGCTTCGAGGTGCTCTGGTTCGCCGACCATTTCACCATGGGCACCGAAGACGAGATGGCCGGGGTGTGGGAAGCGTGGACGATGATGGCCGCCGTCGCCGCGCGCGTGCCGGACGTCCAGATCGGGCCGCTGGTGACGTGTACCGGGTTTCGCAACCCCGGCGTCATCGCCAAGATGGCCGAATCGATGGAAGAGATCAGCGGCGGCAGGTTCATCCTCGGGATGGGTGCGGGGTGGAACGAGTTGGAGTACCGCCAGTTCGGCTTTCCCTTCGATTACCGCGCGAGCCGGTTCGAGGACGCGGTCCAGATCGTCCATCCGTTGCTGCGGGAGGGGCGGGCTGACTATCAGGGCCGGTTCTTCCAGTCCAACAATGCGGTGAACCGGCCGCGCGGACCGCGGGCATCGGGTCCGCCGATCCTGATCGGGAGTAACGGAAAGCGGTTGCTCAAGACGGTGGCCCGGTATGCCGACGCCTGGAACAGCGACTGGGAAGCCGACCCTGAGAAGATGGAAACGCTGATCGCCAGCGTTGACGCGGCCTGCGAGGCGGTTGGGAGGGACCCGAAAACGCTGGTAAAGACCGGCAGCGCCCGATTCCAGATGGATGATGAGGATGCCAGCCGGACCGATGCTGTCGCAGGGACCGTGGAACAGATGGCCGAGCGGTTGGTGACCTTCCAGCGTCTCGGGTTGCGGCACTTCGTCTGCGGCCTCGAACCGAGGACCGTCTCGCAGGTCGAAGCGTTCGGCGACGTCATCGCCGCGTTTGACGCCTCCCGCCAGGACGGGTGAGGCTACCGATCGGGCATTTCCTGTGCGATACAGGCTGGAACCGACATGATGCATAGCGCGAGGAGAAAACCGTGAACGAAGGAACGACGCGCCCGATCTGGTTCGAGTCGACGAGACCGATGAGCCTGGGGCTGATGCTGCCAATCGGCGAAAGGTCGCATTTTGGCGAGACGCCGCGCTTCAGCGACATGGTCGAGATGGCCCAGACGGCGCGGGACGTCGGGTTCGAGGCAATCTGGTTCGCGGACCACTTCTCCTTTACGGAGCCGGAGAGTGGGAACGTCCGTGGCGTCTGGGAAGCGTGGACGATGATGGCCGGCGTTGCGGCGGCCGTGCCGGACGTGCAGATCGGTACCCTCGTTGCCTGCACGGGGTTCCGGAACCCGGGCGTGATCGCCAAGATGACCGAGGCGATCGACGAGATCAGCGGTGGGAAGTTCATCCTCGGGCTCGGCGCTGGCTGGCATCAGCCTGAGTACGAGCAGTTCGGCTTTCCCTTCGATTACCGCGTGAGCCGGTTCGAGGATGCGATCAGGATCATCCATCCGTTGCTCCGCGACGGCCATGCGGATTACCAGGGCCGGTTCTTCCAGGCGAACAATGCCGTCAACCTCCCGCGAGGGCCGCGCGAGGGAGGGGCGCCCATTCTGATCGGGTCGTCGGGCGAGCGTATGCTCGGGCTCGTGGCCGAATTCGCGGATGCATGGAACACCGTCTGGCACAGCGATCCGTCGAAGGTCGCCGAGTTGCTGCCGAAGGTGGACGCTGCCTGCGACG
The DNA here is from genome assembly GCA_035305265.1 of Thermomicrobiales bacterium. Taxonomy (GTDB): domain Bacteria; phylum Chloroflexota; class Chloroflexia; order Thermomicrobiales; family UBA6265; genus UBA6265. The sequence continues at coordinate 30,876 of DATGPC010000323.1, read as the reverse complement.
CGATTGGCCGGCCCAGGGAGTCGCTCATCCGAACCGCGGGTGGAAACTTCGCGATGGAGGGGTATACCGGCCGGCGTGGCAACGCGACGGAGGGCGACGCGGAGGCGATGGCCGCCCGATTGGCGGAGTTCCGCGATCTTGGCCTGTCGCACTTCGTGTGCGGTCTCGACCTGTGCACCCCCTCGACAATCACCGACTTCGGGAAGGTCATCGAGGCGCTGGACGCAGGAGCATGAGGGACGTACCGGGTGTGAACCTGTATCCTGCCTTGTGAATCGAGGCCAGCGACTGGTCCAGCAACGCGGAGAAGGGGACGACATGGCGCAGTATGCGGTTGGCGTGGATTTTGGCGGCACGAAGGTGCTTGCCGGCGTCGTGAATGTAGAAACGGGCGAAATTGCCGGAGAAGCGAAGGTCCGGACGAGCCTGTTCGATACGGGTGATGCGCTGATGGCGCGCATCTACGAGGTCGTCGACGGCGCGTTGAAGGACGCGGGCATGAAGGCGAAGGACGTCACCGGCATCGGTGTCGGCATCGCCGGCCAGGTCGACGCGCAACGAGGGCTCCTGATCGGGACCGCGAACCTGAGCCGGTCGGTCGTGAACCTGCCGATGGCCGAGCTGCTGACCAGGAAATACAAGGTCCCGGCCGCGTTGCGGAACGACGTGCAGATCGCCGCGATCGGCGAGCATCGGTTTGGCGCCGGCCGTGATTGCAACGACTTCATGTGCGTGTTCGTTGGCACGGGCATCGGCGGCGCAATCGTGCGGAATGGTGAGTTGATCCCCGGCTTCTCCGGAAACGCCGGGGAGATCGGGCACACGACGATCGAGGCGCACGGTCGTATCTGCGGTTGCGGTGCCCGTGGTCACCTCGAGGCCTACGCATCGCGCACCGCGATCACGAAGGTCATCCTGGGTGAGCTGCGGCGAGGACGGAAATCGGTCGTGACCAAGCTGGTCGATGACCTGGATCCGACACGCGAGACGTCAGCCATCCGATCCGGTGTCCTGAAGAAGGCCATCAAGGAGAAGGATGCAGTAGTCACGGAGACGATCGTCGAGGCAGGGAAGTATCTCGGGCTCGGGCTCGCTTCGATGGTGAACTTCGTGAATCCGCAGCGGATCATCCTCGGCGGCGGAGTGATTGAGTCGGTGGACCTGCTGTTCCGGCAGGCGGAGCATTGGACAAGGCAAGAGGCGTTGCCCGTCGCTGGCGACAAGGTCGAGATCGTCAAGTCGAAGCTGGGTGACTACTCCGGGGTCGCCGGCGCTGCGGTGATCGCTCATGAGCAGACGCGCGGGCGGGCCTAGGGCCCGCTCGCGCGTCACGCAATTGCGTGCCGTCGTGTCAGCGTTATTGCCAAACTGCGGTACACTGAATCTGTAAGTGTAGAGGGAAATCCTTGGGAATGGGTGTTGTGTCCCTGCCAAGGTGCGTCCGATGGCGGCGCGTATGTCGCCGGGGCGCCCGGCCACAATCGGATGTGGGAATAAGCGTGCTACTGATCGAATCGGGATTGTCTTCGGACCAGGGTGTTAATTGCGGCCCTGCCCTCAGTGGCGCCATTACCTGATATTTGACTTATGGAGGACAGGCGAGCATGCATGACGGCTCCAGGACTCGTCACGTCGCGCCCGGCGGCGAGGCGAAAGAGTTAGCGGTATTCGTTGATTTTGAGAACATTCGATATTCGACTATCAATTCGTTCGGCCGCGAACCCGATCCCCTGGCATGGCGCGACAAGGCGCTGAAATATGGATTGATGTCCGTTGCGCGGGCCTACGCCGACTTTGCGCAACATCCGCCCCAGATGCGGACGCGGCTGGACGTTGCAGGCTTCGAGGTCCACGACTACCCGGTCAAACGGACATCAGACTCCAGCGGACGGGAGAAGATCGCCTCGCGGTCAGATCTCAACCTGGTGATCGATATCATCAATACCGCGCTTGTTCGGCCCGATATCGATACGTTCCTGCTTTTCACCGGTGACAAGGATTTCATCCGGCTGGTGACGACGCTGCGGAACCGGCTGGGCAAGCGCGTCATCATCTGTGGCGTGCCGGGGTCGGTCAGCCCCGATCTTGTCATCGCCGCCGGTGAGGATGATCCGTTGGAGATCTCCCAGAACGAGGACATCGATATCGCGGTGATCCAGGCGATCGACACTTACATCAACCAGCTGCATGACGGCTTCGTCCCGACGCAGAGTCATATGAGCCGGACGTTGTGGCGGTTCCTCGATCGGACGCTGCTGCCGTCCGAACACATCGAGGCGAAGGTGATGGAATTCCTTCGCAAGAGCGTGCTGACGAAGCGGCAGACGATCAACGGGCAGGGCCAGGAGCTGGTCACGACCGAGCTGAATCGGGAGCACCCGTTGGTCCGAAGGGCCCTGGGCCTGGATGAAGAGGAGGGCGAATGGCCCGAGGCTTCGTTCGAGGAAGAGGACCAGGAGAACGCCGCGTTCACGACCGACCGGAACCAGACGGTGGAGACGCCGAACGGTTACGAGGACCGGCGCTACCATCGTCGCTTTGCCCCGACGAACCGGGGGCTCCGCAATCGGGCGCCTGCCGAGAGCTCGACCTCATAGGGAATGGATAGCTGGTACAGCAGTCCGGTCCACGATCCATTCGCCTTCGTCGATGACGACGGGGCCGAAACCGGCGCGTTGCTGGTGCACGGGTTCACCGGCTCGCCATACGACGTCCGGCCGCTTGGCGAGGCCTTCCACGAGATCGGGATCGACGCGCACGGCATGATGCTGCCCGGCATGGCGCGGGACATCATGCGGTTGAACGACATGACCGGCGAGATCTGGCGCGATGCGGTGAACGAGGCGTGGGATCAGGTTCGATCCCGGTACGATCGCGCCGTGCTCCTCGGTTACTCGCTCGGCGGCGCGCTCGCGACGCTTGCCGCCGTCGAGCGTCCGCCGGACCTGCTCGTCCTCATCGCACCGCTGACGCGCATCCCGGTTCGGGCGGCCTCGCTCCTTCCGATCGGCAAATACGTCATCAAGGACGTCAACATCTACGGCAAGGTGGACTGGTCGGACGAGCGTGTGCACGAGTGGTACCGGAAGGTCCGACCCGACATCGATACGCGCGACCCGGAGACCCAGCGGCTCTTCCGCGAGGAGGCGGCCTTTTCCACCCGGATGCTGGACGAGATGCGGGCGTTGCTGGTGGACGTGAGGCGGGCCGCGCCGCGCGTCACCGTGCCGACGTTCGTCGTCCAGGGGACGGAAGACCGGGTTGTCCTTCCTCGATACACGCGACAACAGGTGATGAAGCTGGGCGGGCAAGTCGTCTACCGCGAGATGCCGGGCGATCATTACCTGCCATTGCAGTGGATGCCGTCGTGGCCGTACCTGAAGGTCGCCGTGCAGGATGAACTGCGCGCGTGGCTGGAGGCTGGTGATCGTCAGCAGGCTGCCTTACAGCGGTAGGGTGGCTTGCTCCGGGAAGTCCACGCCCTCGATCCGCAAGAGTGCGCGTTTGATGTGCGGGCCGCCGGTGAACCATCCCATCGAGCCGTCACTGCGGATCACCCGATGGCATGGCACCACGATCGGTACCGGGTTGGCGCCGAGCGCGTTGCCGACCGCCTGGGTGGCTCCGGGCATCCCGATCCTCTTCGCGATCTCTCCGTAGCTCACCGTTTCGCCGTACGGGATCTCCGCCGTGGCAAGGAGAACCTTTCGCGTGAACTCTGAGACAGCGTCCAGATCGGTCTCGACCGAGAACTCCCGGAGCTCGCCCGCGAAATAGGCGAGCAGCTCATCGACAATGGGGCCAGCGATCTCAGCGACGTCATCGAGTGGGTCCTCAAGGAAGCGGATCTCCCTGATGCCACTCCCGGATGCGGTGATACGCAGCGGTCCGACCGGCGAGTCTATGGTGGTAGTGCGGATGTCGCTGCTCATGCGGATTCCTCAGGCGTTGGAAGCGGAGTGTTTGTCCAGCCGCGCCGGCATAGAACGAGATGGTATCCGTCCGGATCGCGGAAGGTGTGTCCCCACTCGTTCCAGTACGGGTTCGAATGTCGCACCGGTGTCCCGCCGTGCTCACAGAGGCGATCGATCAGGCCGCTCGGGATCTCGCCATCGAAATAGAGCACGACGAGGTCTTCGTCGGTGGTTTCCGGGACATGTGCGTTGCCGGGATCGTGTGTGAGCTCGATATGCCACGCCTCATCCGGGAAGCCAACCATCACCAGGTTCAGGGGATCGGCTCGACTGGACCGGTATAGCGTCGACATGCCGACGCCTTGTGTCCAGAACCGCTCGGCCCGTTCAAGGTCCATGGACGGTCGTCCGATACGGAGATGCGTCGGTGTAGAGCCCAAGAGGTTTCTCCTTTCGGCGTATGAGCGGTGTCAGGAGCGCGACGTCTCATGCTCCATGACCTGGCGGAGCGCGGTGTTCATCCGCGTCCCGTTCCCACGTGAGCCTGTGCGCGATCCCGGTCAGGATAGGGTTTCGCCGCGAGCATTCATCTCATCGATCTCTTCAGCGGTGTAGGTTACGATACATTCCCTCGCCCTGCATCTGCGGATTTCCTGACTGACAATGAAGAGGTCGGACGTGCTCCGTGGTCCCCAGACTCCACGACGACTGTCCCATCGATCCCATCGTTTTCGACGCGCAAGGGACGTCGGGTTGTGGTCTGGTCCGCCGTCGGAAACCAGATGCGGCCATGTTTTACGAGGATGAGCAGCCCGTCGTCGGTGCCTACGGGCGCGAACATCTCGGACGGCTCCCCGAACGGGATGAAGCCCGTCTGATCCTGAAGTTCCTGGGCGGCTACCAAAGGGTTCTCCACTGGTACACCGACCTCGCTGATTCTCAGGATATCCGAGAGCGAGAAGGGGCTGGTGATTGCATTCGGCAACCGATGGCGGCCGATGAGTTCGAGATTCAGGTTTCCCGGCGCATTGAAATAGACGGAATGGGAATCCCACGCGGGTGATCCGGCGACGATGCCGTTGTCACCCGCATCCAGGATGGGGATGCGGGCCGCCAGCAGGTCGCGGGCTGCGTAAACGGTGTTCTCCGGGATCTCGAAGGCGAGGTGATAGAAGCCGTTCGGCTCCATAGAGCCTTCGACCAAGCTGAGCCTCGAGGTTCCGAGCCTCAGCGACTCGCCTCTATGTGCGTGGTCCAGGGGGAAGCCGAAGAGACTGGTCAGGAAACGGGCTGTCTCGGCCGGATCGGGAACAGAAATGGTGACGTGTCGAATATGCATGTACTGGCACCTCTGAAGATATTCCCCATCTCGTACGGCGCGGTCCCGGCGGGCTGTTTCGGCGGATATCCCACAGCGTCGAGACGGGATCCGGATACACAGGTATCGGTCACACCCTACGTCGTCAAGTGCTGTTGAAGTCAACCGGCTTGTTGCAATACCCATAGGATTGTCAGTACTGTACGTTCACGGATGGTAGACTGATCTGTGACCCTCTGGCACAATACGGGCGTCGCTTGTACGGACACCGTTGAGGGCGGGGGAAGATGTATGGCTATCAACGTCGGGAGTCGACCGGAGCAATTGCTCCGAGGGGTGGATCGTCTTGTCGCGGTCGTCGCGGAGGCAATTCCGCTTTCCCCGTCGCTTCCCCGGCGTGAGGCCGTTGCCCCGCCGCGCTGGCTGATCGAGCGTGGAACGACGCGGGTCGAGATTCCGGTGAACGTCCTTGGAGGATTCCCGGGCGCGCTGCGCGTCATGAACCGGCTCGACGACGTCCGCGTTCTCGCGACGGTGCGATATCTCGTCGTGGGCGAAGGCACGCCCAACGGCTTCGCGCTTCCCATGCGCGACATCGTCGCCGTCGCCCGGGTGCGTCCGGGGGGCGGGTACAACGTTGGGCTCCGGATCTGGTACCGCGATGGCGACCGGACCGGGTCCTTCTTCCTTGATTGCCGCGGGTTGTCCCGGGGAATCTCCGGCATCACACGCGCCGACCAGATGATGGAGTTCCTGATCGAACGCGGCGTGACACCGATCGCCTCTGCGCTCGCTGGCCGGATGACCACTCCCTGGGTCAGCTGGAGCGATGCGGAGGCATTTGCCGGCGAGGGCATCGTCTGGTCGGGAGACGGAATCGCCGCTGTTGGGGGATGGTTTGGCGCGACGCGAGATCATTGTCGCGTGTGGTTCACCGAGTCCGCGTTGATGTGGGCCGCCTCGAGCCACGCCGGGCTGAACCGGATCGAGCTGACCGACATCGTCCAGGCGCGTGACGGGGTTGGCGACCGGGTCTCGATCGGGATCGCCGATGCTCTCGGGCACCGCTTCGACCTGGCGTTCGAATTGGTTGGAGGGCAGCGAGACGCGCGTCGAGTATCCAGCCCCGCCATGCAGCTCATGGAACGTCTCGCCGAGCGAGGCGTGCCGGTCCAGACCGCCACGTCGCCGCTGGCGCCTTGGCGCGCCGGCAGCGTCGTTCGGCCGATGGACCGGAATCGCGCCTAACGGGCCTCAGGCAATGGACTGGGCCGCGGCCGTGCCGATGCGCCCGATGAACGCATCCGCTTCGTATTCATCTTCAAACCCGTGGGTCAGCACGGCGATTGCGAGATCGCCCTTCGGGCCGCTCAGAACGCCGCAGTCATGGGCGATGAGGTTGATCGTGCCGGTCTTGCCCCGGTAGGAAACCGTATCAGGCAGGTGTCGTGGCAGCCGGGAGACGTGCTGCTGGTCCGACAGGCACTTGCGCATCCAGGCGCACTGCTCGGGCGAGGCAGCGCGGTCCTCTTCGATCGCGGTGAGGATGGCGACCAGTCCATTCGCCGTCGCCCGGTTCTTTGAGGGGCCGGCAGGCGCGTTCGACCCCATGAACATGCGGCCCAGTCGGGTCGCGCCGACACCGATCTCCGCACCGGCCGCATTGATCGCCTCGATCCCGACGGCGTCAATGCAGACGTTCGATGTGCTGTTGTCGGAGATGGCGATCATGAGCCACGCGTGGTCCCGCAGCGTCAGCTCGAGGTCGGGATCCAGCCAGTTCATGACGCCGCTTCCTTCGAGGCGGATCTCCCTGGGAGCCTTTCGTTTGTCGTCAGGATGGAGGCGGCCTTCATCGAATGCGCGGGCGAGGCCGACCTGGATGAGGATCTTGATGGTGCTGGCGGAGGCGAAGTCCTCCTCACCATTGATGTCGAATTGCTCGCCGGTGTGAAGATCGCGAATCGAGATGCCGATGCTGGTGCCCTCGGGCCGGTCGTCGTAGATGTTCCGGACCGCGTCCCATCGTCTGGTGGCCTGCGAAGTGGTCATGTGCTTGTGGTGCCTTTCTCGTCCGTGCCGCTCATGTCATGGTGCATTCTATGGGAAGGGTGGAGGGAGCGATAGGGTTCCGGTCGGCGCGTTTTCCGGGCGAACGCGATTGCTTGCGGGTCTCCTCCTGGAGAGTGGCGATGGGTGACTGTGATATACTCCCGCCGACTTCAGGGTGCGAATTGCGTCGTCATTCTTGCTGGAATCGATGACGTCGTCACGCGCCCGGGAGCCCGCGCAGGGCCGCCATTGCATCCCAATTCACAGGCCATTTCCCGGCCCGCGTTATCCCGAAATTATGAACGGTCAGGAGTTGGTCAGGCACGTCCGGACCGGTTCATACGGCCGTGATCGTCCTTACCTGCTTCCTTCCGGAGGTCCACGTCCTTGCTACGTCCACTATCAACCTTGTTTGGATTCTTCAGCCGGGATCTCGGTATCGATCTCGGCACGGCGAACACGCTCGTCTATGTTCGCGGCAAGGGCATCGTCATCTCCGAGCCGTCGGTCGTCGCCATCGACAAGAACACCAAGCGAGCCCTGTGGGTCGGCATGGAAGCGAAGGCGATGGTCGGCAAGACGCCCGAGTCCATTGTTGCCGTTCGGCCGCTCGAGGACGGTGTGATCGCCGACTTCGATACGGTCGAGATGATGCTGCACCACTTCATCCGTAAGGTGCACATGCAGCGCCTGATGGCCCCGCACCCGCGCGTCGTGATCGGCATCCCGAGCGGCGTGACCGAGGTCGAGAAGCGGGCTGCCAAGGACGCAGCGCTGTCGGCCGGCGCCCGTGAGGCGTACACGATCGAGGAGCCGATGGCGGCCGCGATCGGCGCCGGACTGCCGATCAACGAGCCGATCGGCAGCATGATCGTCGACATTGGGGGCGGCACGACGGAAATCGCGGTGATCTCCCTCGGCGGTATCGTAGTGAATCACTCGCTGCGAGTTGCCGGCGACGAGATCGACGACGCGATCATCCATTACGCCCGCCGGGACCATAACCTGGTCATTGGTGAGCGCACCGCGGAGAACGCGAAGATCGCCGCCGGATCTGCCTATCCGCTGGAGGAAGAGGTCCGCGTCATGCTGCGTGGCCGCGACCTGTTGACGGGCCTGCCGAAGTCGGTCGAAGTCAGCTCGGTCGAGATTCGCGACGCGATTTCCCAGCCGTTGAACACGATCATCGAGCTGGTGAAGACCTCGATCGAGGAGACGCCGCCGGAGCTGGTGGCCGACATCATGGAGCATGGCATCACCCTCGCGGGCGGTGGCGCGCTGCTGATGGGGCTGGACCGGCGCCTGCAGAGCGAGCTGCGCATGCCCGTTCATCGCGCCGATGATCCGCTGACCTGTGTGGCGCGCGGAACCGGACGCGTCGCCGAAGCGCTTCATTTGTATCAACGAGCCCTGGCGGGTGGTCAGGAGCTGCGTCGCGGTTAGGCCGTGTCGCAGGATCTCGTGATCCCCGGGAGTCGGACGATGTATTGCCGTGCCCGGAAACATGACGGAAGAGCCGGGAGATGACGACGGTTCCGATCAGACGGGTCCTCATTTCGTTGGGCCTCTTTGCGTTGCTGTGCCTCGTCGTGCTCATCATGGATCGGCGTGCCCTCCTGGACCCCCTGCGGGAAGGGATGGGCGAGGTGTTCCAGCCGGTGGTGACCCGTTTCGAGGAGATCGGGCGCGCGGAGCCGGATGATTCCGCGCTGGCGTCCCAGCTTGCGACGGCGCAGGCGGAAAACGGAGCGCTTCGCGCCGAGAATGCCCAGTTGATCGGCCAGCTCGAGGAAGCCAGGGTCCTGCAGGAGCAGGCAGGCTTCCAGCAGGAGAGGCCGGACCTGACGCCGCTTGCCGCGAACGTGTTGGGGCGTGATCCGAGCGGTACGCAGCAGATCATCATCATCGACCGTGGATCCGCCGACGGCCTCCGGGTCGGGATGGCCGTGGTGAACCCGTATTACTACGTCGGGCAGGTCGTCGAGGTGGAGGAGAACCGGGCGAAGGTGCTGCTCATCACGGACCCGAGCGCGAGCGTCGGCGCCGTGCTGCTCGATAGCCGCGGTGACGGCGTCGTGTACGGGACGCGGAGCTCGAGCAACGTCCTGAGCATGCAGCATGTCGACAAGGCGGTGACGCCGCAGGACCAGGAGTGGATCGTCACGTCCGACGTGTCGGAGTCAGCGACCGCCCAGATCCCGTCGCATCTTCCGATCGGGGTCGTCGTCGGTGAGCCGCAGCTCAACGCGCAGAGCGACCAGCTCGAGATCATGGTTCAATCTCCAGTGGATTTTGAGAAGCTTGAGACCGTGTGGATAGTGGTAGCCAATGACTGATACGAACGCCGTAGCTACGGGCAGGACCGCGACGCGTGATGCGCGGCTTGTCGCCGCCCTCATCGCGTCAAAGGTTGCCGGCAACGCCATTCGCCGGATGGGGCGTGGCGGTGGCACGGCGGCGCCCGGACTCGTCGCCGAGCGGCTCGACCCCGGCCTGCTCCGGAAGCTCACCTCCCAACTCGGCGAAGGCGCCGTCGTCGTGGCGGGAACGAACGGCAAAACCACGACCACGCGCATGATCGCGGACGTCTTCGAGGCGGTGCCGTGGCGAGTCGTGCATAACCGGTCGGGATCCAACCTGGTGCGCGGCGTCATCGCGGCGTTCATCCAGCGGGCATCGTTGCTCGGGTCGATCGGGGGCGATATCGGCGTCATCGAGGCCGATGAAGCTGCGTTGCCCGAGCTTGTCCGGCGGGTGCAGCCCCGCGTGTTGTTGCTGAACAACCTGTTCCGCGATCAGCTCGATCGCTACGGGGAGCTGGACACGATCGCGAAGACCTGGCGGGCGATGCTGCAGGATCTTCCTGCCGATGCCACCGTGGTGGTCAATGGGGATGACCCAACGCTCGTCGCGATCACCGATGGTATCCGCGCGCGGCGTGTCTGCTTCGGACTAAATGAAGAGAAGCATCGCCTGGACGCGTTGCCGCACGCTGCTGACGCGGCCATTTGTCGTGTCTGCGGCGCGGACCTTGGCTACCACGCCCTGTATGTGTCCCATCTCGGCGACTGGTACTGCACCGGATGTGGTCGTGCGCGGCCCGCGCTGGACTACGTCGGCAGCACGATCGAGCTGCATGGCGTGACGTCGCTTTCGATGCGGATCGGTGAAGCCGCCGACGGTGACCACGATATCCAGATCGGCGTGCCGGGTCTGTACAATGCCTACAATGCGCTCGCCGCGGCCGCGGTCTCGCGCGAGGCCGGCGTGTCGTGGGATGTGCTGACCGGTGCGTTCGATGCGTTCCGCTCCGCGTTCGGGCGGATTGAGCGATTGACCTACCGGGGTCGCGAGCTGACGCTGGCGCTGGTGAAGAACCCGACGGGCTTCAACGAGGTGCTGCGGATGCTGACCGCCGAGACGGGCGGGCTCCAGCTTCCCACCATGATCGCGATCAACGATCTCGACGCCGACGGTCGGGATGTCTCCTGGCTCTGGGACGTCGATTTCGAGCTCCTCGCGAAGGGAGAGGGCACGCTCTCGACATCGGGGCTCCGCGGTGCGGATATGGCCAATCGGCTGAAGTATGCCGGTGTGGACGTCGCGCGTATTCATCAGCTGGACACTGACGTCTCGACCGCGCTCGACGCGTTCGTCGAGGCGATCCCCGAAGGTGAGGGGGGCTACATCCTCCCGACCTACACCGCGATGCTGGCCTTGCGGAAGACGCTTGCGGAACGCGGCGCAGTCACGGAATTCTGGGAGCAGTAACGTGGAAGGAACGTCCCGGGTGGATGCGAATCGGAAGCTGGTGGTCGGCTGGCTCTACGGCGCGACCATGAACATCTATGGCGACCGGGGCAATGTGCTGGCGATCGAGCAGCGGGCCCGCTGGCGCGGTATCGACGTCGAGGTTCGCCAGATCGGCCTCGGCGAGCCGATCCCGGATGATATCGACATCTTCTTCTGGGGAGGCGGTCAGGACCAGGAGCAGGTGGCCGTGTCGCGCGATATCCAGGGCGAGAAGGGCGACCGGCTCAAGGCGGCGATCGAGAATGGCGCGGCAATGCTGGCCATCTGTGGCGGCTACCAGCTGCTAGGCCATGAGTACCGTCCACATGATGCCGAGCCGCTTCCGGGTATCGGTGTCTTCGATGCCGTGTCGGTCGCAGGACCTGAGCGCTTTATCGGAAACGTCGTCATCGACTCGCCCGAATTCGGCACGCTGGTCGGGTTCGAGAATCACAGTGGCCTGACGGAGCTACATGGTGACGCGTCTCCGCTCGGGAAGGTGGTGGTCGGGCGCGGGAACAACGGGAAGGACGGCACCGAGGGCGCGATGTACCGGAACGCCATTGGTTGTTACCTGCATGGCGCATTGTTGCCGAAGAATCCTCGGGTGACCGATTGGCTCATTAAGGCGGGGCTTAATAGGCGGTACGGCATGGCCGATCTGGAAACCATCGACGATTCGATTGAGGAAAGCGCGCATCGTAGTGCAATCGACCGCGCGAAGGCGACGCGATAGCGATCATCGCCGTATGGTAGGATCCTGTATCGGGCGAAATTGCTCATTTTTCGTTCGCAAAACGCGCTGATGACTCGAGAGATTTTCCTTCATCCCGTATACTTCCTTCCGGATCAACACGAGCATTGATCGTTGAAATCCGTTGATATGCGTTGACTACGATATCTGGTCTGAGGGGCGGGCATCCGGAGGCGAATGCCAACCGAGCCGGTAGAGTGCCGGGAACCTCGCCCGAGTCTATGAAGAAAGCAAGGTGGAGCGATGGCAAGCCTGGATACGCTTGACGAGCGAATACTGCTGGAACTCCAGCAGAACGGCCGGTTGACGATGAAGTCGCTGGCCGAGCGGGTAGGGCTGTCGTCTCCCGCGATGATCGAGCGGGTGCGCCGCCTCGAGGAGCGCGGCGTGCTGGCCGGATACCGCGCGGTGGTCGATCCGGAAGCGATCGGACGCTCCTTGACGGCGTTGATCAACGTCGAGCTGGACCGCCGCCATTACGATGCCTTCCTGAACCGCCTTCGGTCAGAGCCGGCGGTTGAAGAGTGCCACCGCGTGACCGGGAACTTCGCGTTCATCGTCAAGGCGCACCTTGCGTCGACCGATGATCTGGAGTCACTGGTCGACGACCTGCAGGATGTCGGCGCGAAATGCTCGACGAATATCGTGCTCTCGACACCGATCGTCGGCGCCCCGATCGTGCCGCCGGAAGGGACCGTGAGCGAGCGGACGCGGCTGACGCGTCGTCGCCGGCGGACAGGCACGCCTCGCCCGATGGCGGAGCCGGCTCGGTCCGAGGCTGAGGTCGCGGAAGAGTAATCCCGCCATACCAGGAAATGACAAGAACCCCGTCCCCATTTGGGGGCGGGGTTCTTGTCATTCATAGTGTCCGCTCAGCCGATCACATCGGTTGGATCCCGGTGGGGCCTAGTTCAGCGGCTCGATGGGTGGCTGCTCATCGGTATCCTGATCGTCGCTGACGTCGGGACCGTCGATCTGGTTGTCGCCGTCATCCTCGTCGTCCTCTTCATCGTCGACCGCGATCGGAGTGCTGCCAACCATACGCGCGTAGTCGTTGATGCTGCCGACCGCGCCGCCGGCCCAGTTCCCGCCACGCCGAACCTCGTCAAGCGCCTTCTCGAGCTCTTCGGCCTCGTAGTCGTTGACCTCGTTGCAGGCCAGCGTCGGTTCCTGGCCGCGGACGACCCACTCGCGCACGCGCGGTCCGTTTCCGGGCAAATGACCGGTCGTGGCGCACAGGTCCATCTCGCGGACTTCGTCCGGCACGGGGAAGTTCTCAGGCATGGCGTTCCCGTCCGGGCCGGCGATCAGCTCCGCGAACCGCGAGTCGTTGTGGATCAGCAGCATCATGTCCTGCCACATCGGGCCGGCTGCGTCCGTACCGTCGATCTCGGGCAATTCGGCGGTGCCGGCGTCACCGGTGCGCCCAACCCAGGCGCCGCACGCGACGGCGGTGGTGTAGCCCATGGCCCAGAGATCGCGCCAGTTCTCTGTCGTACCAGACTTGGCGGCCGTGGGGCGGCCAAGCGCGTCCTGGGTGTTCCCGAAGAGATTGTTGGTGCCGAAGATCGGTGCCCGCGCCTCGTTGTCGGTCAGGATCGACGTGATCTGGTAGGCGATGCCGGGATTGATGCCTTCCTTCGCCTGCTCGTCGACGTACTCCTTGTTGACCTCCATGAGGGTGTTGCCCTGGGAGTCCAGGATGCGCTGGATGGGGTTCGCTTTCACGAAGCGGCCGTTGTTGGCGAGCGTGGCGTAGGCGTTGGTGTGCTCCAGGAGCTTGACCTCGCCAGAACCGAGACCCAGCGAAACACCGTAGAACCCGGGGTCGTTGCCGAGGCTGGTGACGAGCCCCATGCGCGCGGCCGTGTCCATGACACCAGCCACGCCCGCATACTCGGTTGCCTTGACGGCCGGGATGTTGAGCGACTGGGCCAGTGCCTCGCGCACCGGGACCGCGCCATAGAAGAGCTTCGTGTAGTTGTTCGGCTCGTAGTCTTCCTGTCCCGGGACCTCCCATCGCGTCGGGACGTCCATGATGATCGTCGCCGGGTTCCAGCCACGCTCGAAGGCGGATGCATAGGCGAGAGGTTTCATCGACGACCCAGGCTGGATCAGGCCGGTTGCATAGTTGAACTGGCCGCCGATCGACTGGTCGTTGAAGTCCGCCGAGCCGACCATGCAGAGCACCTCGCCGTTCCACGGCGACATGACGACCAGGGCGGCATTGTTACGCCCGTATTGACGCATGTTCGCGACGCCATTGGCGACGATCTGTTCGGCCTCGGCCTGCAGGTCCAGATCGATCGAGGTGTACACCTCGAGCCCGGCATAGATAGCGTCCGGGCCGTATTGCTCGCGCAGGTACTCGTGGATGTACAGGGTAAAGTGCGGCGCGGCGCGCAGGACGCTGGTTCGCTGCCCCTCACGGATCTGCAGCGGCTCTTGCCATGCCGCCTCCATCTGTTCCGTCGTGATATAGCGGTATTTCCGCATTTGCTCCAGCACGTAGCGCTGGCGGATCTTCGCCTGCTGGAATCCTTCAGGCGTGGTCGGATCGTAGTAGGACGGGGCTTGCGGCAAGCCGGCGAGGAGCGCGGATTCGGCCAGGGTCAGCTCGGACGCATGCTTGTTGAAAAACGTGTTGGCGGCCGCCTCGACACCATACGACCGCGCGCCGTAGTAGATCTGGTTCACGTACATCGTGAAGATGTCTTCCTTGGAGTACTCCTGCGACATGGCGACCGCAGCGAGGGCCTCCCGGAATTTTCGGTCGATGCTGATGTCTTGCGCGCTGATGACATCGGGATAGACGGCGCGGACGAGCTGCTGGGTGATGGTCGAGGCGCCGGATGACCCGGAGCCGCTGAACATGATGAGGCCGGCCCGGACGAACGCCGCGGGCTCGATACCGTAGTTGGTCCAGAACGTGGCGTCCTCGGCCGCGACCGTGGCGTTGATGAAGTCATCGGTCATCTGGTCCATGCCGATGAAGGTGCGCCAGCCGTAGTCCGGATGGTCGACCTCCTGCAGCAACGTTCCCTTGCGGTCGTAGATGCGCGTGGTCTGGAAGGTGTTGACCGCGATGTCGGCGGCGTTCGGCAGGCCCTTGTTGACCTCGCGGTACTGGCGGACGACGCCAAAGGCGGCGGCGATGCCGGACGTGATGCTGACGACAAGGAACGTGAAGACGACAATGAACCCGACCAGGAACGTGCCGATGATGAAGTTCCGGCGCGAGAAGACGGTTTCCTTCTTCTTGTTGTTCCTGGTGACGCCGGGCATGAGATGCGGCGGCAGGCCCCGGCCGCGGTGGCCGAAGCGGGAGTTTGCGAAGTGCGATGCTCGTCGCTGGGTGCCGGGGTAGCGGCGTGTGGAGCGCCCGAGGCGGCCCTGACTCATGAGCTGTGTCTCCTGGCCGGATACCGGTGACGGGAACGCGTGCAAGGGCGGATCCGGTGTGGCAATGGTGAAATGATGGTGATGACTTCCAGGCGCGCCGCGTCGGAGGGCGCTGCGTAATTGAACGACTGGTGAGGAGCGCCGGTTTCGGCGCCAGGTCACACGGAAGTTTACCAGCCAGAAGCCGGTGCATCCGTCGCCATATCGTGAAGACCTCTTCTCCGGAGACGCACTACCATTGTCGGCAGAAGATACGTTCCATGGTGGAAGCCGTTACGACTGGGGAAGTCATGTCAGAGAATCCAACAACGCCCGGGGCAGGATTCCCGGAAACACCGCACGAACTGCCGTATGACCGCCAGAAGGTCGTGATGCTGCTGGACCGGGTGCGGAAGGGTGAGAAGATCCGGTTGATCGACGAGCTACTGGCCTGCGTCGACTGGCGCGGCGCATTCGGCTCGGAGGATGGTCAGCCGCTGGACATCGAAGGCATCGCGAAGCTGATCGCGTTTTACCGCGAGAAGTTCAGTGATGTCGGACCGGTCTACATGGCCGAGCTGCTGTCGACGGAGTTCATGACCGAGCAGCGGGCGCAGGGGGATATCGTCTTCTCGCAGAAGCTGATGGACCTTGGGCGAAACGAGCCAGAGCTGTGGAAAGAGATTCGCCTGTTCTTCCGGCGCAAGGAGATGGCCACGGCAATGCTCGTCAACGCGCATCAGGACCTGACCGACGAGGAGGTCGAGGCGCGGCAAATGGAGTGGAATCCGGAAGAGAAGTAGGCCAGGCAGCTGGCGATGGACGGTACAGGGCCGGTGAGGAGCCTCCTCACCGGCCCTGTACCGTCATTTCGTCAAGATGCCGTATCAGGCCGTTCATTTTCCCTTGCGACTGCGTGGATCGAAGATATCGCGGAGACCGTCGCCGAGAAGATTGGTCGCGAATACGGTCAGCAATATCGCGAGCCCGGGAAAGGTTGAATACCACCAGGCGTCACGCAGATACTTGCGGCCTTCCGATACCATCTGACCCCAATCCGGCGTAGGAGGCTGGGTACCGAGACCGATGAACCCTAATGATGCGGTCGTCAGAACCGCAAAGCCAACATCCATCGACGCCTTCACCAGAACGGTCGGGAAGGCGTTTGGCAGGATGTGTCGGAACAATATCCGCCGCCGGCTCGACCCCAGCGACGCCGCGGCCTCCGCGAACTGCGCATCCCGCAAGGCGATGACGTTCGCACGAACGAGCCGGCAGTACCCGGGCCACCACACGAGCGAGACGGCGATCATCACGTTTCTCAAACCCGGTCCGAGCGCGGCGGCGAATGCCATTGCGAGAATCAGGTCCGGGATGGTGAGGAAGACATCGGTCACGCGCATGATGACGGTCTCGACCCAACCTCTGAAATAGCCGGCGATTGCCCCGAGCAGGGTACCGATCAGCACTGCCATGATGATGACGGTGATCCCGGCGAGAAGCGAAACTCGAGCGCCGACCACCAGCCTGGACAGCACATCGCGTCCAACATGATCTGTGCCGAACCAGTGGTCGGATGATGGCGGGAGAAGCTTGTCGCTGATATGTACGGCGCCGGAGGCATCGCCGGGGTAAGGGACGAGAAAAGGCCCGATTGTCGCGATCAGCACCAGAATGACCACGATGACCAGCCCGATCACGGAGAGTGGACTCTGCCGGAATCGCCGGATCGCGCGAAGCGTGTTGGGGCTGGGCGACCAACGTCGTCCTGTGCCCTTTGGTGCTGCCAGGGATGGGTTCATCAGCGAGTCTCACTCTTGTCGGTATGGATCATGTATTCGTCACTCGCGGATCGAGGAAACCATAGGCGATATCGATCGCGATGTTGATCAGGCTGAAGACAATGCCATACAGGAGCGCAATTCCCATGATCGGCATGAAATCGAGCGTCAATGCGGAATTCGTCGCGTAAAGGCCGATGCCGGGCCAGTCGAACACGGTCTCAACGAGAACAGATCCTCCCATCGACCATCCGAACGACAGGCCGATCATGGTTAGCGTCGGGATGAACGCGTTACGCATCGCATGGCGCAGGACGACCGATCGTTCCTGGAGGCCCTTGGCCCGCGCTGTCCGCACATAATCGTTGTGGAGCACTTCCAGCAAGCTCGCGCGCGTGAACCGGGCGATTGTAGCGAGCGAGGCGAAACTCAGTGTGATCGCCGGCAGGATGATGTGTTGGAGCGCCTCCTTGAAGGTCGACCACTCTCCTGCAATCAGTGAGTCGACGAGGTAGAGCCCCGTAATGCTTTCTGGCGGCATCGTCAGGGTTTCCAGCCTGCCACTGACCGGTAGCCAGTCAAGCCGCAAACCCAGGAACAGCTGCATCAGGATCGCCAGCCAGAACGCCGGCATGCTTACGCCGAGCAACGAGATGATGCGCGAGGCATGGTCGGCAAACCGGTCGGCACGGACCGCGGCGATGATCCCTAGTGGAACACCGACCAGCGTGGCGATGGTCATCGCCACGACGACCAGCTCCAGCGTGGCCGGCCAGTAATTCCCCAGGTCCTCGAGCACCGGGCGTCGCGAGAGGATCGAATTCCCCCAGTCTCCTTGAAGCAAGTTCGTCAGGTAATTCCAGTAGCGTAACCAGAGGGGATCGTCATAACCATATTCCTCGCGAAGCTGCTCGTACATTGCCTGTGTCGCCTGGGGACCGGCTGCGAGGCGCGCCGGGTCGCCGGGAACGAGATACGCAAGGCAGAACGTGAGGATCGACACCCCGAAGACAACCGGGATGATCATGATCAGTCTTCGGACGGTGTATCGAATGAGGTTCATAAAAATGTCCAGACGGAATTAATGTGCAGTGTCGTGAGGGATGGAAAACGCCGACACATGAAGGCGGAACCCGGGGACAGGCATGTCGTCTGTCCCCGGTGCCGCGCCTCGACCTCGACCTCGACTACCCCTGGTAGGAGATGTTCCGGATATCTCCGCCCCCGCCGAGCACCCGGGCGTTCTCGCCCAACTCCTTCACCCAGGCATCATTGGGCGTCTCCGAGTACATCCAGATCTCGGTCGCGTTCTCTACCAGCATCGCCTGGACCTGATCGTAGATTGCCTTGCGGTCGTCCGGGTCAATGGTCGAGCGTCCCTGTTCCAGCAACGCATCCAGTTCCTCGTTCTGGAACCATGACGCCGCTGACCATGATCCCGCCTGGCTGGAGTGATATTGCGCCCAGAGGAAATTATCGGGATCAAGGTAGTTGGAGCTCGCCAGCACGCACATCAGGCCGGGCATCGTTTCCGGGCTTGAGGCTCGCGCGACCATGTCCGGCCAGACGAGGGGTGTCATGGTGACATTGATGTTGAGCTCCGCGCACTTTTCCAGCAGGATCAGGCCGAAGGTCTCTTCGAATGCCAGGCCGGTGACATAGACGTACTCGATATCGAACCCGTCCGGATACTCGCTTGCCGCCAGGTATTCCCGTGCCGCGTCCATGTTGTGTTCGAGGAGCGGCAAGTCCTCGTTGTTCCAGGGCGTGAAGCGAACCGGCAGCGGGCCATTCATTCGCTCGCCGCGCCCTGAGAGTGATTCGATGGCCGCTTCGTAGTCGAATGCCGCTGTCAGCGCCTTGCGCACGTTGAGATCGGCCGTCGGTCCAACCTGGTTGTTCATTTTCAGTTGGAACGGGCCGAAGGACGCCTTCTGGTTAACGATGAAACGGTCATCGCCCTCCAGGGCCAGGATATCCTCGGTCGAGAAGGTGTCGCCGTACTGGATTTCACCGGATTCGAGCGCGATGCGCTTGGTCGACGACTCGCGGATGATCCGCCAGACGAACGTATCGACCATGCCCTCGGTGATGTCGGTGTTCCAGTAGTCTGCGAAGCGGTCGAATTGGTAGATGTTGCCCGGTTCGAATCGCGTGATCTCGTACGGTCCGCTACCGGCTGCGTTCTCAAGGAGCCATGACTCACCCTCATCGTCTCCGGCATGCTCGTCCACGATTGCCGGATTGGCGATGAGCATGTACGGGAGAATCAGGTCGAATGGAGCAAAGGGATTGATGAGGTTCACCTCGAGAGTCTGCTCATCCACCACCTGAGCGGACTCCTGGTCCATAACGGCAGCGAACATCCATGCGTTGCCCTTGTTACGGGACAGCATGCGATTGAAGTTCCACCGGACCGCCTCCGCGTTCACCGGGGAGCCGTCCTGAAACGTTGCCCGCTCATCAAGCACAATCGACCACGTCTTCGCGTCGTCGGAGCCAGTGACCTCTTTGGCGAGGCCCGGAAGAAGTTCCACCGGATCGCCCTTGTACCGCATGAGTGCGTCGTAGACGGCCCGTTGGCCCCAAATGATGGAGTAGTCGCTGCCTGTGTGAGGGTCGAGATTGCTGATGTCCTGGCCACTGCCGAAGATGAAGATGTTCTGATCGGCCTGCGCGGAGCTCTGCCGGGCGAACGGGGTAGCTGTCGTGAGACCGGCTGCTGCCGCGGCGGCTCCGGCGAGCTTCACAAGCGAGCGGCGATCGGTTGTTCCGGCGAGGCCCGCCTGGACGAGGGCCTGCAACGATGCTGTGGTGTTCACGTCTTGTCCTCCAAATAAAAGGTCAGGAAGCGGTGCCTGTCACGATGACAGCCACCTGGATGGTGACGCTCACCCCGTGGAATGGGGTGGCCGCACTCTGTCGTGTCCCTGGGCATCAGGACACCTGAAAGACCCGGGAGATGGTGGACATTGGCGTCGTTGCCGGTGCCTGATCGAGCACGATGGACCTGCACTGGTCCGAGGACCTACTTGGGAAACTAGCGACGGCTGACCAATTCGGCCAGCTTTCCTCCGTAAACTCCATCGAGCGGACGATACTCGACTTCCGGATACCCGAATGCGGCGGGGCCGACAACTTCCAACGCCTCTGGCGTTGCGATCAGTTGCGGCGCCGGGATTCCGATCACCGCCACTCGCAGGCCATACCGCAGTGTCTCGGTCGAGATGGGTTCCGCCGTCTCCGCATCGACGATGCAGATCAGGTCCGGGACGGAGCAAAGGGTCGTGCCGTACTCATCCTGCAACACCAGGTTCTCGTTCTGGAAGTCGATCGAGTAATCATGCCCCTCGTAGGCGCCGGTTCCGGCCAACTTGAGGTGACCACGGGCGAACCCTGCGACGAAGCGCCGTTCCACATCCGTGATTTTGCCGGTCATCAGCAACTGCCCGCCGGACATCTCCGACGCTGCCGTGACCGGGTTGCTGTGGGCTTTGCGTGCCGCAATCACTGCTTCCCCCAGCCGGACCGCGAACGAAAGCGTGCCCTGGACAGCGGTACGCCGGATGTCGGCACCGGTCATCAGCGGCCCGGTCAGGCCCGCGCCACCGCCCATCTGGACCGTGAGGGTGCGGACGTAACGTTCCAGATCATGACCGCTCGAGATTTCGTCGAATACCGCTACGTGCCCCCGGATGTCGGACACAGCTGCCGGGGTTGGGTGCACGCCGTAGATGGCGAATGTATCCATTTGCATTTCAGGAAAGGCGCGGCCCATGCCATCGCCATCGACGACCGGCAATCCGGCTTGCAATGCCACGATAATTGGGGAGATTGAGTTCCCTCCGCCGATCTCGGCAGAGATCATGTGGGTCGCCTTTCGGCCCTTGTACTTCTCCAGCGCCCGAAGGGCTCGCAGAAGCTCGTCGCCCTGCTTCAGTCGCTCAACACCGACCGTCGGCGCTCCGACTCCGCCGGTCGATGCGACCAGCGCATCGTCATCCAGCTCGGATACCGGGATGACAGGCACTTCGCCACCCCGCTTGAGCATCTCGGCCACAAAGATCTTGTTCAGGTATGGGCTTCCGCCACCACCGGTGCCCAGGATTCCGGCCCCGATGGCCAATGGCTCGAGGTGCTCGTACCGCAGGCTGCGCAGTTGCTCAATCGACATTGCCGACGTTCTTCTCCATGATACGTGGGTGGGACAGGCCAGCCGGGATTATGGACAGCAGTGTCTCAGGCCAGCCGCCGCATTGTACACAGGCGATCCAGATCCGTGAATAGCGTCAACGGAGGGTGGTTCACAATCCGGCAAAGTCGCATATCATGCGCATGGCGTAGCCTCAACACCCCGGTGCGCGCCCTTGAATGCGATCCCGAACAAGACAGAATCAGGAGAACAGAGAGCATGAGCCTGCGAATCGGTGTCGACGTTGGCGGAACCAACACTGACGCGGTCCTGATGGACAACCGCCGGGTTGTCGCCAAACTGAAGACACCGACCACGGAGAACGTTACCAGCGGCATCACGACCGCGATCCGAAGTGTGTTGGACCAGTCTGGCGCGCAGACGGACGCGATCGATGCGGTGATGATCGGTACGACGCATTTCACCAACGCGATCGTCGAACGCCGCCATCTCCAGCCAGTCGGCATCATCCGCATCGGCCTGCCTGCGACGGCGGCTCTTCCGCCGCTCATTGACTGGCCCGAGGACCTCGTCGAGGCAATGGAGAGCTCGACCTACCTGGTGCATGGAGGATACGAATTCGACGGTCGCAAGATCTCTGACTTCGACCCGGAGGAAGTCCGCACAGCGGCCCGCGATATCGCCGCGAGGGGGATTCGTGCGGTCGCTATTTCCTGCGTTTTCTCTCCCGTGAACTCGGATCTCGAAGAGCAGGCGGCAGAGATCGTCGCGGAGATCGTCCCGGATGTCATGATCACGAAGTCAAACGAGATCGGGCGAATCGGGCTCCTCGAGCGCGAGAACGCTGCCATCCTGAACTCCTGCCTGCGCGATCTCGCAAACCGGACGATGACGGCCTTCGAGCAGTCGATCGCGGATCTGGGGATTGATGCGCCGCTCTACCTCACCCAGAACGACGGAACACTGATGCTGGCCGATTACGCTCGGACATTCCCGGTACTCACCATCGCCTCTGGGCCGACCAACTCCATGCGTGGAGCTGCCTTCCTTTCTGGCCTGGACAATGCCGTCGTGGTCGATATCGGAGGCACGACGTCGGACGTCGGCATGCTGACCCACGGTTTCCCGCGCGAGGCATCGGTTGCCGTCGATGTCGGAGGTGTTCGCACGAACTTCCGTATGCCGGATGTCTATTCAGTAGGCCTCGGTGGCGGCTCGCTCGTGGATTTCGACGCCAATACTGTTGGTCCGCGTAGCGTGGGCTATCGACTGACGGAACAGGCCCGGGTCTTTGGCGGCGACACGTTGACGGCGACCGATATCGTGGTGGCAGCGGGCAAGGCGGAGATCGGTGACGCTTCCCTGGTCGCGAGCATCGCTCCCGAAGGCGTGGCCAAGGCGCTGGGCCGAATACAGGAAATGGTGGAGACGGCAGTCGATCGTATGAAGACGAGTTCGGAGCCGGTGCCCGTGATTGTCGTCGGCGGTGGTAGCGTCCTCGTCACTCGCGACGTCGAGGGGGCCTCGCAGATGGTCAAGCCAGACCATTACGAGGCGGCAAACGCCGTCGGTGCGGCCATCGCCCAGATCTCCGGCGAGACCGACCGCGTGTACTCGCTTGAAGCCATGTCCCGGGACGAAGCGATCGCCGACGCGAAGGCGGAGGCCACGGGACGTGCCGTCGCTGCCGGTGCAGCCGCGGAGACAATCCAGATCGTCGATGTCGAGGACGTGCCGCTCGCGTACCTGCCGGGCAACGCGACCCGGATCCGGATCAAGGCCGTGGGTGACCTGGCAATGAATCCCTCCTAACCGGGTGTTCGTGAGGCAAGCAAGGCGGTGGGAGATCATCGATGAGAGACATTTCGATTCACGATCTGGACGATATCGCGATGGGAGCGGCGGTTCTCGGCACCGGAGGCGGTGGAGACCCGTATATCGGCAAGCTCCTCGCGCGATCAGCGATGAAGGATCGTCCTCCGGTGACCCTCCTCGATGTGGAGGAGCTCGACGACGAGGCGCTTGTCATTCCGACCGCGATGATGGGCGCACCCACCGTGATGGTTGAGAAGATCCCCTCCGGCGATGAGGTCATTACCGCCATCCGGTCGCTCGGCGAATATCTCGGCAAAGAGGTTGTGGCAACCATGCCAATGGAGGCGGGAGGCGTGAACTCCATGATCCCGTTCGCCGTCGCCGCCCGCGAAGGTCTGCCAGTGGTGGATGCGGACGGCATGGGCCGCGCCTTCCCTGAGCTGCAGATGGTGACGCC
The DNA here is from genome assembly GCA_035305265.1 of Thermomicrobiales bacterium. GTDB lineage: Bacteria > Chloroflexota > Chloroflexia > Thermomicrobiales > UBA6265 > UBA6265. Next base: position 7,459 of record DATGPC010000323.1, on the reverse strand, counting down.
GACGATTTGGGGCATCGGGGCGACCCCGATGGCGATTGCGGACGATAAGGGGAACAGCGCCGTCCTCAACACGATCAGCAATCACTGGACGGAGACCTTTGCCCGGTCGCTGACGGTTGATATGGGAGCCTCGGCACTGATCGCCCTCTTCCCGATGACAGGAAAACAGGTCAAGAAGGCGACCATCCCAGGAACCCTTTCGCTGATCCAGCGCATCGGGGGTGCTATCCGGGAATCGCATGAGGCACACACCGACCCTGTCGAAGCCGTGTGTGAGGCAACCGGCGGCTTCGCGATTTGGGAAGGAAAAGTGGGAGACGTCGCCCGGAGAACGGTTGGCGGGTTCGCTCGCGGGACCGCGTCGATTCAGGGCGTGGGCGACTATGAGGGCCGTACGCTCGAGATCGATTTCCAGAACGAGTTCCTGATCGCCCGGGACGGTGACGACGTTCTCGTCTCCACGCCAGACCTGATCACCGTGCTTGACGCAGAAACCGGGGAGCCAATCACCACGGAGTCGTTACGCTATGGCTTCCGGGTAGCCGTCCTTGGCATTCCGAGCGATCATCGCTGGCGAAGTGAGAAGGGCCTGGAACTGGTTGGTCCGGAGTATTTCGGGTACGACTTTGCATTCAGCCCGGTTCAGCGCCGCATGGATTGACGGCTGATTTGGGCCGCCCGGAACATGGAACGCTTCAACCGAAAAGGGCCGGTGAGGAAGCTCCTCACCGGCCCTTTTGTGCGGCGTCGTCAGGCCTTCTTCATCTGCGAGGTCATCTCGTCGAAGAACTTGCCGACGATCATCTTTGTCGCCGGCTGCACGACGCGGGCGCCGATGCGGGCGAGCATGCCGCGGACATTGGCGTCGCCCCGGTACTTCACGAGAGTGTTGTTCTCGTCGATCGCTTCGAAGGTGAGGTCGCCCACGCCGCTGAGCTGGCCCTGCGGTCCCTTGCCCTCGATATGCATCGTGAAGCTGTTCGGGCGGTTGAGGTCGGTGATCTTCACCTTGCCGTCGTACTTGCCCTTGATCATGGCGACGCCGATGGTCATCGTCGCGACGTACTCGTTCTCGCCGACTTCCTCGAGCCGCTCGCAGCCGGGCAGGGCGCCCTTCAGCACCTCAGGGTCGAGCATGGCGTCATAGGTGGCTTCCTGCGATGCCGGGACCTTATGCTCCCCGGTGATTTCCATTCCCACTGAACACTCCTTTGATCACGGTGGCTGACGGTCTGGAGGAAGTCTATCGTGACTTGCCGCCCCCGGGGAGTCGCCTCATCCCTTGATGCCGGACATACGGACCCCCTGGACGATGTAGCGCTGGAGCAACAGGAAGACGATCACCAGCGGTGCGGCGCCGACGGCGGCTCCGGCGAACAGGGCTGGAAGGTTGATGGTTTGCGCCGTCAGGAATGTCGAGAGGACAACCTGGACCGTGCGCGTCTCCGGCGACTGGCCGACGATGACAGGCCACAGGAATGCGTTCCAGCTGCCGATGAAGCTCAGGACGCCGAGGGCCGCCATGATCCCGAGCGAGTTCGGGAGCAAGAGACGGAAATAGACGCCGATATAGCTGTTGCCGTCGAGTCGTCCCGCTTCTTCCAGCTCGGCCGGGAAGTCGAGATAGAACTGCCGGAACAGGAAGGTCGCGAAACCGCTGAAGAGCCCGGGAACGACGATGCCCCACAGGGTGTTGATGCCGCCCAGCTCGGCTACCACGACATAGGTCGGGACAAAGGTCACCGCGCCGGGGATCATCAGGGTCAGGAGCACGTAGACGAAGAAATACTCTCGCCACCTGAATGGTATCCGGGCGAGCGCGTATCCGGCCATGGAGGCGAAGAGTGTCTGGAGCACGAGATTGACCACCGCGATGATGGCCGAGGCGCGCAGGCCGGAGGCCATGTTGATCGAGGTGTCGTCGAAGAGGTCGGTAAAGTTGCTCCATTGCGGCGTTTCCGGCCACCAGACCCAGTCGAACCCGGTGATCTCCGCCTGGGTCATCAAAGCGTTTCGGACGATCAGGTAGAAGGGGAACAGGAAGGTGAGCGCCAGCACGATCAGCACGGCGTACCTCAGGGCCAGGGAGATGATCGGGCCGACGCGCGTGGACGTTCGGTTGGGGCGGACGAGGCGGCCGTAGGTCGGGTCGTTGATCTCGCGGGTGGATGCCACAGCGAATCCTCCGATCAGGCGCGGCGGCCGAAGCCGAAGAGCCGGCCCTGGACGATGGTGACGCCAATGATGATCGCGGCCAGGATGATGGCTCCGGCCGATCCCCGGCCGTAATCCTGTTGCCCGATCGCGGTCTGGTACAGGAAGACGAGCGGTGGGCGGGCGAGACTGATGTTGCCGGTAGAGCCAACGCCACCAAGGATGTTGATGAACTCGTCGAACGCCTGGAAGGCCGCGATGAAGTTCAGGACCAGCACGGCGATGGACGTGTTGCGCAGGAGCGGGAAGGTGATCGTCCAGAACGTTCGCCAGCCCGGCTTGCCGCCATCGACGTAGCTGGCTTCGTAGATGGACTGGTCGATCTCCTGCAGGCCGGCGATGAAGATGATCATATAGAACCCGACCTGGAGCCAGAGTCGCACGGTGACGAGCACGAGCCAGTACCAGGGAGGGCTCGTTTCGCCGATCCAGGCGATCACGCGGTCGCTGCCGAACCAGTAGAGCACCATGTTGGCGAAGCCGTAGGGCAGGCCGTTGAAGATGCCCATTTTCCAGACGATCGACGCGACGACGTAGGACACCGCGGTCGGGATGAAAAACGCCGAGCGGAAGAAGGCGCGTCCGAACCCCACGCTGTTCACGAGCACGGCCAGGCCGAGCGCGAAGAAGAACGTGGTCGGGACGATGAAGATCGCGAAGATGAGGATCGTGCGAAGCGAGCGCAGGAACTCGGAGTTCGTCAGCATCGCGCGGTAGTTGTCGAGTCCGACCCAGTCACCAATGTCAATCGTGTTCCGGGCGTCCGAGAAGCTGATCAGGAAGCCCCAGACGATCGGGATATAGGTGAAGACGAGCAGGCCAAGGACAAGGGGCGCGACGAAGAAAAGGAACGCGAAGGTCGCTTCCCATCGGGTCTGGCGCCACCAGGGCACCTTGACCGTGACGATCGAGTTCTCGGGAATGTCCATAGATAGCGTCCTGGAGCGTTCGAAGCGTGCGCGTCGGGACACGGGTGACGCTTCGCTGAAACGTCACCCGTGTGAGCCGGTCGGACGAGCGCGACGATCGCCCTAGCGCTCGAGCTCGGCGATCACGGTTTCTTCCGCCTTGGCGAGCTCCTCGGCCGCGTCGGCGCCGTTCCGGACGATGTTCGTGACCGCATCGGTGTAGGCGGTTCCCATGGCGGCGGTCCAGCGAACGGATCCCAGCCGGGCGTTTTCATCGAGGATCGTGACCATGTCGGCGGCCACGCCGGATTCCAGCGGCTCAGCCGTCTGGCTGAGGGAGATGCGCGCCGGGATGTGGAAGCCGTAGCTCAGGCACCAGTCTTCCTGCAGCTCGGTATTGTCGATCCAGAGCCATTTGACGAAGGCCTTGGCCGCATCGATGTTCTGGCCGTTGCCGTTGACGCATTCGTACCAGCCACCCCAGAACGTCGAAGGTTCGCCCTCGTCGTCCGACTTGGGCCAGGGGATCACGCCGTAATCGTCGCCGAGCGCCTCGGTCATGGCCGGAACGGCCCAGAGACCGGTGAACTGCATGGCGCACAGGTTCTGGTTGAACGCCGATGGATCCCAGTAATCCGTCGGAGCGCCCATCAGGAGGGCGTCGCCCCGGGCGAACTCGCCGTACTTCGTCCACGCAGCGGCGACGCGTTCCGTGTTGAAGGCCGGGGCGGTGGCGTCCTCGTTGAGGAAATCACCGCCAGCGGACCACAGGATCGGACCACCCAGCGCGCCGATCCCCGCGTCGTTGCCGACAAACAGGCCCTTGACGCGTCCGGAACTGAGCGCCGTCGCAGCCTCGATCATCGCGTCCAGCGAATCAGGCGGTTCGAGGCCCGCTTCCTCCAGGAGGCTCTTTCGATAGAAGACGCCGCCCGTATCCTCGATCATCTTCACGGCGTAGATGGTGCCGTCGATGCTACATGCCTCGAGCGTCGCCGGGCGGAAATCCTCCCTTATCTCGTCGGAGAAAATGTCCTCGAGTGAGGTGATCTGGTTTTGGCGGAGGTGGTCGACCGTGGGCGGTCCGCCGAGCTCGAAGATGTCTGGTGCTTCGTCCGTCAGGAGGGCGGCATTGAGGGCCGCACCGTAATCGCCGAGCTGCCAGTTCACCTCGATCTCGACGTCGGGATTCTCCTCGGTGTACGCGGCGGCATAGCGTTTCACCGCCTCTTCGGTGCCTGCCTCGCCGTACTGGTGATACCACTGCACCAGGCGGGTGCTCCCCTGGGCCACGGCCTGCGTCGGCTTGCCGAAACCATGGAACACCATGGCTCCGCCGACGAACAACATCGACTTGACGGTGTCCCTACGGGTCATGCCAACAGTCGAAATACGCGAACGGCCTCGGCGGGTCTGAAGTGATGACATCGTGATGATGCTCCTTGATACGTCTCCGCCAGGAGACAGCCAGCCTGTAGGTTGTCGGTGTTGCCCCAGTATACGGCATGGGTGCACGATGGCAGGTCAGGCATGCGTACATCAAAAAGGCTCGGGCTGCGGCAGCTTTACGGTTGTGCGAGCGTCGAGTCGACCATATACTCATGCGACGAACTCCCGATGAAGGGGCGTAGAAGGATGCAATGGAGCGTCCGGGTCAAATGGCCGTCCGGCTGCCGGTGTGAACTGGTGGGCCGGTTGACCGTTGCCCGATTTCCACGCATTTCGGGACTGTTTTTGAATGGCGTTCATGCATACGGTAGTGATCAGGAGCGATGCACCATGTCTCATGAAACGGCGACAAACCACGCCAATACGTTCCTCGAACTTGCGTCCAAGGTGATGGACGGCTCCCTCAATCGTCGTCAGGCGATGCAGAAGGGCGCGGCGCTCGGCCTTTCCGTGCCAGCGATGATGGCGCTCGGTGCGGTCGGCAACCGCCCGAAGGCCGCGGCGGGGCAGGAAGCGTCCCCGGAGCCGGTGCGCGGCGGCACGCTGCGTGTGGGGCTCTCGGCCGACCCGGCTGAGCTCGACCCGCACAAGACCAACCTGACGGCCGCGTGGCACGTTATCGAGCACGTGTACGAGGGCCTGCTCTCGACAAACGCGGCGTTGGAGCCGGTGCCGGCACTCGCCGAGTCCTGGGAAATCTCCGAGGACGGGCTGACCTACACCTTCAACCTGCGCCAGGGTGTGATGTTCCATCCCCCGGTCAGCCGCGAGTTTGTCGCGGAGGACGTCAAGTACAGCTTCGAGCGCATCCTGGACCCGGAGACGGCGTCGCCGGCCACCGACGATCTTTCCGGCGTCGAGTCCATCGAGATTCCCGACGACTACACCGTCGTCATGACGATGAAGGCGCCGGACGCGTCGTTCCTCGCCAAGCTGATGGGCAACTCCCTGAAGGTCGTGCCGCGCGAGACCGTTGAGGAGAACGGCGACCTGATGCAGGTCATGGTCGGTACCGGCCCGTTCGTCTTCGAGGAGTACGTCCCGAACTCGATGGTCAGCCTGACGGCGAACCCGGAGTACTGGGAAGAGGGCAAGCCCTACGTCGACGCGATGGAGATGCAGATTATTCCTGACGCCACCTCGCGCTCGACGGCCCTGACCTCCGGCACGGTCGATTTCATCGAGTACGCCCCGGCGCAGGACCTGCCGATCTACGAGGCGGACGACACGATCGTCGTGACGGGTGACGAGAACACCAACATCCGTTACATGGACATCAATGTCTCCCGCGAGCCGTTCAACATCCCCGAGGTGCGGAAGGCTATCGCGATGGTGATCGACCGGCAGCCGATCATCGATTCGGCGGTATTCGGCGCGGGTACTGCGACGAACATCCTGTTCCCGGCAACGTTCTGGGCGGGCTTCGAGTCGGAGATCCCGGAGCCGGATATCGAGGGCGCGAAGGCACTGCTGGCGGAGGCGGGATACCCGGACGGCTTCACCACCGAGCTCCATTCGTGGGCGCAGTACCCGTTCCTCTCGAACGCGGCGATCGTGATCCAGGAGCAGCTGAAGCAGATCGGGATCGAGGCCGATACGCGGTTCGAGGAGAACGCGATCTACCTCGAGAACTACTTCGCTGGCAACTTCGACCTCTCGGTCACCGGTACCAGCGCGTACGTTGACCCGAACGACGTCGTCGAGCCGAGCTTCGTGACCGGCGGGACGCGGAACGGCACGGGCTACAGCAACCCGGAGATGGATGAGCTTGTCCAGCAGGGTAAGGAAGCGACCGACCAGGAAGAGCGGGCGCAGATCTACCGCCGCATCCAGGAGATCATCCTGGAGGACGTGAACTGGGTGAACCTCTTCATCGCCAGCCAGTACGAGGCGATGAAGGACTACGTCAAGGGCTACGTCCACATCGCGACGGGCTCGAACGTTTCCTTCAAGGAGACCTGGCTCGACCAGTAGGCCGAGGGCACGCACGACGGAGCCGGCACCATGCCGGCTCCGTTTCGGAGTTCCTATGGGTGGGCATATCCGGTGATCGGGCTGGCCCGGTTGGTGCCGGGGGCGTAGTACAGTGAAGGTCGAACGCGAGTGTTCGCCGGAACAGAAGAGGACTTGCCCATGAGCATCGATCAGCCATCACCCGAATCCCTCATGCCCGCAGCGTTTTCCCGCCGCACTGTTGTTGGCGGTACCGCCGGAGCGGCCGCGCTCTGGATGTCGGGCACGCGAATTTCCGGTCAGGAGGCGAGCCCTGCTGCATCGCCCGAGGGCGTTCCCGGCGGAACATTGCGCGTCGGCGTGCAGGGTGACCCGGCCGAGCTGGATCCCCATCTCGTGGTCCTCGACGCGGCCTCGCTGGTCATCGACCAGGTGTACGAGAGCCTGATGCATGAGGACGAGTCGCTCGTGCCGCAGCCTCGCCTGGCAGAGTCCTACGAGGTGTCCGAGGACGGCCTGACGTATACGTTCCGGCTGCGTACCGGCGTCACGTTCCACAACGGGCGGGAGATGACGGCCGACGACGTAGTCTACAGCTTCGGGCGTGTGATGAACCCGGACACCGGGTCGCCCTGGCAGGAGTACACCTCCAGCATCGATACCATCGATGCGCCAGACGCGTCGACGGTGGTGATCACGCTGAAGAATCCGGACGCGTCGTTCCTCGCTGCCCTGTGCCGCCGCGGCCTCTCCGTGGTGCCGCAGGAAGAGGTCGAGGATCGGGGTGACCTCAAGCTCGAGATGATCGGGACGGGGCCGTTCCGGTTCGTCGAGTACATCCCGAACTCCGTTGTCCGGCTGGAGAAGAACCCGGATTACTGGCTGGAAGGGCGTCCGTATCTCGACGCGCTCGAGCTGCATATCATCCCGGACGA
>DATGPC010000322.1:0-7969 GCA_035305265.1 Thermomicrobiales bacterium | reverse complement strand
TCGATGCGAGCAACCCGGTGATGCGGTGATTCACCGAGACCGGATCCTGACGCCGTATGGCGTGGCCGATCTGCGCCCTGTAGGACGTGTGGATCGTGCGCAGGAGCGGATGGTTGTGCTGGATGATGGCGTCGGCGAGCGCATCGGGATACGGCGTGGCCGCGAGGTCCTTGAGCGCCGACAGCCAGCCGTCCCGATCGAAGAGCGGCTGCTGGTTCCGTGTCGTGTGCCAGAACGCCGTCGTGTAGCCGGTCGACGGACGATGCTGCTCGATGACGCGACGCAGCCCCGCTTCAAAATCCGCCGCGTCCCAGAACATCACGTCGTAGCCGGTTTCACCGTCGTGCCAGTAGTCGCTCTCTCCCCACCAGTCGTTCCCGATCTCGGGATGGGGGTCGAAGCGCAGGGCAAGATCGCGGCGAGTCTCCCGGGCTACCGGTGCGGTGACGAACGTGTAGACGTCGTAGTCGGAATACGGATCATCCGTCCCGGCGGTCCGGGAGCCGCCGAGCGCAATTGCGGACACCTGCGGCAGAGACGAAAGGCGCCGGACGATTTCGTCCAGCGCCTTTGTCGTCGGGATTCGCCTGGTGTTATCGGCCCCGGGCATCGATCGCGTCCGGCTGCATCTTCGGCATCGTCGTGTAGACGCGGTCCTGCATTGTCTGCAGATGATCCGCCTGCTCCACGTCGAGCATGATGGCCGCCTGGATCACCTCATCCATGTTCGAGACGAAAATGAACTGGATTTCTTCGCGGACGTTTTCCGGGATATCCCGCATGTCGCGCTGGTTGTCCATCGGCGCGATCAGGCGGCGGATGCCGTGGCGGTGCGCTGCGAGCGTCTTGTCGCGCAGCCCGCCGACGGCCAGAACGCGGCCGCGCAGGGTGATCTCGCCGGTCATCGCGGTGTCGTTGCGGATCGGCCGCTGGGTCAGCGCCGAGATCAGCGCCGTCGCCATCGTGATACCGGCGGAGGGACCGTCCTTCGGCGTCGCGCCTTCGGCGAGGTGGATATGCAGGTCCACCTTGTCCTGGAAGTCGCGATCGATCTTGAGCTTCTCGGCGCGGGAGCGCGCGTAGGAGAGGGCGGCGCGCGCCGACTCCTGCATCACGTCGCCGGCCTGGCCGGTGATCGTCAGGTTGCCCTTGCCGGGCATCGTCGCGACCTCGACCGGGATGATCTCGCCGCCGACTTCGCTTGCCGCGAGGCCGATCGCGAGGCCAACCTGGCTGCCGCCGAGGTCCTGCTCGAAGCCATACTTCTTCGGCCCGAGGAAATCTTCCAGCGATTCGCGCGTGATGACGACCTTGCCGTTCCGGTCGGTCTTCCCGCGCACGATCATCGTGGCGACCTTGCGCGAGAGACGGGCGACCTCGCGATCGAGCCCGCGCACTCCAGCCTCGCGCGTATAGTCGCGGATCAGCTGGCGCCAGACGTCGTGCGTGATCTCGATCGAGTTCTCGGTCAGGCCGCTGCTCTCGAGCTGGCGGCGCAGCAGGTGGCGACGCGCAATCTCGATCTTCTCGTCCTCGGTGTAGCCGGTGACCTCCAGCATCTCCATCCGGTCGCGGAGCGGCCGCGGGATCTGGTTCACGTAGTTCGCGGTCGTGATGAACAGGACCTGCGACAGGTCATACGGCATGTCGAGGTAGTGATCGGTGAAGTGCGTGTTCTGCTCCGGATCGAGCACCTCGAGCATCGCCGCCGTCGGGTCGCCGCGATAGTCGCTGGCGAGCTTGTCGATCTCGTCGAGCAGGATCACCGGGTTGATCGCCTCGGCCGTCTTCATCGCGTTGATGATCCGGCCCGGCATGGCGCCGATGTAGGTGCGGCGGTGACCACGGATCTCGGCCTCGTCGCGCACACCGCCCAGGCTGACGCGGACGAACTTGCGACCCATCGCCTCGGCGATCGAGCGGCCAAGGCTCGTCTTGCCGACGCCCGGAGGGCCGGCGAGGCAGAGGATTTGGGCCGAGGTGGTGATGCCGGATTCCTGCGTCAGGCTGCGCACGGCGAGGAACTCGATAATGCGTTCCTTGACCTGGTCGAGGCCGTAATGGTCCTGGTCGAGGCGCTCTTCCGCCGCGGCGAGGTCGATCCGGTCCTCCGTGACCTCGGTCCACGGGAGGGCGAGCATGGTCTCGATATAGGTGCGGACGACGGTGGATTCGGCGGAGACGTTCGGCATGCGCTCGAGACGCTGAACCTCGCGGAGGAGCTTCTCCTTCGCGTAGTCCGGCATGCCGCGCTCGTCGATCTTGGTGCGGAGCTGCTGGAACTCGTTACCGTCTTCGCCGCCCAGCTCGCTCTGGATGATCTCCAGCTGCTTGGTCAGGTAGTACTGACGCTGGGTCTCATCCATCTCCTTGTGGATGCGGTCCTTGATGCGGCGGTCCAGCTCGGCGATCTCGATCTCGTTCGAGAGCATGCCGCCCAGGCGCTCAAGGCGGTCGAGCGGATTCGCCGTCTCCAGCAGCTCCTGCCGCTTCGGCACCTCGCTGACGACCTGCGTCGCCAGGAGGTCGGCGAGATGGCCGGGATTCGTGGCGCGCTGGACCATGTCCAGCACCTCGGCCGAAAGATCGCCGTTGATATCGGAGTATTGAAGGGTCAGGTCCTGGATCTGGCGGATCATCGCCGCCGCTTCATTCGGGTCGACCGGCGGTTCGACGATGTCTTCCGTCGTCGCCATGAAGAACGGTCGCTTGTTCTGGATATCGAGCAAGCGGAGGCGGCCGACGCCTTCGAGCACGACCTGGAGATTGCCTCCCGGCTGTCGATCGGCGGAAAGGATGCTGCCGAGGGTGCCTACCTCGAAAAGATCCTGCGGGCGAGGGTCGTCGATCTGCTCGTCACGGTGTGCCGTGACGGCGATCATCCTGCCCGTCACCATCGCTTCCTCCACGGCATGGATGGAGCGCGGGCGCCCGACCTGCAAGGTCACGACATTGCGTGGGAAGATGACGACCTTGCGGAACGGCAGCAGCGGGACCTGGGTGGTGGCCTCCGGCTTCAGTCGATTGTCCAACCCCTTGAATTGTCGCATGCGACAACAGTCTCCCCGTGAAGATGTGGTGCGCAGGCACAGGAACGAACCGGCGTTGTGATCTGCCGTATCCCCGAGCAGCCATCTCTCGCCTGCGGCCTTCATAGTACCCCACGGGGCAACCGGTCGCTAGCAAGTGTGACCGGTCGGCACCGTCATACGTATGCACCTAACGTCGGGTGTATGTATGCCGCGCAAGGCATCGGTTGATCGTGACAATCAGGCATATTCAGGCGGTATTGCGGTACCGCCTGACAACATTTAGCCGGAGACGGACGTAGGCTTCTTTCCGTTCCGGGCTGCCTCGACCATGATGCGGGTGGTTTCCTCGATATCGTCGGTCACCGTGAAGAGGTCGGTATCGGTGAGCGAGATGCGGCCGTCCGGGACGAGCACATCCTCGATCCACTTCACCATCCCGGTCCAGTGCTTCGTCCCGACGAGCACGATCGGCTTGTCCACCATCTTCCCGGTCTGGACGAGCGTGAGGACCTCGAACAGCTCGTCCATGGTCCCGAAGCCGCCCGGGAGGAAGACGAAGCCCGAGGCGTACTTCACGAACATCATCTTGCGCACGAAGAAGTAGCGAAACTCGAGCCCGACGTTCACGAAGGAGTTGACGCCCTGCTCGAAGGGGAGCTCGATCCCGGCTCCGATCGACTCGCCGCCCGCCTCGAATGCGCCACGGTTGGCGGCTTCCATCAGGCCGGGGCCACCGCCGGTGATGACCGTTACCCCGGCGCTTGCCAGCATGCTGCCCAGACGACGCGCGTCCTCGTAGAGGGCATCGCCCTCCGGCACGCGCGCGGATCCGAAGATGCTCACCGCCGGACCTGTCTCGGCGAGCGCGTCGAACCCGGCGACGAACTCGGAGGTGATCCGCTGGACGCGCCACGGATCGCTATGCGTGAACTCCGCGGCCAGCCGGCGGTCCTCATCGGTCCAGGTCAGCAGCTGCTGGTCGCCAGAGCCGGTGGAGCCGGTACGGGATCGGGCGCCGCCCGCACCGCGCGGTCGTGGCTGCAATGGCGTGTCGAATGTCCTGGTTGGTTTCCGATTCTGTTCGGATGAGCTCATGAATGGTTCCTTGTCGTTATGGACGCGATGCGCGCCGTGTTCGTTGCCGCACGATCGTTGCCCGGTGCAAGTACAATCTCTCCGGGTGGCAGGCGGTGTCATCCGGCTGCCCACAGGAGGACGGATCCGGACGTGCGGTACAGGTGGTTGCTGGGAGCGATACTTTTCGCCTGCCTCGCGTTGGTGACGGCGTGCGGAGGTGGCGAATCCCCGGAGCCAATGGAGCCAACGCCGGAACCGACTCCCGAACCGACCGTCGCTGCGTTTACCGTCGACGATGTTGTCTGGACTTCCGGCGTCGATGAGGCGTCTGGCGAGCCGCTGGACGAGGTCGATGTCTACACCACGGTGTCGCCGGCGATTGTTGCCGTCGTCCCGGCCGCCAATGTTCCCGCCGGAACCGAGTTTACCGCTACGTGGACGATCGACGGGATCGAGGTGCCGGAGGCGACCATGTCGGTGACGGTCGACGAGGACATGCGCGTCGCCTGGGTCGCGTTCGAGCTCGCTCGTGACGAGGGGCGCTACTTCCCGCTCGGCGAGCTTGAGGTCACGGTGACGACCAGCACCGGCGACGAGGTCGCTGGATCGGTCCGGATCGAGTTGCCGTAGCCGGACGTGATGCCCGGCGCCGGACACCAGGTCCGGCGGGATGAACGTGACATAGACGCAAGAAACGCCGGCCCACAATCGGGCCGGCGTTTCGTTTCCCGTGCTGGTCCTGCTTGCGGCTTACAGCTCTTCGTGCGGCAGGTCCGGCAGGGTTTCGCCGGCGCGGATCGGCACGTTGATTCGGTTCTCCATCGGTGGGATCGCGCACGACCAGCCCATGTTGTAGGCACAGTACGGGTTGTAGGCCATGTTGAAGTCGATGACCAGCTTGCCGTCCGGCCGGGCCTTCGGGTCCAGGTAGCGGCCAACCGAGTAGGTTTCCTCGCCGGCGGTGCTGTCCCGGAACGGAAGGAAGAACTTCCCGGTCACCTTGTCCTGGAACACGGTGAGGGTTACGGGCTCGCCGTCCACCTCGAAGGTGAAGCGGCCAAAGCGGACATACTGCTTCGGCTCACCGGTGAGCGTTCCGACGGTGATTTCCTCACCGATGCCTTCTCCCTCGCGGTCGAGCTCGACGGTGAGCGAGAGATCGGGGTTGTGCGGGAAGTAGGAGAGACCCTTGAAGATCTTCTTCTGCTCCTCGGTCAGCGGTGACTGCTCGTGCTCCCGGAAGAAGGTGTCGCGGCGCTGCCGGAACCCTTCGAGGCGACGAAGCTCGGTGCTCTGCGTACTCATCGGTGTGGTCCTCCCTCGTGTGATCCGGAATCTGTAGGCCGGATGCCGATACTTTCTAAAGGGAAGTATAGCAAGGCCGTCAACTTAGGAGGCGGAAGAGTCCTTCTCGACGAACTTCTGCTCACCCTGCGCTGCACGGTAGGACTTCCGGGATGCCTCGATCTCCTCGAGGGCCCGCTCCAGGCCGTGCCACCCGACGATGTTGGTTTCCTTGCCTTCGAGCAGCTTGTAGGTGGCGAAGAACGTCTCGATCTCCTTCAGCCAGTGCTTGCCGACCTGCTCGAGCCGCCGGTAGTGGTTGAAACGCGGGTCGTTCACCGGCACCGCCAGGACCTTGAAGTCCTCGCCCTTCTCGTCGGTCATCTCCAGCCCGCCCAGCGGACGCGCGAGGATGGTGCAGCCGGGGAAGGACGGCTCGGTCATGAGGACGCAGATGTCGAGGTGATCGCCATCGTCCGCGAGCGTGTCCGGAACGAAGCCGTAATCGGTCGGGTAGTGGACCGAGGAGTACAGGACGCGGTCGAGATGGAAGGTGCCGCTTTCCTCATCGTACTCGTACTTGTTGCGGCTTCCGCGAGGAATCTCGATGAACGCCAGGACTTCCTCGTTGTTGGATGCGGCGGCGTCTTTTGCTTCGGAATGGAGGTTGAGGACTTCCTGGTTCGCCGGCGTCGTCGGATTCTCGCTCATGTTCCTTCTGTGCTCCGATGGTGGTTGTACGGAAAGGTGGTGCCCTTGCGGGCCACGCTTCCAGATTGAAAACAGTCAGGGGCCGGGCTTGCCGAGGCGCGGAATGCGACTGCATGGGCCTGGAGCCCGGGTGCAATCCTACATTGTTCTGCGATGAATCGCCGCTTTTGAGGTCTTTGCATACAATATCCGAAATCGTATGCGTTTACCCTGATCGATCCGAACGATCGAGCGCCACATTCACCCAGTACCTGGCTGCCCGCTCGGCTTCGCCGTCCAGCGTGAAGCCATAGTCGCGCGCGATCTCCTTCTGGAGTGCGGAGGCGAGGTCCATCGCAACCTCCAGCGCTCGCCGGATGTCGCCAGCGTCGTGCCAGGCCCAGGTCTGGGGAAGCATTTCCCGTGCCGGTGATGGCGCCCATTCATTGAAGAAGCGGCTCCCATGCCAGGTCTTGCCGATGCGATCCACCGCCCAATGGATGAACTGGATGAGCAGACCGCGCAGGTGCCCGTCCAGCGTCTGGTGCGCGACGATGAGCTCACCGCGCGCGAGCTTCCGGGCAGCCCAGGGGCAGTGGTACCAGAAGTCGGCGAAATGCTGGTCGAACGTTTCCTGCGTCGGGGAGGGAGGATCCGGCATGCCGGCTGAAGCCGCCCGCTCCAGCGCCTCGGCGAGCCCTCCCTCCTTGTCGAGGACGATACGGTAGCCACGGGCAATGACCGATCCGGCCTCCTCGTAGATCGGATCACCCGGGCGCATGGCCCGAAGGGGTTCGAGCACCTCCGCCGGAAGGATGGAGAAATCGGCGTCACAGCCATCGGCGAAGAGGGCCCGGCGTTCCTCCCAGATGCCGACGGCGGTCGGTTCTCGGAAGGTAATCGAGACGTCGCCCATGTGCTCGAGCCAGCCGGGATCGTTCAGGAGGACAGATGGTTCGTTGGCGAACATGACGAGGTCGAGGTCGGACGATTCGTCGGCCGGGTGATCGGTCCGGGAACGCGACCCAACGATGAATGCGGCGACGATATCGTCCCGCGTGGTGGCCCAGGCGACGAAGCGATCGATGAGGCGGGCGTATCGCTCGACATGCCCCTCGGCCGGCCGGGTCATGCGGGCTGTACCGATAATCCGGCGCCTGTCGCGATCTCACGCAGGGCGCTCGTGCAGGCCCTGGTTGCCGCGGCCTTGTCGCCGTCGAGCGAGAAATGGTTCTCCAGGGAGAGCACACCGTCGTAGCCGGCATCCTTCAGGAGACGGCACTGCTCATCCCAGCCGACGATGCCCTGACCGATCACGGTGAAGCCGTCATCGAGGGAGAGCGACACCGCGTCCTTCACGTGCACGTGATGGATGCGATCGCGCACGTGCCGGAAGTCGTCCGCCGACGGCTGGACGCCGAGCGCGGCGACGTTGCCGGGATCCCAGATGATGCCGAGCGTCGGGTCGTCGATGCGCTCCAGGTACCATCCGGCTTCCTCGCCGGTCGCGACGTTGCAGGCAAACTCGTTTTCGAGCCCGAGGAGCTTGCCGGCGGCTTTCGTGCGGACGGTTGCCTCCCGCAGCACCTCCAGCAGGTCATCGCGGACCGAGGTCGGGTCCTCGACGCGCCAGAAGCTGAAGGCGCGCACCATCGGTGCGTCGAGCCGGTTGGCAACCTGCAGTGATCGTCCGAGGATGTCCCACTGGTCATCCCTGGTCGATGCGCTGGCCGAATGGGTCCGGCCGGCCGCCTCTCCTTCGCCCGAGTCGTGGCATTTAAGGAAAGGTGAGGCGATACCGCAGACGTTGAACCCGCCGTCTACGAGCAAGCGCTCGACGCGGCCGAGATCATCGTCCGACATCTCGACGATGCTGGTGTTCCAGA
>DATGPC010000321.1:0-27728 GCA_035305265.1 Thermomicrobiales bacterium | reverse complement strand
GCTTTTTGGCTTCAAGTCGTCGTTTCGCGCGAAGATCGGTCTCCCGGTCTGGCTGGCTTCGATCGTCGCCAGTGGCGCCGGGATGTTGACGCTCGGGCTGACCCAGTCGCGCGGCGGGCTTATCGGCATGGTGGTCGCCCTGGTCGTGGTGCTGTTCATCCTGCCGAGGCGGTTGCAGCTGGCGACACTCGTCGCCGGCGTTGTCCTGATCGGTGCCTTCCTCATCACGACGCCTGGACAATCGCAGGTCCAGCGATTCATCGACCTTTTCGAGGAAGAGGAAACGCTAATCAAGACCGAGCACAAGGCGTTGCTCGGTCGCGGATCCCTTTGGGGCGCGGCCATCCGCATGATCGAGGACGAGCCGCTCACGGGCATCGGTGCCGGTGAGTACGACTATCATTACCGCGAGTACACGCCGGGCTGGCTGGACCGTTTCCCACGGGGCCAGGCGCACAATGGCTGGCTGCAGATGGGCGCGCAGGCTGGTGTCCCCGGCATGGTTGCGTTCACCGCGTGGGTGGCGGCATCATTGGGCGCCGTGGCCGGTGCCATACGCCGTGCTCAAGGCGAATTCCCTCGCCTCGTGGCAGCCGGCGCCTTCGCGATCCTGATGGCATTCACGATTCATAGTCTGGTGGATTATTTGAACGTCTTGAGCCTCGGTCTCCAGCTCAGCATGATCACCGCGGCGGGCCTGGCGCTATCGCCGGATCCATTGGCGGTCGTGAATCGGAATTCGTACGTGAAGGACCCGGCGTCGAACCCGTCGCTCTCCTCGGAGCCAGCCCGATGACCGATCGCACGAGGCACGATGCCGTCGATTCCACGGAGGAACCGCGAATCAGGGAGGAGACCACACCTGGCGTCCGGACGCCGGAGGTTCAGGACCAGGAGCCGGCCTCGATCGGTCGGTCGTTCCTGTCGTGGCGCACCTTCGTCTCGTTCGGCGTTGCGCTCGCGATCATCTTCTTCGTCTTCCGCGGTCTCAACATCGATATCAAGGACTCCTGGCGGCAGATCCGGCAAACCAATATCGGTCTCTTCCTGGGCGCGGTTGCCATCTACTACCTGACCTTCGCGATTCGTGCGTACCGTTGGACCGGCATGCTGCACCAGGTTGGCATTCGACGAGAGAACGGCTATCCGGTGCCCGGGTTGCCCGGGATGTTCCAGATCATCGTCCTCTCGTGGTTCGCGAACTCGGTCCTGCCGGCCCGACTGGGCGATGCCTACCGGGGATACCTGCTCAAGCAGCGCGCGGGAGCGTCGTTTGGCGTCTCCTTCGGGACGATCGTGGCAGAGCGCCTTATCGATCTCGTCATCCTCGTGACGGTGCTCCTGGCGTCCGGACTGGTCGTGTTCGGCACGCATACGCCGGAGAATGCCCAGAATGCGTTCCTGGCCGGCGGTGCCGTCGTGCTTATGGGTGTCGCGGGGGTCACGACGTTCTGGTTCTTCCGCGAGAAGATTGAGAGACTCTTGCCCGGACGCATCATGCCGCACTACCGGAAGGTCCGTGACGGGCTGTTCACCGCGCTGGCGAAGCCCTTGCCGCCGGCGTTGATTAGCGTGCTCCTTTGGCTGTGCGACGGCATTCGTGTCTATCTCGTCGCCTGGTCCCTCGGGCACCAGATCTCGTATCCCGCCGGAATCATGGTGGCGCTCCTGAGCTCGCTGGTCTCCATCATCCCGTTCACGCCGGCGGGACTCGGTTTCGTGGAAGGCTCGATGGTCACCGCCTTCACGCAAATCGGCGTGCCGGCCAGCACCGCCGCCGCGATTGCCTTGCTGGACCGTGTCATCACCTACCTGAGCCTGATCGTCGTCGGTATTCCGCTCTATATCTGGGTGCTGCGGCGAGATATCCGGGACAAAGAATGAGAACGCTGGTAGAGGCGAGCGCCGTCTTCGATCAGGGCGCCGGCATCGGTCGGTACAGCCGCAACATCGTGTCGCGGTTGCTGGAGCTCGGTGTCGATGACCACTGGACGTTGATGCGCGCGCCAGCGGAGCGGGGAGGGGGCGCCTACTATACGCCGCCACGCGGGCAAGGCGTCCGCGTCGTGAACCTGCCATTCAGCCGTCGCAACGCCGATCGCATCTGGTTCCGGCTGGGGATCCCTTTGGACGCCCGATTGTTCGCCGGCGGGGCGGATGTCGTCTACTCACCGGATTTCACGGCGCCACCGATGGCCCGGACGCCCCGGATGATCACCATCCACGATCTGGCATTCCTGACGCATCCGGACAAGACGACCGACGCATTGCGACGCTATCTCGAGCGGGTTGTGCCCTGCCAGGCAGAATCCGCTGATCTCGTTGCCGTTGTCTCCAACGCCACGAAGGCGGACGTCCAGCGATTACTCGGGATTGATTCCGAGCGTATTGTTGTTGTGCGCAACGCCGTGGACGAGCGCTTCTTCCGTGCGCAACCGTTGGGCCAGATCGAGCGAGCCAGGCTCGGTATCCCGGACCGTTATCTCCTCATGGTCGGCACCGTCGAGCCCCGGAAGAATCACATCAACGCCTTGCGCGCCCTCGAGGCGTCCGGAGTTGGGCAGGACGTCCCGCTGGTGATCGCGGGCAGACCCGGGTGGGGTTTTGAAGAGGCCGTCGCTTACGCGGAGAAGCTCTACCAACGCGGCATCGTCCACCTGCCGCAGTACGTGCCCGACGTCGATTTGCCAGGACTGGTCGCGGGTGCCACGGCAATGCTCTATCCTTCCTGGACGGAAGGGTTCGGCCTTCCGGTAGCCGAGGCGTTGGCAGCGGGCGTGCCGGTGATAACCGGGACGGCTCCGGCGCTGAAGGAGGTCGGTGGCGACCTCGCGTTGTACGCCGACCCGGCCGATGTCGACACCATGGCGGAACACATTCGCCACGTCGTGGCCATCGATTCCACTTTGGAAGAACGCCGCGCGCGGCAGGAATGGATAAGGCAGTTCTCGTGGGACTCCTCGACCTCTATCGTGTACGAAAGCCTCAGGAAGATAGCCCGGTAGGGGACCAGACCGCCGAGGAAGAACCGGCTCCCGAGCCGTTGCCCCGCATCTCGGTCAGCGAGCTGTGGCCACCGTCACCCCGGGTGAAGCTGTTGTACATCGGCCTCGGATTCTTCCTGCTCAACAGTCTCCTGCTGTGCATTTGGGCCTACGTGGTCATTTCAAGCCGCTAGTCGAACGGTTCCCGGGCATTCGTGGACAAAACGGGCCAAGAACCTTGACGCTCCCAAGAACGGGTGGTACATTACTTGGGCTGTTGGAGGCGTGGTGTAGTGGCCTAACATGCAGCCCTGTCAAGGCTGAGATCGCGGGTTCGAATCCCGTCGCTTCCGCCAGAGATTCCGGCCGTGACCATTTGGTCACGGCCGGTTTTGCTTAACTCTCCTGATGTGATCGAGCAGTACCGTAATATTGACATAAAGCATTTTGCCGGTTAGCATATCCCGCATGGGGGATCCACGGAATCATCACCTGTGACGGCGGCGTAGCCGTCCAGTGTCGGGGACCATGCCCATCTGCTGGCTGCACGTCAGGGATGGCACCTCTTGCTGACGCCCGGTGGCGAACGCAACGCGCTCCTGGAGCGACCGTTGCGCCTGCCGGCTACGTGTGAACGGGTGACACCGAGATATGCAGAAGATTCCCAGGCTGAACATCGGCACGTTGATCGTCCTTGTGGTGTGTCTCGTCGTGAGTTTGAGCGCGCTCCCGGCCGCTCGCGCACAACAGGGGCTGTCGCAATCTCCGGTGGCCGAGACAGGCGCGTCCGAGCCGAAGCCGTCGGTGGCGGCGCCCACAACTGTGCCGGTCGACACCACTCCTCCGTGGATTTCGCAACCGGCAGACATGTTCGTCGCCGCAAGCGATGCGTCCGGCGCCGTTGTGACCTTTCTCCTTCCGGCAGCGGGTGATGAGTCCGGCAAGCCCGTCACGGTTGGCTGCAACTGGCGATCCGGCTCAGTGTTCCCGCTAGGACAGACGCTGGTCACGTGCACGGCGAGGGATGCTGCGGGTAACGCGGCGTCAGTGAACTTCCGGGTAAACGTGACGGACCAGACTCCACCAGTCATTCCAGCAATGGGGAACATCATTGTCGATGCGGTGGACCCTGCGGGTGCCGTCGTTGCGTTCGATGCACCGGTCGCCTGGGACAACGTCGGTGGATCCATCGTCGCGGCGTGTAACCCGGCCTCCGGCGCCTTCTTCCCGATCGGTACGACGCTCGTCACGTGTTACGCCACTGATTCTTCGGGGAACCATGCCGCACCGGTAGGGTTCTACGTCACGGTGAACGCGCCGGTGATCCCGCCGACCGCGGTGCCGGAGCCAACCGCCGCTCCTACGCTGCCGCCGACACCCACGCCTGTGCCGACGGAGGTCGTGACTCCCGAACCAACGGCGACGGCGACCGAAGTCGTGACCCCTGAGCCGACGGCAGTACCGACCGAGGTTGTCGTACCGGAGCCAACAGTTGGACCGACAGAGGGTGTGACGCCCGAGCCAACGGTCGATGTGACGCCCGAGCCGACAAGTGTCCCTGTGGAAGAGGGGACGCCGGTTCCGACCGAGGAAGAACAGGTCGCGCCGACCGGGACCGTGTCCCCGGAGCCCCCGCCAACGGAACCTCCTTCCACCCCGGTTGCATCCGCGACCGTCACGCCGTCTCCAACTCAAGAGGTCACGCCGACCGCCGTGGCGATGGAACCGGTACCGGCCGCTTTGGGCCTCCCATGGCCACCGCCAGGCAACTTCGTGATCAATACCTACGGTGGTCCACTCAACGGTATTGACGCTATCTGGGGCTACCAGGATTTCCCGATATCCCAGGAGTTCGGCCACACCGAGTTCTCGATCCTGCATTTCTCCTGGTATGCCTACGGAATCGCGCTCGGGCTCGATGGCTACGAGCATCCCGGACTCGACGTCGCCATGCCGGCCGGGACGTGGCTCTACTCGCCGGTCGAAGGCACCGTTCGCACGTCAGGCAACACGCCGTACTTTACCTACTACGGCAACGGCGCACCGAACGTGGGGGAGCTGCGGATCGTGACCGACGAGGGGCATGAGGTCATCCTCGGTCACATGGGCGCGATCGCGGTCAATGTGGGGGATCGCGTCGAGGTCGGCCAGTTCGTCGGAGTCTCTGGCGGTTTCAACGGTGATCACCTGCACCTGGAGGTGCTCGAGGCGCAATGGGGCGGATGGCACCTCGCGGTGGATCCACGAAGGAGCTTCATCGTCGAGGTGATCGAGGAGGCCGCGAAGGCCCGGGAACTGGAAAGGGAGTCCGAGGCGACCCTGCCGGGGCAGCGTCGGTCCGTGAGTTTCGCACGACGTCCGCGGGGATTCCTGTTGCGCTAGGAACCCTGCATTTTCCGATAGAGGAAGGAGCCCCGTGTCTCAGCCGCGGGGCTCCTTCCTCTTTGTCCGGCACGTGCTACGGGTTGAATGTCGTTCCGGCGTGCTGATTCGATCCGCCGGTGTCCGGAAAATCCCATCCCGAGATGGCATTGCCGCCGGAGAACGGGGCCGCCGTCCGGCCGCCCTCGCCCGTGTACCAGAGCGTGATGTCCACGTGCGGCGTGCTGGCATAGCCGGCGCCACCCGGCCCCGAGACCGTACCGAGGTACTGTCCCTGCTCGACCCACTGGCCGCGGCTCAGCCCAGCGTCGTAGGTAGAGTGGAACATCGCCACCGTGTAGCCGTTCCCCAAATCGATTGCGATGCCGCCAGAGCCAGCATCCAGCCACTGGATGGTGCCCGACGCGGGCGCATAGACTGGCTGGCCTGCTGTGTCGCCGTCCGTGCGGGCGATATCCAGCGCGTAGTAGTACTGCGCCGTTCCGCTCCGGTTCTGGTGCGTGCCACCGTTGTATCCCTGGATGATCGACCACGTGCCGCCACTGACGGGCCAGATCAGCCCGCTGCCGCTGGTGACCGGACCCGGCTCGGGCCCCGCCGTGGAGCCGTCGCTCAGGAAGTCGGCGGACGCCCACCCCTGGAGCCCGTCATAGCTCACCGGGAGGAAGCCATTTTGGCCATCTCCGGTCACCGAAACGGTTGTTCCGGACGGAATCACGGTCAGGACGGCTCCCGAGAGGCTCGCATCGGAGCGAAGGTTCAGCGCGGAGGTGGTCACCAACGAGGCGACCTCGACCGGGGCTGGATCGGGTTCCGGGTCGGGTGCTGGAGCGCCACTTCCGCCCGTAATGTAGTCGGCCGAGACCCAGCCCTGGAGACCGTTGTAGACCACCTCGACGAACCCGCCGGAGCTTTCACCGGTCAGGGAGATGCTGGCGCCGTTCGGGATGACGGAGATGATGCCGTAATCCGTGCCCGGCCCGCTCCTGAAGTTCAGGTATGACGTGGTCTGGGCAGGTCCCGCACCCGCAGACGGATCGCCGTCCGGAGCGCCGGTCGAGAGGTAGTCGGCGGACGCCCAGCCGCTGAGGCCGTTCCAGGAGACTGGAAGGAACCCGGCCTCGCCGGCGCCCGTGATCTCGACCGTGGTGCTCGCCGGGATCACCACCACGACGATTTCTGATGTAGACGGACCCGAACGCAGATTGAGTGGCGCGGTCGTTGTCGCCGAACCGACACCTGCCTCCTGAGCGACTGTCGCGCCAGGGATTGCGATCGAGACGCAGAAAAGAACTGCCAGTACTGGTGCGAGCCAGCGCATGGCGAAACGCGGGGTATGGAACATGTCTTCCCTCCATTGCGGTTTGTCTTCCGGGCAGCCATCCCGGCCCCTCAGCCATCGGGGCAACAAACCAGCGGATGCGGGTACTATACGGGCAGGGGAGGGATATTCAGCAATTTTCGTACGTTCAGGGGTAGCAGGGCGTATCGACCGCCGAGCTGCCTGGGTGTTGCCTCGCCGGCGCATGGGAGCCACTGATGGGACGACGACGGACGCCGGTAGAGCCGGTTGTGATCGACACCGCGCTACATTGCTCGATCGAGGATCAGCGACGATTGCTGGGTGCGTCCCGGTTCTTCTCGAGCCTGACTCCCGAGCAGGTGATCGAGGTCCAGGAGACGTTCCGCCAACAGCACTACCATGAGGGCGACATCATCCAGCTCGCCGGCGATCCCGCTGATCGGCTTTCGATCGTAGGTGCCGGCATGGTCAAGATGGCGCGCCCGACCGTTGACGGGCAGGATGTCCTCCTCGACTTCCTCGGCCCCGGTGAGCACTTCGGTAGCCTCGCTGAGTTGGGTGACGCGACGTATCGCGAAGATGTGACCGCGCACACGTCCTGCTGCATCCTCTACACCACGGCGGATTCGTTCCATCGCATGCTGCAAAAATACCCTTCCGCAGCGCTCGCCACGCTCCATCTCGTCGCAGCGCGACTACGCAACGCGCATTTGGCTATCGAGCAGTTGAGCGCCCATCCGGTAGAGCATCGCGTTGCAGCGACGCTACTCCATCTCGCCGAAAAACGTGGCAAGGACGAAGGGGAAGGGATTCTGATCGAGATGCCCTTGTCGCGGCAAGACATCGCCGACATGACCGGCGCAAAAGTCGAAACCGTAAGCCGAATCCTCAGCGACTTCCGCCGGTCCGGGATCATCGACAGCGGCCGCAAATGGATATCTGTCCGAGACCCGGAACGGTTGGCCGGGATCGCTGAGACATCGATCGTCTAGAAAACGCTGCACTGCCGCGGCAAATTGATCTGGATCATTCAGTTCCTGCTCCGAGGCCGATAAGGTGAAGTCACAAGGCATGGAGCCAACCGGGCTTCATCAGGACCTCAGGAAGAAGGAGCAAGGCGAATGGCAACGCAGCAGATCAGGAAGACCAACCTCCGCGCGAGCGACCTTAACTGCCCCTCGTGTGTCGCCAAGATCGAGAAGGCGCTTTCCAGCATGGACGGCGTCGAGATGGCAAAGGTCCACTTCAACACCGGCCGTATCGAGGTCCAACATGACCCATCGGTCGCCAGTACCGATGCCCTGGTCAAGGCCGTCGCAGACATCGGCTACACGGCCCGTGCATCGGCGTTCTAGCGATTGGTTGCAATTGACACCACGCGCAAGACCCCGGCATTCGTTGCCGGGGTCTTGCCTGAAATTTCACCGCGTCGGACACAGGCCTTGTGGCGCACTTTCTCACGCTCGTTTCGTATAGAGAGTAGGGGAGATGTGACCTGGCCTAGACCGGCAATTTCGACGAGCAATCTCCCCGTTCCCCCGTCACGACGATCGTCTTCAACCGTGTGCAGAGAGAGCGTGATCATGATCACCTTGATCGGGATGGATCCTCGAACACTGGTTGGTCCGGACCGACGAATGCTCCCTACTGCGGCAACTTGATCCAGATCATTCAGTGCTTCCGCCGATCTTCCTAATGTGTGGACATGGAGAGCCCCCTGGACGGGCTATGGATGACCTCACACGGGAGTCGGATACATGCAGTTCATCAGGCAACAATGGCTGGACCTGGCGGCGCGCAGGCGCTTCATCATGCTGGTGTCCGGCATCTCGATCGTCCTTGCATTCCTGTCGAGTTGGGGATTCGGGAATACTGTCGGCCGCGATGCATCCATGGTCCTGGCGGCGATCGTTGCCGGGACGGACATCGCTGTCAGGGCCGTCCGCGCCCTGTTGAACCGTCAGGTCACGATCGAGCTGCTGGTCACCATCGCGGCCGGTGGCGCGCTCATCATTGGTGAATACTGGGAAAGCGCCGCGGTGACGTTCCTTTTTGTCTTTGGCGCGTGGTTGGAGGCCCGCACGCTTGGGAAGACCCGGGAGTCCCTTGGCAAGCTACTGGAGGTCGCGCCTCACGTCGCGGTCGTTTCGCGGGACGGCAGGTACGTCGAGGTCGATCCTGGTGACGTCGAGATCGGCGAGCACGTCCTCGTCCGGAACGGGACACGGATCCCGGTTGACGGTATCGTCGTCGGAGGACGTTCGGCAGTCGATGAGGCTCCGATAACCGGTGAGTCGATCCCGGTCGAGAAAACGGTCGGCTCGCAGGTCTACGCCGGGACGATCAGCCACGATGGCGTGTTGACCGTCGAGGTGCAGGGTGTCGGTGCTGACACGACCCTCGCGCGGATCATCCATCGCGTGGAGGAGGCTCAGGAGTCGAAGGCGCCGGCCCAGAAGACCATCGAGAAGTTCGCGAAGTGGTATACGCCGCTGATCATCGTTCTCGCGGCCGTCATGTGGGGCGTCACGCGAGATACGCACCTGGCACTCACGATCCTCGTGATCGGCTGCCCGGGAGCGCTTGTCATCGCGACCCCGGTTGCATTCGTAGCTGGAATCGGCCGAGCCGCCAACCAGGGCATCCTAATCAAGGGTGGTGAGTTCCTCGAAACCGTCAGCAAGGTCACGACGATTGCGTTCGACAAGACGGGCACCCTGACCGAAGGCAAGCCCCAACTGACGGATATTGTCGCCCTCCAGCCCGCGCACGTCGGCGCGGGAACTCGCCCACCTGAAGATGACGTGCTGTATTACGCCGGTATCGCCGAGGCCGGGTCCAGCCATCCCTTGGCGCGGCCGATCGTGACTGCCGCCGAAGAGCGGTTCGGGGCCATCCCGATTGCATCGGACGTCGAGGCGGTCGCCGGGCATGGTGTCCTCGCATCGTACGACCACCGCATGATCGCGATCGGTACGCCGGAGCTGATGGAGCGTCGGGGAATCGCGCTGCCGGATCGAGTCCGGGACGAGATGCATCGCCTCCAGGCCGAAGGCAAGACTGCGATGCTGGTCGGTATGGACAACGATGTACTCGGTATAGTGGCCGTGCAGGATGTCCCTCGGGAAGGCGTGAAGGGCGTTCCGGCCCGGCTCCACCGCGATGGCGTCCGCCGCATCGCCATGCTGACGGGTGACGACGAGCGGACCGCTCGGGTGGTCGGGGAGTCCGTTGGCGTCGATGAGATTCACGCTCGGTTGCTGCCGGAGGACAAACTCGCCTGGATCCAGGATGCGCAGTCCAGGGGAGAAGTGGTCGCGATGGTCGGGGACGGCATCAATGACGCACCGGCGCTCGCTACGGCCGATGTCGGGATCGCTATGGGTGCTGCCGGCACGGACGTCGCGCTGGAGACTGCGGATATCGCGTTGATGACGGACCAACCGTCGAAGATAACGGACGCGCTTCGCATCTCCAGTTCGACGAATGGCGTGATTCGCCAGAATCTTGTTCTCGCCGTCGGGACAGTTGCCCTGCTGCTGCTGGGGGTGCTGACCGGCAACGTGAACATGGCGGGCGGCATGCTCGTCCACGAGGTGTCGGTCCTCGCCGTGATCCTGAACGGCACGCGCCTCATGCGGGCGTAACACGCCGGACCGAATCCGCGTGAAACATACAAGGAGGCCGGGCACTGTGCCCGGCCTCCTTGCGTTTGCATCGATGCGTGCCCGTCAGTAGATGACGCGCTGCTTCTGGATATCCGCTTCGTACTGCCTCCGGGCCTGCTTCACGCTGTCCTGCTGGCTGACCTCGGCGATCGGCACATCCCACCAGCCTTCGAAGTTCGGTACACGCGCATTCTCGTCGGTCTGGATGTAGACCATTGTCGTCCTTGTCTCGGATTTGGCCTCGTCGAGCGCTGCCCGGAGCTCTTCCGCGTTCGTCGCCCGGATGCCTCGTGCGCCCATACTTTCAGCGTTAGAGACGTAATCGACCGGTACGAGCGACCCGGCAAGGGCCTTTTGCTCTTCGTCCCGGAAGCGAAGCTCGTTACCGAACGATGGCGTACCGGAGCTCATCTGGAGGCCATGGATCGACTGGAACCCGCCGTTGTCGACAAGGACGATGACGAGTTTGATGCCTTCCTGCACCGCCGTCACGATCTCGGTGTTCAGCATGAGGTAGCTGCCGTCCCCGATGAGGACGAAGACTTCCCTGTCCGGATCGGCCATTTTGACGCCGATGCCTGCCGGAATCTCGTAACCCATGCAGGAGTAGCCGTACTCGAGGTGGTAGCTCTTCGGGTCCTGGGAACGCCAGAGCTTGAGGAGGTCTCCGGGCATGCTTCCTGCCGCATTGATCACGACATCCTTCGGCCCGGCCGCGTCATTCACGAGACCGATGACCTGCGCCTGCGTGATGGGTTGTGTGTCATCAACAGCCCGCAGGTCGTCGACGATGCCGGTCCACTCGTTTTGAAGGGCCTCGATCTCGGAATGGTAGGCGGTGATATCGCGCACCGTGCCTTCGGCAAGTACAAGCTCCTGCAGCGCCTCCAGCGTGGCCCGTGCGTCTCCGACCAGCGACAGCGCGTTCATCTTGTGCGCGTCCAGGCTGCAGGTGTTGATGCCGATGAATCGCACATCCGGGTTCTGGAATGCGGTCTTCGATGCGGTCACGAAATCGCCGAGCCGCGTGCCCACCGCGATGACGAGATCCGCATCGCGTGCCAGCCGGTTCGCCGGGATCCCGCCATTTGCGCCGATCGGGCCGGCGTTCCATGGGTGGTCCCAGCGCAGCGCGCCCTTGCCGGCCTGCGTCTCGCTCACCGGGATGCCACATTGGGTCGCGAAGTCGTCCAGCGCTTCCGATGCATCGGAGTAGATAACCCCGCCGCCGCCGACGATCAGCGGCCGCTCTGCTTCGGCGATCAACCTGGCGGCATCTTCCAGCGCGTCGTGCGGAGGCAAGGCGCGCCGGATCTTCCAGACCCGTTTCGCGAAGAAGGTTTCCGGGACGTCGAATGCTTCGGTCTGGACGTCCTCGGGCAGTGCCAGCGTGACTGCGCCGGTCTCGGCGGGATCGGTCAGGACACGCATGGCCTCGGGGAGCGACGATACGAGCTGCTCAGGCCGGTAAATGCGATCGAAGTACTTCGACACCGGGCGGAACGCATCGTTCACGCTCAGGTCCTGGGACGACGGGTGCTCGAGCCCCTGCAGCACCGGGTGCGGGCGCCGGTTGGCGAAGATGTCCCCGGGAAGCAACAGCACCGGCAGTCGGTTGATCGTCGCCAGCGCCGCGCCCGTCACCATGTTCGTCGCGCCCGGGCCGATGCTGGAGGTGCACGCAAAGGTCTGCAGCCGGTTTGTCATCTTGGCAAAGGCCGCAGCCGTATGGACCATGGCCTGCTCGTTCTGCGGCCGATAGTAGGTGAGGAGGTCGCGGTGCTCCTCCAGTGCCTGACCGATCCCGGTCACGTTACCGTGTCCGAAGATGCCGAACATTCCGGCAAAAAAGGGTTGCTCGACGCCGTCGCGCTCGGTGTATTGCGCCGCGAGATAGCGGACGATCGCCTGCGCGGCCGTCACGCGGATAGTGCCCATCATTGCGCCTTTCGTTTGCCCGCATCGCCATTGATGCGGTCGTCGATGTCCTGGTAGCTGCTGAGACCTTCGTTCATGGAGTCATCCCATGTTGAACGGACCCATGCGTAGGCAGGGTCGTCGGCGGGCTGCATGGTGCGCTCGGCCTCGTCGCCGGCGAGGATGTTGAGGTAGTAGCCGGTATACCCGTGGGCAACCGCAAAGGCGTGATACCCCTCTGGCACCAGCAGGAGGTCGCCGTCCTTGATGACCCAGGCGTGGTCGAACGAGCCGTCCGCGAAGTAGAGACGCTGGAGGCCGAACCCGTCGTCCGGGTTGATGCGGTAGTAGTAGATCTCTTCCAGATCCGCCTCGGCGGGCATCTGGCTGACATCGTGCTTGTGAGGCGGGAAGCTGGACCAGTTGCCGGACGGCGTGAAGACCTCGACCACGAGAAGCTTGTCCGCCGGAAACTCCGGCTTGATGATGTGGTTGATCTGGCGTGCAGCGTTGCCTGCTCCCCGGATCTCCACGTCGACATCGTCCGGCTCGATCAGCTTCGCCGGGAACTGCTTCTCCGCCCGGGAAAGCGTGACCGCGAGCTCCGCACCTTCGCCGGAAACCGCCGTGAAAGTGCTGCCGACCGGAAGGTAGAGCGACGTCGGTTTGCCGTCGAACACCGTGCCGGGCCTGGAGACCGTCCACTCATCGTCGCCCGATGTGATCGTGGCTGAGCCACGCAGCGGGACGATGCAGAGCTCGTCCTTTTCCGCTGCGTAATGCCAGGTGCCACCCGGCGGGATGACCTGGACGACAAGGCCGACATACTCCCATCCAGCGGATTCGGGGGTGACCTCGATCAGGCGGCCTACTCCCTCAGCTTGTTGGGAGTGAATCAGCATGGTGTTCGGATCTGGCACGATCTGGCTCCTTCATGTCAATGGCGATGGGTCGATGTTCGCGAAGCGACTGCTCCGCCGCGTAGGCGATGACGAGCGCCGCGCGCCCGTCAGCCCCGCTCACCGGGACGTCGGTATCGTTGATGAGCGCGGTCAGGAACGAGACCATCTCGTTGCGATAGGCGTCACGGAATCGTTCAAGGAAGAAATACTGGTGATCTTCGAGCACTCCGGCGCCGGAGAACCGGCGGATCGGCGTGTAGCGGTATTCGCCAACCATCAGGGCGCCGGTCGAGCCGAAGATTTCGGTCCGGACGTCGTAGCCGAACCCGGACCGTCGGCTGTTCTCGATCGAGGCGATGGCACCGGAAGGGAACCGCATCGTCACGATGCTGGTGTCGACGTCGTGCGCCTCGCGGATATCCTCGCTCACGAGCGCGCTTGCCGTCGTATAGATCTCCACCGGGTCTTCACCCATGAGCCATCGGACGCTATCGAAGTTGTGGATGGCCATGTCCCGGTACAGGCCGCCGGACTGGCGGATGTATTCCGGCGGGGGAGGGGACGGGTCGCGCATGGCGTCCCGGATCATCTCGACGTTGCCGATCTCTCCCTGTTCGATCCCCTCCCGTGCGGCGATGTATCCGCTATCGAACCGTCGCTGGAATCCGACCTGAAGCCGGACCCCTGCATCTGCGACGGCCTCCAATGCCCTCTCCGTGGCCTCGATATCCAGGGCAATCGGCTTCTCGGTGAAGATATCTTTTCCGTGGCGGGCGGCGATCTCGATGAAGCGGGCGTGCGTGTCTGTCGATGAGGCGATGATGACGGCGTCGACGTCCGGTGATGCCAGCAGGTCCTCGCTCGCGGACGTTGCGTGGGGCACGTCGAGGAGCCGTGCTGCCGTCTCCGCCGCTTCCAGGTTCCAGTCGGCGACGGCGGCGAACTCACACATGTCCCGCATCGCGGCGAGATTGCGCGCATGGAGCTGCCCGATTCGGCCGCATCCGATCAGGGCGACGCGAGGAACGGCGCTCATCTGGATACTGCCGGCCGGAGGCTGAGCAGCTCCTGGGCCGCCTCCGCGATGTGGCGTGGCGTCAGCCCATATTTCTCCAACAGGGCATCGTTCGCGCCGGATTCGCCGTAGGTATCGCGTACGCCGATTCGCCGCATTCGTGTCGGCAGGTTCTCTGCCAGCACCTCCGCGACCGCGCCGCCGAGCCCCCCGAGAATCGTGTGATCTTCTGCAGTTACGATCGCACCCGTCCGTTCGGCGACCGCGAGGATGGCGTCCGTGTCGAGCGGCTTGATCGTGGGCACGTGCAACACCGAGGCTTTCACGCCCGATTCGGCAAGCATGTCGGCCGCTTCCAAGGCGCGGACCGTCTGCACGCCTGTGCTGACGATGCCGATATCGTCACCCTCACGCAGCAACGTACTCTTGCCGATCTCGAATCGGTAGTCGTCACCGACGATCACGGGACTTGGGTCGCGCGTGAGCCGGAGGTAGGTCGGTCGGTCGTCATCCATCATGGCGGCCATCGCCTGGCGAAGCTCGACGGCGTCCGCCGGGGCGATTGTGACGACGTGCGGCATCGAGCGGAAGACGGTGATGTCCTGCATCGCCTGGTGCGTCTTGCCGGTCTTGCCGGTGAGGATGCCACTGTAGGAGCCGCACATCTTGACGTTCAGGGATGGCTGGGCGATGACGACGCGGATCTGGTCCAGCGCCCGCTTCGCCAGGAACGCCGCGAACGTGCTGATCCACGGAACGTACCCGGTGGTAGCAAGCCCGGCGGCGACGCCGAGCATATTTTGCTCGGCGATGCCCATCTCGAAGAACCGGTCAGGGTGCGCCTTCTGGAACATGTCTGCCTTGGTCGAGTTCGCCAGGTCACCATCCAGCACGACCATGTTGGAATACTCGTTCCCGAGCTCGACCAGCCCCTGGCCCCAGGCGTCGCGCATGGCAATCTGCGTGTCGGTCATTTGACGTCCTCCGGATCGGCAAGCTCGAGGCCAGACTTCTCAATGTCTTCAGCTGTCGGCACCTGCGCGTGCCACATGAAGTCGCCTTCCATGAAGGAGACGCCCTTGCCCTTAACGGTCTTCGCGACAATGCAGGTCGGTCCGTCGGTGTAGGCTTTCGCCTCGGCATAGGCGTCCAGCAACGCCTGGTGGTCGTGACCATCGGTCTCGATCACGTTCCAGCCGAAGGCGCGGAACTTCCCGCCCGGGTCGTCGATCGGGATGTCGCGGGTATGTCCGGATTCATGTGGCCAGCCGAATTGGGGCAGGCCGTTGTAGTCAACGATCGCGGTCAGGTTGTTGAGGCGGTACCGGGCCGCGACGAATGCCGCTTCCCAGATCTGTCCTTCCTGCAGCTCCCCGTCGCCGAGGATGACCCAGGTGTGGAAATCCTTGCCCGC
The DNA here is from genome assembly GCA_035305265.1 of Thermomicrobiales bacterium. Lineage (GTDB taxonomy): Bacteria > Chloroflexota > Chloroflexia > Thermomicrobiales > UBA6265 > UBA6265. The sequence goes on along the minus strand of DATGPC010000321.1, from coordinate 12,143 downwards.
GAGCTTGGCGCCGAGCGCCATGCCGATGCCGGGGGAGAGTCCCTGGCCCAGAGAGCCGGTGGACATGTCCAAGCCAGGCAAGCTCGTCAGGTCCGGATGCCCCTGCAAGCGCGAATCGATCTGGTCGAAGGTCGCGAGCTCGTCGACCGGGTAATACCCGCGGAGGGCGAGCACGGTGTAGAGCGCGATGGATGAGTGGCCCTTGCTCAGGATGAGCCGGTCGCGATCCTCCGCCGCTGGTTTTGTCGGATCGATACGGAGCTCATTGAAGTAGAGCGAGACCAGGATGTCCGTCACGGAGAGCGGCCCGCCAATATGGCCGGCGCCTGCCGTGTGGATGGATTCGATAATGAGGCGTCGCGTCTGCCGCGACAGAGCTTCGAGCTCCGGGATGGACTTCACCTGCGGCCTGAGGCCGGTGGACGTTGACACTGGAACTACCTCCCGTTCGCCACGGCCGCGCCGTGTTCGGAGAGCCAATTGGTGATGTATTGCAGGTTCTGGCGTGCGACCTGGGTCGGGTCGCCTTCGCAGGTATCCTGCTCGACGACGACCCATCCCGAAAAGCCGTTGTCGACCAGCGTTTCGAGGATGCCCGGAACATTCGCCGACCCGGTGCCGATCGGGCTGAAGACGATGCGTTTCAGGGCATCGATGAATGTGAGGCCCTCCGCCCGGGCCGCTTCCAGTACCTCGGTGTCGACATCCTTGAGATGGATGTAGCCTATCGAGTCCAAATGGTCCCGCATATAGGCGGCCGCGTCGCCGCCGCCATAGGCGTAATGACCGGTATCGAAGCAGAAATCCACGAGGGATAAGTCGAGGTGCTCACGGAGCTTGTCGACCTCGTGAGGGGCTTCGATCCATGTGCCGACGTGATTGTGATAATGGACGGAGATCCCGTACTCTCTCGCGGCTTCGGCAAGGCGATGGATGCTGTCGGCGATCCTTGCGATGTCCGCGTCGTCCAGCGATGCGGATCCGTCGGGCGGGACGCGCCCGGCCATGGCTACGCGATGGAGCCGGAGTGAGTCCGCGACGATGAGGTGCTCGCATTCGATATCGCGCAGCAGCTCGAGTCGCGGTTCGAGCGCCCTAATCGTGTCGTCAATCCGCGCGTTGTCGAGGAAATCGACCCATTGATATGAGCCGCACCAGGTCATGTCCCAGGCGTCGGCTTCGTTGCGCAGGGATGTGGCGTCGGTCCCGAACGACTCGTCATACTCGGTAGCCGAATATCCGGCGTCCTGTATGAAGTCCAGGATTTCCGGGAACGGCGTGCGCGGCAGCCAACCCGGAATATCGTTGTTGTTCCAGTTGACCGGGGCCGTTGCCAAACGGAGTCCGCTGGCAGGAGGGCGGTTGCTGGAAGAGGACTGATCCATAACGTCCTTCTCCTTGTCACAGGATGGCGTGCTTGTACGTTATCGTACGAGCACGCCTGAAGGCCGTCAATGGAACATATGATGCCCTAGCCGTGACCGATGAATCCCTGCAACATCGCCGGCAGATCGGCAAACACGTAGTCGGGGAGGACATCGGACATGGCCAGGTCCGCTCGCGTCGCGACGCCGGTGAGGACCAGTGTCGTCACCATGCCGGCGTCGTGCGCGGCAGCGATATCCGTGTCGAGCCGGTCTCCCACCATGACTGCTTCGCCGGGGCGGCAGCCGAGGTGCTCGACGCCCTTCAGCATCATGAGCGGCTGAGGTTTGCCGACCACCACGGGCGACTTCCGGCTGGCTTTCTCGATGCCCGCAAGGACGGCTCCGGCGCCGGGTTGGTATCCCGTCTCGTGCGGGAGCCGGTCGTCGGCATTCGTCGCGATGAACGCCGCGCCGTTCTCGATCGCTTCGACCGCGCGCCTCATCTTGTCGTAGGTGAACTCCATGTCCAGCCCGCCTACCACGACTTGCGCGTCGGTGGCTGGCTGGTCGTCGGCAAGGATCCTGAACTCAGTGCCGTCGGTCAGAATCTCGGCGAGTGCTGGCTGGCCGACCACGAGGATCGTTGCGTCTTTGGGGATATCGTCGTCATCCCGGATGAAATCGCGGGTGGTCGTCGCCGACGTCTGGATGTTCTCCACGTCCACCTCGACACCCATTCCGGCCAGCCTGTCTACGAACGACTGCGGGGTCGCCGTGGAATTGTTGGTCGCGAGGAGGAATGGAATCTCGCGCAAACGCAAGGCGTTGAACAAGTCGTTGACGCCCGGGAGCAGTTTCGAGCCGAGATAGAGCACCCCGTCCATGTCGAAGATGAAACCCTTCGCGGAGCGCAGCTTGTCATGGTCCGCACCCGGATCTTCAGGTACGGTAGACGGGATTGTGGTGGCGTCGGAAGTCTCGGTCATCGGGGTCCTTTCGGAAGCAAACGCACGTTTCCGGGAAATCGTAGCACTGCAGACGCAAAAAGCCCCCCGGCAGCATGCCGGGGGGCCTGGGAGTAGGTCGGGATTACTTGACCCCGGCCGGCTCCAGCGCTTCGACCAGCGCCTTGTTGAAAACCGGGAGGTCGTCCGGGACGCGAGAGGTGATGAGGTTCCCGTCCTTCACCAGCTCGGAGTCCTCGTAATCACCACCGGCGTTTCGCACGTCGTCGCGGATCTTGTTGACGGCCGTCAGCTTCCGGCCGCGAACGGCGTCGGCCGAGATCAGCAGCTGGGCGCCGTGGCAGATGGCGCCGATCGGCTTGCCGGACGCCGCGAAGTCCTTCGTGAACCGGACTGCGCCGTCATGGATGCGGAGATTCTCCGGGGAGCCACCGCCCGGGATAAGGAGCATGTCGAACTCGTCGGCCGAGACCTCGTCGAACGTCTTGTCGGCCTGCTGCGTGTCGCCCTTCTTGCCCTTGATCTCACCCTTTTCCGTGCCGATGATCGTCAGCTCGGCGCCGGCGTTTCGCAGTGCTTCGGCGGGTGAGGTGAACTCGATGTCCTCGTAGTTGTTGGCGAGAACGACCGCGACCTTCTTTCCAGAATCTGACATTTGATGGAAACTCCTTTCCGTGAGGTGTTGCAAGTCAATGCGTCCATCGGGTGGAGCGGCACTCCTGCCACACGTCACGTTTGCTTACAAATTGTAACTGTGAGTGTCGCAAGAATCAAGCCAAAGGAGAGGGGTCGAATGGGGGAAACCGTGCAAGGGCAATATGCCCGTTCGCTGGCCGATCTCGAGGAACGCGTCCTGTCTCACATAGACGAGGAGGAGGTGGTGGCGTTCCACCGGGACCTTGTCCGGATCCCGTCGGTCAATCCGCCGGGAGATTGCCGGGATGCGATCGCCTTCGTGGAGGCGAAGCTGAAAAACGAGGGCTTTGCCACCGAGATTCTTTCCATTGACGAGACGCAGCCCAACGTCGTCGGGACGTACGGGCCGGCTGGCGGCAAGCGGTTGTTGGTCAACGCGCACGTCGACGTGGTCCCGACCGGCGAGCGGAGCGCATGGAAGCACGATCCGTTCGGCGCAGAGATCGAGGATGGAAAGATCTACGGTCGCGGTGCCGGGGATGACAAGGCCAGTGTAACGGCGCAAGTCCTGGCGGCGCTGGCGCTCAAGCGATCCGGCGTCCCGCTCGCGGGCCAACTGATCGTCACCGAGGTGTCCGACGAGGAAAACGGTGGTGTCCACGGAGCGGCCATCGTTTCCAAAGCATACCCGGACCCGGATTGGGTGATTGTTGGCGAGCAGACGTTGAATCGGGTCTGCGTCGGGGAGAAGGGCGGTGCCGGGTGCATCGTTACGGTGCACGGAAAGACGGCACACGGAGCGCTGCCGTGGGAAGGCGCCAACGCGATCGAGGGTGCCGCCGAGATCATCGTCGCGCTCCGTCGTGAGCTGTGGCCGAAGCTGGCCGAGCGAACGCATTGGGCATTTCATCCCTCATCGGGCTCGGTCAACATGATCGAGGGCGGGGTGAAGGCGAACGTTGTGCCGGACAAGGCCTCGATCCTGATCGATCGCCGGACCGTGCCGGGCGAGAAGCCGGACGAGGCGCGGGCGGAGATCGAAATGATTGCCAATCAGGCGATCCAGAACGTTCCGGGTTGTACCGTAGAGGTCACAGCTCCGTATCCCGGCAAGGAGGCCACGACTGCTCCGATCGAGGATCCGCTCGTCCAGGCGATGCTCGGCGCGAACGAGCGGCTGGGCCTGAACACGGAGCCGACAGGGTTCAGCATGGGAACCGATGGCCGGTTCTGGAACGCGCTCGGCGTGCCGACGATCATCTACGGCCCTGGCGATCCGAGCACGGCGCACCAGCCGGACGAATGGGTCGGTATCGACGAGATCATGGAGGCAACCCGCGCCTACGCCATCGCGATGGTGCGGTTGATCGGGGATTATGAGGAGCAGGAAAGCTAGATGACGGACTCCACCAGGCTCGATGACGTATTTCAATACATCGATGCACATAGGGACGATTACATCTCGGCGCTCCAGCGAATGCTGCAGCAGCCGAGCATCGCCGCGCAGGGCGTTGGCATGACCGAGATGGCGTCCATGGTTGAGGAAAGCCTCGGGCGCCTCGGCTTCGAGCCGCGCCAGGTCGATACCCGCGGCGGGTTTCCGGTCGTTTATGGCGAGAAGCGAGGTGCGTCGGACAAGACGCTGAGCTTCTACAACCACTACGACGTCCAGCCGGCGGACCCCCTTGATGAATGGACGAGCGATCCGTGGTCGGGTGGGATCCGGGACGGCAAGATCTTCGCGCGGGGTGTGGCCGACAACAAGGGCAACATCGCGGCACGGTTTGCGGCCATCCACGCCTGGCAGCAGGTGCGGGGCGAGCTGCCGCTCAATGTCAAATTCATAATCGAAGGTGAGGAGGAGATCGGCTCACCCCATCTCCAGAATTTCGTCGACGACAACCCGGAACTCTGCCAGGCGGATGCATGCATCTGGGAATTCGGCGGGCGCGACATCGACGGCCGGCCGCAGATACATCTGGGCCTGAAAGGCATCTGCTACGTCGAACTGCGGGCGAAAGGCGCCCGGACAGACTGGCACTCCGCCCAGGCGACGTCGATCCCGAACCCGGCATGGCGTCTGGTTTGGGCCTTGTCGACGCTGAAGGGACAGGACGACAAGATCCTGATTCCTGGCTTCTACGACAAGGTGGTGGCGCCGACCGAGGCCGAGTTGGCGGCAATGGCAGATTTGCCGAATACGGAACAGGAGCGGCTCGCCGACGCCGAGATCGACGGTTTCATCAACAACCTGAGCGGTCTCGACCTGACGCTCAAGGATCTCTTCGAGCCGACCTGCACGATCTCCGGGTTCCTTTCCGGGTATACGGAGAAGGGCCAAAAGACCGTGCTCCCGAGCCGGGCGATGGCGAAGCTGGACATGCGCCTGGTCGCAAACCAGGATCCTCACGAGATCTACGAGCTTCTCCGCAAGCACCTCGACGACAACGGTTTCACCGATATCGAAACAGAGCTGATCGGCGCGGGCTACCCGGCCCGGACCAGCCTCGAGGCACCGATCGCGAAGGTCGTCGCGGAGACGTTCGAGGATGTCTATGGTCAGGTGCCCGCGATCTACCCGACGAACGCCGGTTCCGGTCCGTGGTACCAGCTGTGTGACGCGCTTGGGATCGACGCATGCACGGCCGGAGTCGGGCATGGCCGCTCTCAGGCACACGCGCCGGACGAGAACATCTTCGTCGAGGACTTCATTCTCGGTATCAAGCACATTGCCGCGATCATGGACCGGTTCGCGAGAACGTAGGATCGCCTCAACGATGTTGTGTTGGTGAAAGGAGTCACGGTGAACCAGAGAGAGGCGATCCAAACAGCCCTGGATTACGTGCCGGGCTGGCTGGAAATCCAGCAGCGGTACATGCCATTTGTCGGCGCGCAGGTCGCGGTGCGAGTCGAGGGAGATCTCTTGCTCGATTGTGCCATTGGAATGGCAGATATCGACAACGAAGTTGCCCTGAAACCAGATCACCTGTTCCGGGTCGCGTCGCATTCCAAGACGTTCACCGCGGTCGCGGTGATGCAGCTTGCGGAGCGAGGGCTGCTTCGCCTCGATGACGAGGCGGGCACCCATGTTCCGGAGATCGTGAACTCGGACATGGCGGGCGTCACCGTCCGGGAGCTTCTCGCCCACGGCTCGGGGATGATCCGGGATGGGGACAACTGCGACTTCTGGGACGTGTCGCGGCCATTCCCGGTCCGGGACGAGCTGATCCGGACCATCACCGATCACGGGAAGGTGCTGGAGCCGAACGAGCATTTCAAGTACTCGAACATTGGCTACTCGTTGCTCGGGTTGATCATCGAGTCGGCGTCGGGCACGGACTATCGCGACTATGTAACTCGCGACATCGTCGAGCGGCTGGACCTGCAGCGTACCGGGCCAGAGCTTGACGAGGGCCGAATCGGGGAGTACGCGAAGGGGTATAGCTCGCGAGCGCATGGCGATACGCGTGTCGAGATCGAGCACATCGATACCCGTGCGGAAAGCGCGGCGACGGGTTTCTATTCCACCGCGGCGGATCTTACCGCCTACTTCCAGGCCCACCTCGATGGCGACGACCGCATCCTGACCGATGCCTCGAAGCGGCGGATGCGTCAGGTGCAGTGGCGCATTTCGGACGAGTCCATGTACGGGCTTGGGCTCAGCATTACCAGGTTCAATGGCCGCACCTACTACGGCCACAGCGGTGGCTATCCCGGTCATATCACGATGTCGAAGTTCGATCCGGAACGGAAACTCTCCATCTCGGTCCTGACGAATGCTGCCGATGGTCCGGCCGCGGTCCTGTGCAACGGGATTCTTCGGCTCATCGATCGTGCCCTGGACGACGATGCGAAGGCGAAGGTCGAATCGGCCGACGCATTGAAGCCGTTCGAGGGTCGGTTCGCGGCGTTGTGGGGATACACCGATGTCGTGAACCTCGGCGGCCGGCTCTACTCCATGGCCCCGACGCTCGACAACCCGGCGGAGGTCGCGACCGGCCTCGAGGTCGTCAGTGACACGGAGCTGAAGGTTGTCGACGACGGTGGGTTCGGCGGCTATGGCGAGAAGATGCGGTACATCTTCAACGAGGATGGATCCGTCGAGAAGGTCCGTGGCGCGACGGGACACACGCTGGTGCCAGCGGACCAATATCGGCTACCCAGGAAGGTGACCAGGCCCGCGTAGTTCCGGGAAAGGGATTGTGATCCCCTGGATCGTGCCAACGCGTAACCGGTGTCGGCCGGTTGATTGCGCGACTCTGATACGGTGATGGTGGGTCCAGGTGGAGAACATCGAAAGGACGAACGGCGCCGGCTCTCGGGCGTAGATGGTAACGATCGTCTGCCCCGAAATGCTGCCGTTCGTCCGCCGCCCGGGAGTCCGCCGCATGAACAGGCAACCTCGATACGTCGATACGCATTACCTTGACACGGTCCAGGATCGGATCCGGCACGACAAACGTCGATCGTACGAGCATATGAACCTTTCAACCGGTGGCTCGGTGATCGAAGTTGGATGCGGACCGGGGACTGACACCGTGTCTCTCGCCGAACTCGTCGGTCCGAATGGCCGCGTCGTTGGTGTCGATATCGATCCGGGCATGATCCGAGAGGCGAACGAGCGTGCGAGAGTCGGCGGTGTTCAAGACACGGTGAATCATATCGAGGCAGATGCTTCCTCGCTCCCATTCGACGATGATGAATTCGATGCGGCGCGAAGTGAGAGGTTGCTTCAGCATCTGGAGGATCCGGCGACTGCGCTGCGCGAGATGGTTCGCGTTACCAGGGCAGGTGGCCGCATCGTCTTAATGGATATGGACTGGGGATCAGTCTCGATCGATGTACCGGAGGTCGATGTTGAACGTCGTCTGATCCGGTACAAGGCCGATGCGATGCAGGTCAACGGGTATATCGGCCGCCAGCTGAACCGCCTGGTTCGTGGGGCCGGGCTGATCGATGTGCAGGTGGAGCCCCGACCGATAATCTCTCACGATCTGGCATTCATTCGATTCGCTCTTGCATTGGACGAGGTGGAGTCGAGAGCGGTCGACGAGGGCATTGTCTCATTTGAGGAGGTCGCGCGGTGGAAGGAAGGGCTTCATGCGGCTGATATCGCAGGAACATTCTTTGCCAGCGGCATGATGGTCATTGCGTCAGGTGCGAAACCGGTGCGTGCCTGAGTCAGGTCACAGTGTATCTACGCCAATGATCCGGGCGTCCAATGAAAGCGCAGCTCCTTCGAGGACATCGTGCAGAATCTGCCGATTGCTCGTGTTCCATCTGTCCGTGATGGTGACGGATGGGCTCCCGGTTACGGCACAGATATCGCTTTGCGTGGCTCATGAGCGGGAAGCATCGGGTGACGGGTCATGGAAGAGGCGAACGTGAACGTTGAGGGCAAGGACATCCGCGGAAGGGAGGCGCTCGACAAGGAGACACCGATTGCGACCGCACCGGCTCGGAGATTTACTCTCTTGCCAAGCATCTACGGTGCCCTGGTACTGGCGTTCTTCACCGTTGTGCTTTGGAATCTCCTGAGCGAACTCGGCTGGCTGTTGATGCTGCTCTACCTCGCGATCCTGCTCGCGTGCGGCATCAGCGCTCCGGTGCGGCGATTGGAATCCTGGCGAGTACCGAGGGCCGCCGCGATCCTGATCGTGTTCTTCGCCATCGTCGCCATTGCGGTCGGATTGATGGTCTACGCTGTCCCGCCATTCTTCGGTCAGGTCGGAAACTACGTCGACAATGCGCCGACCTACATCGAACGGCTGAAGGACCTGCAGGCGAGATGGACGGAATGGGAAGACCAGTACCCGGAGCTGATATCCCTCCGTGAACAAGGGCGTGAGCTCGTAGGCGGTATCGGCCAGTGGACCACCGATCTCGTGCTCGAGCTGCCTGGCGTGATCGCGACGTCGATCTTCGGTCTCTTCAGCGTCCTGACGTTTGCGTTTCTGTTCCTCATGACGTGGGAGCGGCTCCGGGCACTGATCCTGTCTCTGATCCATCCGAGGTACCGCGAACTCACTATTTCGGTTCTGGACGATATGGGCGGCCGGCTCGGAGCGTATCTCCGGGCGAAAGTGATCGTCATGACGGTCGTTGGCGTCTGGGTGTATATCACGCTGGTGCTCCTGGATTCGCCCTATCCGCTCCTGGCGACCATCGTCGCTGCGCTGATGGAGGCGATCCCGCGGATCGGGCCGTGGATCGGCCGCGTCGCGATAGTCCTGGCGACCGTGCCGATCGGGTGGGAAGCCGTCGCGATCGCTGTCGTCTCCCACGTCATCATCGAGAACATCAAGGGCTACTGGCTCTCGCCGTTGGTCGAGGGGCATCAGGTGGATATCCACCCATTGACCGCGTTCATCTCGGTGATCGCTGGCGGCATCCTCTTTGGCTGGATCGGCGCCCTGGTTGCGGTGCCTACGGCGGCGGCGATCCAGGTGTTGTTTGAGCAGGTCTTGATACCGTGGCGGCACAGGCAGCTGGCGCCTGCAGAGGCCGAGTGGGCGAAGAGGCACTCTGGCGACGATACGCCTAGTCCGTCACGATGACCGTTCCCTGCATGTTCGGGTGAATCGCGCAGACATAGTCGAAGACGCCGGCCGTGTCGAAGGTATGTTGGAACCTTTCACCTTCTTCAAGCGTGCCGCTGTCGAATGCGTCACCTGACGAGGTGACGGTGTGCGGAATGGCCTCATCGTTCGTCCATGTCACCGTCGTCCCCGTCGCAACCTCCAATCGGGCTGGATCGAAGCTGATGTTGACGATGGACACGGACGCCTGCTGACCTGAAGAAGATGGCGTCGCTTGCGGCGATGCCTCTGGAGTGGCCCCGGTGGTAGCATTTGACGCGTTGCCAGTCGCATCGCGGACCTCCACGACGCCAGTCATGATCGGGTGGATCTGGCAGGAGTAGGGGAAGGTGCCGGCTTGGTGGAATGTCACCGTTGCGTGCTCGCCGGGCTGCATGATCCCGGTGTCGAACCCGGCGCCGGTGGCGGTGTGAGGGTCGTCGTCGACGTTCACCCATGTGACGGACTGTCCAGCATCGATAGAGACCGTGCCCGGCTCGAAGCCGCCCGCGTCGTCATCATCGATGCGCACCTCGATGGACCCGGCGGGCACGGTGCCCAAGGGGTGCACGTCGTCGTCATCGCCGCCACTTCGACCGCGACCACGTCCTCGACCACTGTCGTCGTCATGATCGTCATCGTCGTGGTCGTCGTCATCGTGACCAACGACCGGCGGGGCTGCGGCGAGAGAGATGAGCCCGAACCCGATGCCGGTCACCAGGCGCCGTCGGGTGAGCAGATCGTCCGGGATGGAGGGAGGTGAGGGGCGCTGGTCTGACATGGCGTCGCACCTGTCCGCATAGATAGCGTTTGAGGCGGTCTGGACCCTGCGGCCATGGTTGCACACGGAGAAGGCGATCGCAATACAAGACGAAGCCGGACACCGAGATGGTGTCCGGCTTCGTGACGACTGCTGGCGAATGCGTCCTGGTTGCTAGGCGCGTGGCTCTACCAGATCCAGAGACTTCGTCTCGATCACCGGGAGTACCTTCGCGATGAAGTCGTCCACCTTCGTCGCGCCAAGATCCTCGCCCGTGCGGAGCCGAACGGCCACACTGTCGGCTTCCGCTTCTCGTCCGCCGATGACCAGCATGTACGGGATCTTTTGTAGCTGGGCGTTGCGGATCTTCGCCTGCATCCTGCCGTGGCCCGTGTTCACCTCGGCACGGATACCGGCGTCCTTGAGCCGCTTCTCGACCTGCGTCGCGAACTCCGCCTGTTCGTCCGTGATCGGGATGATGGATGCCTGCACCGGAGCGAGCCATGCCGGGAACGCGCCGCCGTAGTGCTCGACGAGGCCGCCCACGAAGCGCTCCATCGAGCCGAGCAGCGTGCGGTGGATCATCGCCGCGCGATGCTTCTCTCCATCCTCGCCGATGTAGTTGACGTCGAATCGCTCCGGCAGGTTGAAGTCCACCTGGATCGTCGGGCCCGTCCAGGCACGACCGAGAGCGTCGAGCCATTTGATGTCGATCTTCGGGCCGTAGAACGCACCTTCGCCCTCATCGATCTTGTACTTCATGCCGCGCGAGTCGAGCGCCTGCTTCAGCTTGTCGATCGCTTCGTTCCAGACCGCGTCGTCGCCAATGGCCTTTTCCGGGCGCGTGCCCAGGTAGGCCTCGAAGCCGTACCCGAAGATGTCGGCCATGTAGATGGCGAGGTCGATCACACCGCCAACCTCGTCGACGACCTGGTCGTGCGTGCAGAAGATGTGCGAGTCGTCCTGCGTGAATCCGCGCACGCGAAGCATGCCGTGCAGCGTGCCGGAGCGTTCGTATCGATAGACCGTTCCAAGCTCGGCGAGGCGGATCGGCAGCTCGCGATACGAGTGCACATTGTTCTTGTAGATCATGATGTGGCCGGGGCAGTTCATCGGCTTGAGGTAGTAGTCGACCTCTTCGATCGACATCGGCGAGTACATGTTCTCGTTGTACGTCTCGAGGTGCCCCGACGTCTTGTAGATCTTCTCGGACGCGATGTGCGGCGTGTAGACGAGGTCATAACCGCGCTTGAGCTGCTCCTCCTGCTCGAACTTCTCGACCTGGTACCGAATCATGGCGCCCTTTGGCTGCCAGAGGATCAGTCCGGGGCCGATCTCCTCATTCACGGAGAAGAGGTCCAGCTCTTTGCCCAGCCGGCGGTGGTCACGCTTGGCGGCCTCTTCCAGCTTCTGCAGGTAGTCGTTCAGCTCTTCCTTCGTGTTCCAGGCCGTGCCGTAGATGCGCTGGAGCATCGGGCGGTTCTCGTCGCCGCGCCAGTACGCACCGGCCACCGACTGGAGCTTGAACGGGCCGATCTGCTTCGTGTTCTCGACATGCGGGCCACGGCACAGATCCAGGAAGTTGCCCTGTTTGTACGTCGAGATCGTCTCGTCCTCGGGGAAATTCTGGATCAGCTCGAGCTTGTACGGGTTGTCCTTGAAGATCTCCATCGCTTCTTCGCGCGAGACGATGTTCTTCTCGAACTTCTCGCCCTTGTTCCTGAGTTTGAGCATGCGCTTCTCGATCTGCTTGAGATCGTCGGGCGTCAGGGGGCGCGGAAGATCGAAGTCGTAGTAAAAGCCATTGTCGATCGCCGGACCGATCCCGAACTTGGCT